>CALGYY010000169.1 GCA_937934705.1 uncultured Bacteroidota bacterium
AAGAACAAGAATATATACAGTTGAAAATCAATCTATTTTAATCGGACACTAGTGAGACTGCTTTTTTCATCAGAAACGGAATTTATAATTGATCGACGGGATAATCCCCGAAACGGAAGTCTGGGTCGGGACAAGCTCATAATTCCCCTCTGTATCGGAGGGTATCAGAAAGTTCCCGTTCCCGTCATCAAATTTGCTGAAGTTGACAGAAAAGGGGTTTTTTCGTGAATAGAGATTAAAGATGTTCAGACTCAGACTATGCTGGAATCGTCTTTCCGGCTTACTGAGGCGCAGCATCACACTCAGATCCAGCCGGTGATAATCCGGCAGGCGGTCGTTGTTCTTTTCACCGTAAACCGGAACCGATACGCCGTTGTAGTTATAAAAGCCCACAGGGGTCGTTACCGGCAAACCGCTGTGATAGATCCAGTTGAGACAGATCAACCATCTTTTGTAGTTATCATAGCTCAGGTTTAGCATCACTTCATGAGGCACATCAATATTGGCCGCATAGCTTTTCCCCCCGTTGATCTCAGGGACTTTGCTGATGGCTCGTGACCAGGTGTAACTGATCCATCCGCTGAACTTTCCTTCGGTTTTTCTGAACACCAGCTCCAGTCCGTAAGACCACGCCTTGCCAGACCTCAGCTCACCTTCCAGCAGGGGGTTGTACACCAGGTTGGCGTGGTCGGTAAAATCCACGGTATTGTTGTAAATCCGTCCATATGCTTCTGCGGAGAATGAAAAAGCGGCATTTTTCAGGCGATGAAAATAACCCACAGCAAGCTGGTCGCCCGACTGGGGTTTAATATTCGGGCCACTTGGGACCCATGACTCCATTGAAGTGAAGGGCCCTGCGGTATTGTTCAGGACCTGGAGATACTGAACATTATGGGAATATGAAACGCGGATGTTGTTGTACTTACCGGGATGATAATTCAGGATGATCCTTGGTTCCGGTCGGAAGAAGGTCGCATAAGCCTCATTCTTCAAGGGAAAAAGGGTATCACTCAGGATATGCTCTCCATCGAAGATGTATATTTCTTCAGGACCGTAGTTCTGCCAGAGACTGAGGCGCAGTCCGTATTTCAGGTTCAGCTGATCGGATAAGATCTGCTCGTTGGCAGCGTACAGGGCATACTCGCTGCTCCTGTACCGTGAGACCTGTCTGACCCTCATTTGCAGGCTTTCATCAGAAAGATAGGTATTGCCGGGATCGGACCGGTGCGGACTGATCTCAAATCCCATACGCAAGGTATTGGACGGGTTCAGGTACCAGGAAAAGTCAGTCTTCCCGCTGAGGTTGGAGATCGAAGACCTCCAGTAATCACCTGCCCCTTTATTGAGAAAGAGAAAATACTGATAACGGCTGAAATAAAGCGTTGTATTCGAAAACAATCTCTGGTTGTATATGTGGTTCCAGCGCAGGGTTGTCAGCAGGTTATTCCAGGTGATCCCGAAGATACGCCCCGTGGATGTATTCTCACGCGACAGGACATCTTCGCCGAAATAAAAAGTGAAAAACAGGCGGTTATTGTCGTTCAGCCGAAAGTTCATCTTATTGTTCAGATCGAAGAAATTCATTTTAAGGTCGCGGTTGAGCGAGCCTGCATTGAGTAACCAGTTGATGGTGGCATAGCGGCCCGCCAGCAGCCAGGAGTGTTTGTCTTTTCGAAAGGGGCCTTCAAGGGAGAGTTCCGAAACAAAAGGACCGATATTTCCCGACATCCCGAAACGTTTCATGTTTCCGTCACGGGTTTTAATATCTATGGTCGACGAAAGCCGGCCTCCGAACATGGCCGGGGCATCCCCTTTATACAGGATCATTTCCTTGATGGCTTCCGGGGCCAGAACTGAGATGAAACCAAAAAGGTGCGCCGGGTTATAAACCGGAGCCTCATCCACCATGATCATGTTCTGGTCGTTCCTGCCCCCCCTCACGGAAAACATAGCCGAACCATCACCGAAGGATTTCACACCGGGGACCGCCTGAAGAGACTTCACAATATCCAGCTCACCGGCTATACCCGGCAATTGTCCCATCGTCCGGGTATCGATGCGGGAAATGCCCGATTTCATGTTCTTCACATTTTCAGCATCACTCTCCGCTTTGATTTCAACACTCGGAATCTCCGCTCTGAGGGCTTTGAGCTGCACGTTGTGAACCATGTCTTTTTCCAGGTCAGCAGTGAAGCTCACAGGTTCATACCCCAGAAAAGAATACACCAGCGAATGCGGTCCTTCCGGCAGACTCAGCGAGTAGAAACCGTAAGCATTGCTGGTGGTTCCCAGGCTTGTTCCTCTCACATAGGCGTAAGCCCCGGTCAGAACCTCGCCGCTGGCCGCATCCCGTAATGTTCCGCTGATCACATGGCGTTTAGGTGCAGTTGTTTTCGACTGTTCAGCACCAGGGGTTTCTGTTTTTTTCGGATCCGCTTTCAGGATCAGTTGATTCTCCACTACCTGCCAGCTGATCCCCTGCTTTTTAAAGAGATCATTCAATATGTCCTTCAGGGGTTTGTTGCGGGCCTTGATGCTGACCCTGACTGAAGTGTTCAGTTGCTGAGGACTATACGAAAAGTAAAATCCAGAAGCCTCTTCAATAGATTTCAGGGCCTCTTTGAGACTGACATCCTTCAGACTCAGGCTGATCCTTCGATCAAGGTTCTGGGCATGATGAAAGCCTGGCAGGGCGCAAATGAAGATCATAATAATAATGGCCCGGTGGCAGAATCTTCTCATGTTAACTGAGGATGCGGTTACTATCATTCATGACAGGCTTCGCCGGAGATCAGGTAAGTCTCTCCCTGCTTCTTCCATCTCAGCGAAAGGGTTTCAGTCAGCACACGGATCACAGATTCCAGTTTCTGATCCCTGAAGGTGGCTGTGATGGTGCATTTGCCCAATGCCGGATCAGCCAGGCGCACATCGGCACGGTAAGTTTTGTTCAGATGCCTTACAACTTCATCGAGGCGGGTATCATTGAAGACCAGAAGGCCCGTTTTCCACGCCAGGAAATTCTGGTCGGAGGTCAATGCTTTTTCTGCCGGCAAAGTCTGCTGCCCGCAGCACACCTTCTCCCCGGGAGCAAGAATGATACGCTCTTCAGGACGCTGTTGATGATAAACGGCTACCTTCCCGCTGATGAGGGCCACTTCGACACAAGCACCCTCTGCGCGCGTATTCACATAAAAACTTGTCCCCAGAACTTCCACCCGTATATCACCGCCGGCGTCGACAATGAAAGGGCGGTCGGCCTCGTGACTGACCTCAAAATACGCTTCCCCGTCGAGGCTCACCTGACGGGAGTCCTTGTCAAACTTTTCCTTGTAACGGAACCCGGAACCGGCGGCCAGGGTCAGCCTGGAACCATCGGGCAGGACTTTTTCCAGTTTTTCTGTACCGGCGACCAGTTCCACTGTTTGAGATGTCCCGGCGATGTAGCGGATCACGAAAAATGAACCCAGAAGAACCGCCAGTACGGCAGCAATAGCCAACCACCTTTTTACCGTTTTGCTTTTTCGGGCGATTCCTGTGTCCATGGAAACCACCTTTGCTTCCTCTTCCAGCTTATCGTCGCCAAAACAAGCCCGGCTCAGTCGCTCCCACTCCCCGTCGAGCTGAATGGTCTCCTCTACCCTACGCGCTTCGAGCATCATCCATGTCTTGTGTAAAGCCCTGAACTGTTCGGCCCGGGATTCGTCACCTTGCAGCCACAACGAAAGTTCAGCCGTCTCCTCAGGACTTGTTTCTCCTGAAAAGTACCTGGCGATCAATTCATTGTAATATGTAAGGTCTTTTTCCATGTCCGTTTTTTCACCTTATATACACTTCTGGCTGCAATTACCCTTATGCGACAACACTATTTTTCAGTTCAGATGATACAAACATAAGATCAGCAGGGCCGGGAGGTGGTCTGCAAGCCTGGCACGCATATGCTGCAGGGCCTTTGACATCTGTGCTTCCACTGTTTTCACAGAAATCCCCAGCTGGTCGGCGATCTGCTGATATTTCAGGTTCTCAAAACGACTCAGGCGGAAAATCTCCCTGCACTTTTCAGGTAACTCCTCAATGGCAGCGCTGATCAAGGCTTCCGTTTCCCGATGTTCGCCCGAGAATGCAACATCTGCCGCCTTTTCACTCAGCCCTTCAAAAGCCAGCAGGCTGCGGTCAAACTTCTTCTGTTCCCTCAGTACATTCAGGCATTTATTATGAATGCTGCTGCTGAGGTACGACCTGACCGAACGGTTCATGTCAATCTGTTCACGCTTTTCCCATAATGCAATGAAGGCCTCCTGTGCAATTTCACGGGCAGTATCCAGGTCCTTGATGTATTGCTGGGCGTAAAAGACCATCCCTTTGAAATGCGTTCTGAACAGCATTTCAAATTCCTGTTTGTCCAGGGGCTTAAAAGGGTTTTCGGTCAAGTGTTCAGGATTATCAGCACAAAGATAATAAAAAGCTATACGGACTCATTCCGCAGTAATGATTGTCAATGTGCGACGGTTTTAAGTTTTTTTCAACAAATCGATGCGCCCTGATATTTTTATCTAATTTAGTGCATCACATAAAAGTATATCTATGCACATCGCAGTTGCAGGCAACATCGGTTCAGGCAAGACTACCCTGACGGGCTTACTGGCCAAGCATTACAAGTGGGAACCCCATTACGAGGATGTGGATACCAACCCCTATCTTCAGAGTTTCTATGAAGATATGCAGCGTTGGTCGTTCAACCTGCAGGTGTATTTTCTGAATTCAAGATTCCGGCAGGTGATCAAGATCAGGCAGAGTGGCAAGGCGGTTATTCAGGACCGCACCATCTACGAGGATGCCCATATTTTTGCGCCGAATCTTCACGCCATGGGACTCATGTCGTCGCGTGATTTTGATAATTACGAATCCCTCTTTGAACTGATGAGTACTTTTCTGCAGGCCCCGGATCTGCTTATTTATCTAAGAGCGGAGGTTCCCACGCTGGTGCGTCAGATCCAGAAGCGCGGCAGGGATTATGAAAACAGCATCCGGCTCGATTACCTCAACCGCCTCAACGAACGATATGAAGCCTGGATTTCGGGGTACGACAAAGGTAAACTCCTGATCATGGATGTGGACGACAAGAATTTTGTTGAGAACCCGGCAGATCTGGAACTGCTGATCGATAAAATCAATGCTGAACTTTTTGGATTGTTCTGATCGCAAAAACCCCATTAGCATGAAAATCCTGGGACTGATCCCGGCCCGATATGCCTCCACCCGTTTTCCCGGTAAACCCCTGGTCGACATCGGAGGGAAAAGCATGATCTGTCGCGTTTATGAGCAATGTCTGAAAGCCTCCTCCCTCACTGACGTTTATGTTGCCACCGATGATCAGCGGATTTTCGGGCATGTGGTGGATTCCGGCGGACGGGTGATGATGACGGCCGGACACCATCGTACGGGAACCGAGCGCTGTCATGAAGCCTTGCTTCAACTGGAAGAACAGGGCCATTCCTATGATGTTGTGATCAATATTCAGGGGGATGAGCCGTTTATTGATCCCGGACAGATTGATAAACTGGCGGCTTGTTTCGGAAATAAGGAAGTGAATATTGCCACCCTCCGTAAAGCGGTAAATTCAATAGATGAACTGAACAGCCCCAATATCATCAAGGTCGTTTGTAACCTGGCAGGGAATGCCATCTACTTCAGCCGCTCTTCTGTACCCTATGTGAGGGGCTACGAACCGGAGGACTGGCCGGCGTCACACACTTTTTACAAGCACATCGGGATCTATGCTTTCAGGACAGAAAGCCTGAAAAAGGTCTGCACGCTGCAGCCCAGTCCACTTGAAACTGCTGAATCGCTGGAACAGCTCCGCTGGCTGGAAAACGGGATGGACATCAGGGTAGAGATTACCATGACTGAGAGCCATTCGATCGACACCCCGGAGGATCTGAAAAAGGTCTGAGCAGCGGGTTCTGGCATTTTTCTGTATATTCGCATGACAAATCGCCGGTATGAAGGAGATCCTGGGACATATCCCCCGTTTGCTGACCAAAGAAGAAAACATTGGTGTGACGGGACTTGGTGTTTTTGGTACCCGCTATCTGCCTGCCAGCGTTCACCCGGTTCTTCATACCCTCTCTCCGCCTTCTGTTGAGATTACCTTTGTTTACAACACGGGCAGCAGCGACCAGCGGTTTCCGGAAAGGCTTGCGCTCCTGCTGAATGTCAGTGCCGCGGATGCACGACAGATGATCGGTGAAGCCGTTCAGGAGCTGATTCATGAGATTGGGACCACGGGCTCTTCGCGCGTGGAAGGCCTTGGATCATTCAGCCGTGTTGCTTCCGGCGTGCTGGTTTTCACACCATCAGAGACGCAGGAAACGATGCCGCCGGCTTTTGGTTTGTCGGAGATTCGCTCCCCGGCTATAATCCGCAGCAGAAAAAAACCTGAACGTAATATCAGGAAAAGCGGGGGCCGCAACAGGAAAGACCGCCGCATGCCGGTGGCATTGAAACGGGCCATATGGCTAAGCATACCGCTGATTGCTATTGTCCTTTTCTTCCTCATCCGGCAAATCACGCCTGCAGAATTATACGCCAGGGTAACAGGAAACGAACCCCGGCCGAAAACCAATCCGAAAGGAACGGTAAGCGCTGAAGTCAGGTTCAGCGCGGCGAACACCTCTGTAAATGAAAACATGATCCGTCCGGTCAGGGAGAACATTTACCGGCAGGACCAGATGGAACCCTCAGTGCTGATTATCGGCAACTGTTTCAGTCATGAAGAATATGCCAGACAATACCTTTCGGATATGCGCGCTAAAGGATTCCCGGCAGCCGGACTGCTGATCACCGAAGGGCCCATGCCTTATCAGGTTTTTCTGGAAAAAATGGAAAATCGTGCAGATGCTGAAGTCCGTCTGACGACGATCCGCAAACAGGCCCCCCAGGCCTGGATACTTGAAATTCTACCTGAAACATCGTGACTAAAAGAAAGCTGCAGCGTTTCGCGGAAACCGCCACATTTCCTCATTTCTTTCAACCCTCAATGGAAGATCTGAGTACAGAGTTCCCTTTGAAGGGTACCTGGAACACCGGCTTCTTCCGGAATACCGGCAGCGTGAACCTGGAACTGGGCTGCGGAAAAGGTGAATTTACCATAGGGCTTGCTCGCAGATCTCAGGATGAAAATTTTATCGGTATTGACATCAAGGGCGCCCGCATGTGGCGGGGTGCAAAAACAGCGCTCGAAGAAAACCTGAAGAATGTCGCCTTCATCCGCAGTCAGATCTTCTACCTCGACCATTTCTTCTCGGCCGGGGAAGTCAGAAGCATCTGGATCACTTTCCCCGATCCCCAGCCCAGGGAATCCCGAAGTCACAAAAGGCTGACCTCTCCCCGCTTTCTGGACTTATATAATAAGGTACTTCATCCGGAGGGCGTGGTTCACCTGAAAACAGATGATGAAAGCCTCTTCCTGTATACGCTTGGAGTTTTAACAGATGCAGGCCATCAACTGCTTTACGCAACCGAAGATATATACCGGGACGCACCGGCTGAGGTGGCTGCAAGTATTGTCACCTTCTACGAAAGTATCTGGCTGGGTCAGGGCAAAACCATCAAATACCTGCGCTTCAGATTAAAAATGAAGGGGGAATGAAAGGTCAGGATTCATTTTTCGAACTCGTTTACGCGATTGCGCGTCAGATTCCCTATGGCCGGGTGACTTCATATGGCGCGATTGCAGCTTATCTGGGCAGTAAAGGATCGGCCCGCATGGTGGGCTGGGCAATGAACGCCTCGCACCGACAGAAAGAAGCGGTGCCGGCACACCGTGTGGTGAACCGCAATGGACTGCTCACCGGGAAACACCATTTCGGGGGCAGCACAATCATGCAGGAGCTGCTCTCCAGCGAAGGGATCGAGGTGGAAAACAATCGTATACTGAATTTCAAAAAAGTGTTCTGGGATCCTTCAAAAGAACTGTAAACTTTCCGGATTATATGCAGGGCACAAAAAGATCGTCGCGCGGGTTGATCATCATCACCGGCAGCTGGTCCTCATTGCAGATGATTCTCTTTTCAACCGGCCCCAGGATATAATCATCGATCCCCCACTCTTTGGTGGTGGTGATAATAATCATTCCCGCTTTTCTCATTTTCGCGTAAGCCACGCTGTAACGGTCGATACCATAACGCACTCTTTCCGCCTTGTGAAATTCATTAAGGGTTCCCAGGGTGGTGAAGAGTTTTTTAACCAGCATCAGGTTGTTCCTGAGCTGTACTGCGAGAAAGCCATCCCGATAATCGGTATGGGTGACGGTAACAAAACTCTGGTTGAGCTTTCCCAGATAGCCGGCCCAGGAGGCCTTTTCCTTGGATTCCCTGTTGAAGTCAATGGGAAGGATAATGTGATCAAAAACCCGGAAGTCGGGCATTTTGTTCTGCACGACCAGCAGGGGTATCCGTAAAGTCCTGTAGTCGGCCACCAGACGGGATGGTGTGAAATAGTCCGACGGCCTGCGGTTGATCGTGTTCAATCCTGCCACGACAACAATAGCATTGATCCTTTCGATAATATTTCCGATGATATCCGGGACTTTTCCCCTCATCACATAAGCATTGACCTTAAGACCGCTTTCCTGCTGGAGCCTGCCTGCGATCTGCGCAAGGCGGGTCTTGACCAGCTCAGTGCCCTGATCCGCATCAGGTGCCGCGCCTTTCACCTCCGGCTTAATGTGAATCAGGCTCATTTCGCAACGAAAGATACGTGCGAGCATCAGTCCATAGCTGACTGCACATTGACAGGCGTCAGAAAAATCGTGGGGTACAAGGATCTGCTGCCGCTTCTTTTCCTTCAGTTCTGACCGGGAATTGCTCATATCCGCTTCCATGGGTCAAAAATACGGAAAACACGGCTATATAAACACGGACCGGCGGGGGTATAAATAAGCGATCCGGCGGGGCGCCGGATCGCTTAAAAATTATGGGAAGTTTTGTGTGAGTAGGAGTTTGTAAGGGACGAGATTACAAAGACCGTGACACAACATAGGGTTTAACAAACAAAAGACAGGATTTCGCAGCCTAAGGTTGCCTGAACAGGCAAAAATTCTTACTTTTTTTCAGAATTTTTTTTCACCGGAAAGAGAACTGAGGCTAATATGCTGATAACCAGTATTCCAAGAACAATATACAGGGAGTGTACCGTGGTAAAGCCGATACGATCGAGCCAGGAGCCAAAGAATTCGGCCACAATCAGCTTCACGCCAATAAAGGTCAGAAGAACCGACAGACCGTGTTTAAGGTAGTGGAACATACTCATCACCTTGAGTACCAGGAAGAAAAGCGATCTCAACCCTAAAATGGCGAAGATATTCGAAAAGAAAATAATGTAAGGATCTTTGGTAATGGAGAAAATTGCCGGGATGGAGTCCACCGCGAAGATCACATCGGTGAATTCGATCACGAGTAAAACAAGAAACATCGGGGTTACATAGCGCTTATGCTCACGGGTTCGCACAAAAAAACGCTTTCCGACGTAGCGGGGGTAAACCCTGAAGTATTTGGATGCAAAGCGGACCACAGGGTGGCGGGAAATATCAAGATGTTTCTCTTCCCTGTTTCGCTGAACAAACATTTTCACACCGGTAAAAACAAGGAAAGCGCCGAAAATTACCAGCAGCCAGTGAAATTTCTGGATGATGGCGCTGGAGCCGAAGATAAAAATGAAACGCATCACTATGGCTCCGAGGATGCCCCAGAAAAGAACCCTTTTGTAATAGATCTTCTTGACTCCGAAGGCAAAGAAGATCATGATCATGACGAACAGATTATCAACGGAGAGTGATTTCTCGATCAGCCAACCGGTCAGGTATTCCAGGGCGAGGTTATCCCGGTATACTTCCAGGGCATGCTCTGCTGAAAGACCACTTATATCGATAGGGTGCTTGTAAAGGTCAATCTTTTCCTGAATCTCCTGCGGGGTCTCCAGTCCATGGATCAGGTCGCCGTGGTACCTGACAAAAAAGTAGAATCCAATAGCAAGTCCGATCCAGAATATTGACCAGCCGAGAGCCTCACGCAGTCCGATTTCGTGGCTTTTCCGGCTGATCACCACGAGATCGAGGATCAGCAGTAAAATCACCATCAGGATGAATACCGAAAAGAAGACGATCTCGCTGTAATGCATATCCGGAATAATCAGGCCTGCAAAGGTAATAATAATCCACCCTCGCAGCCTGAATACTTTGGTTCATTGGCAGTGATCCTCCCGTTAGACACTTCCGCTGTTAATACATCAGGATTTTTCCGGATTTTGTCTGCCCCTGAATCAACAATTTTGTGAAATAAATGCCTGCCGCCATATCCTCAACAGGAAATTTGAACAAGTGAGTCCCCTGGCTTAATTCAGCCTGATCATAAGATAAAATCCTTTGTCCCTGAGCATTCATAAGATCAAAGTGCAGCGATCCGTTTTTCACCAACTGAATCATCAGCTTAAGCGTACGGGAGTCCGGATCATAAGTGGCTGAATAATCAAACGATTCATTTTCTTGTGTTTCCGGGATTGAAAGTGTGCCATCCCAGCCTGCAATTCGAGCCAGCAACCACCAGAAAGCACGGCCTTTAAGCATGCAGTTGAGATGCTCCGAATGCTGACAATCTCCGCATGCAGCAGCTTCAAGGGTGAGACTGTCGCCCGGATGATTGCTGATCCAGGCAGATGTCCACAAAGGCCCGCTCCAGGGATCTCCGGTGGATGCGCTGTCATACTGGCAGCCATCGGTAGCCATCAGTTCCATATAGTTGATGAGACCCTCAGGATCATAACTTTCAATATCCGCGAAATCATACAGTATCTTGTTGTTTGAATGGCAATAGCTTCTGATCAGTTCGTTCATCTGGTTCAGATTCCCGGCACTCCCGGTTCCATCGAGATGGCCTGTCATATATACAAATGTAATGGCCGGATATAAAGATTCCAATGAATCCATGGCGTTCAGGTATGTATTGATACCCGCGGCATCGTTATCACTCACTCCGCCGCACCACGACCAAATGATCACATTGCGGTCACACCCCCCCACCTGTTCAAGCAGATCCACCGTTTGCCCCAACCAGGTAAGATCCCCGTTATGTCCGAGATCGCCATACATATCCAGCATGCCGAAATCATTCAGGAAGACGCCGGCATGATATCCGCCGGGATCGCTGCTTCCACCGGTATAATAATCAGACCCCGTCCAGTTGAAAGTCATAGAAGGATAAAGCTGGGCCAGGGTAATCATGCCCCGTATCGGCTGGCTTCCGTGTGATGTATGCTGATAACTGATCCGCAGATCCGTTTTAGCCTGACTGATCCATGTGGCAGGGATGCGGGAAAGGTCTGTACAATGGTGATCCACAATGATCTGGGAGTACACACCGAAGTGGATCGCAAGAATGATGAAGCCGGTCAGAAGAAATTGTTTTTTCATGATCATTGAATTAGGTGGATACAAATATAAAAAAAGCCGGTTACGGGAACCGGCTTTTTAACATTCATATCATGAACTAGTTGACAAACTGCCTGGCATAGTATTGTGCCGTCAGTTTTTCACCGGTCGCCTGCTCAATCATGGAGTTCCACTCATTACGCATGCCCGGTTTAAAGACCTTTTCCACAAAGAATTTCCCGACTTCAGGATTGGCCGTCCAGTTGATGGTGCCAAGATCTTCGGTCTTATATACATTCTTTGCAAGGTAATAAGTGAACTGGCTGGCCAGAAGTTCTCCCAGGAGATAGTTGTGATAATAACAGGGAGAAGTGGCAATATGGATCTTGGAAGCCCAGTCCGGTTCGTTGCGGTCAGCGGGAGGTTTCACCATCTGGTATTTCTCCACCAGGGTCCACCAGAGTTTGTTGAGGTCCTGGTCGGGGTTCTCATACAGGCTCTTTTCAAAACGGTACATCACCTGTGCCCAGCGGCTGAATACCAGTTGCTCAAGGCGAAGTGTCTTTTTGCAATCCTCAGCAATTTTTGCGGCTTCTTCTTCCTTCACACCTGCATTTGCCACCATCCATCCGGGATTGCTGGCCATGCGGCCGAAAAACATTGCTACAGCCTCAGTAGTGAAGATATGAGCAGCATCACGCAGTACAAAGGGAACCGTAGTGTCGTTGTATTTTGCATATACGGCATGCCCGTACTCATGCAGCATGGTATTCATCCAGTTGGCATTGGGCTTAACATTGCAAAGCACCCGCACATCACCTTTTTTGTTCACATCAATACAGTAAGCATGCTGGTTCTTTCCGGGTTTTTCGAAGAGATCACTGTTTTTGACCAGATCGTCGATATCCATACCGATGCCTTTAAAATAGGCGGAGGTAATGTTCACCAGATCCTGATTTTTGTAATAAACATCCATATCAACAGCATAAATCTGCGGGGCTTCCTGGAAGAAGCGGTTCTGGTAATGCCAGGGCATAAGGTCCTGCTTCTGAACTTTGTAAAGTTTGGAGAAATAGTCATCCATTTCATTTTTGAGCTGTGCAAATGCATCGCGTGTCAGGCTGTCGAGCTCATCGAAAAGCTTTTCAATCTCAGCAGGATCCTGCTCTGAAAGCTTCAGGCTCATTTCGTGGAAATTGTTATAGCCCAGTTCCTTTGCAGCCTCATTACGCAGCTTCACCAGCGCCTTGATGTCCTCAGCAACGTTTGCTCCGGATTTCTTCGAAGCTTTCCATGTGGCTTCAAGTTTTGCGTTGTCGGTAGAAGTGCGCAGAACTTCTTCCACCATATTATCGGTGAGTGAATCCTGATCAACCGTAGCGCGGAAATTGGTGAATTTCATTTCAATTTTCGACTGCATGTCGATCATCTGCTTCAGCTTTGCAGTGTCAATCTGCTGTCCCGCATAAGCATTATAAAGTACCGTCAGCTGGCGGTTCATCAGGGGATCGGAAACAGTGTTTGATTCCTTGATCTTCTTCAGAGTTTCAAAGGAGGCCTTGTCAGAGAAAATCTTGGTGATTTCATATTGTATGGCTGCAGCTTTCGCAAAATCCTCTTCTTTTCCGCTGATGCTGGCGGTCCAGTAAGCTTCACAGGACTGTGTATAGAGAGGAATGTACTTCCCCTCAAAATCGTGGATGAATGTTTTCAGTTCTTCGTTCATGTCTTTGTTTTTTCCACCACCGCATCCGGTGATGAGCATGGCTGAAAAGGCCGTCAGGATGATGACCGCACAAACTTTGAATACGCTTTTGTTCATTGCAATATGGATTTGAGGTTATTTTTCCACTTTGATCAGTTCCACTTTAAATATCAGGACCGAGCCGCCCGGAATGGCCTGATTGCCCCTGTCACCATAACCCAGATCGCTGGGAATATAGAGTTCATAGATGGCTCCTTCTTTCATCAGTTGCAGTCCTTCTGTCCAACCGGGGATCACACCGTTGAGCGGAAAGGTGGCGGGTTGTCCGCGCTCCCATGATGAATCGAAGATCTTTCCGTTGATCAGTTTTCCCTCATAGTGAACAGTCACCTGTGAGGTGGCCAGAGGCTGTGCCCCCGTTCCTTCCTGAATGGCCTTGTACTGGAGCCCTGTGGATGTTTCCTTCACCCCGTCCTTCTTCCTGTTCTCATCCAGAAAGGCCTTGCCTGCCAGTTTATTGGCTTCGGTTTCTTTGGTCATATTTGCCTGTTGTTTGGTTTGTAATTCCTGTTGAAATTTGGTCATGATCGCCATCTTGACCTGCTCGCTGAAAAGGCTGTCATTCCCGCCCAATGCGTCTTTCAATCCCTTCATGAAGACTTCGGTATTGATATCGATCATGTTTCTGGCCAAACTGCCGCCGACATCCACGCCGATGATATAGCTGATGGAATCGCGCGTCGTTTCGATTTTTACATCACCCTTTCCCTTTTTCTTCTGCGCCGCAGCAGGGGCAGCCTGAAAAAGCAGGAAAGGAATCAGCAGAACCAGTAGAAAAGTGAACTTTTTCATAACAATCTATTGTTTTTGTGAAGGGCAAATTTAGATAAATATTGATTGACAAGCCCGTCAAAAACTGATAAAAAAAGGACTGTCGCCCGGACAGTCCTTTTTAAGCAGTTTTGCACGATATTATTGCACGGGGACCTGAGCGTTACCCTGAGGTGCAGCTTCAACCTTGATCAGTTCGACCTTGAAGATCAGAACTGAGCCACCGGGAATGTCGGGGGGATAACCCTGATCGCCATAACCCAAATCGCTCGGGATGAACAACTCAAAAGTGGAACCTTCTTTCATGAGCATTAAGCCTTCCTGCCATCCGCGGATCACATTACCCAACTGGAATGTTGCCGGCTGTTTGCGCTCATAGGAAGAATCGAAAATCTTTCCGTCTATCAGCTTACCCTCATAGTTCACCGTCACCTGATCATTGGCAGTAGGTTGTTTGCCATTGCCCATCTTTACCACCTTGTACTGCAGTCCGCTGGCGGTTTGCACAATGCCTTCCTTGGTCTTATTTTCTGCGAGCCATTGCTGACCGGCGGCCTTTACAGGACCAGCAGCATCAGCCATTTTCTGCGCCTGTTTCTGCTGCATTTCCTGCTGGAAGGCCATCATAATAGCCTGCTTTTCCTCTTCTGTAAAAACGAGTGAATCCGTGTGGTTCAAAGCATCACGAAAACCGGCGATCAGGGCTGCCGGGGCGAAATCCAGTGAATCACGCTCAATATTCTGCAAAAGGTTCTGTCCGATATTGGCACCAATTACATAAGCGATACTGTCTTCATGGGTCTGCAAGTCTGCTGCCTTGTCCCCAGAATCGCAAGCGGCGAAAAAGCCGGCAAAAATGAACAATCCGATGATTGCTAGAAGATTCCTTTTCATAACTTGATTTTAAATTAATTTCCGGTTTAGGGCGCAAAGGTAGAAAAAATTCTGACGGATATTCAGCCCTCTGCCGATTTCATAATTATTCCCCATGATGAAAGGATCAGATAATTTTTCTACCTTTGCGGTGCCAAAGGAAAAATTATAAACATAATTATTTATGGCTGAGCACGTTAAAATATTCTCCGGTCGAAAAACCGAGTATCTTGCTGAGAAAATTGCCGCTGCGTACGGCATGCCCCTGGGCGTCGTTTCGTGGAACAATTTTGCAGATGGGGAATTTCAGCCATCCTTTGAAGAAACCGTCAGGGGGAAGGAACTTTTCATCGTTCAGTCTACCTTCCCGCCCGCAGAAAACCTGCTGGAACTTCTCATGATGGTTGATGCAGCCAAACGTGCATCGGCCCGCCATATCATCGCTGTGATCCCCTATTTCGGTTTTGCACGACAGGATCGCAAAGATAAGCCCCGGGTTCCCATCACCTCAAAACTGCTGGCCAACCTGATGACCGCAGCTGGTATCAACCGCATCATCACGATGGATCTTCATGCCGACCAGATCCAGGGTTTCTTTGATGTACCTGTTGACCACATGTACGCTTCCAGTATTTTCGTTCCCTACCTGAACAGCCTCAAGCTGTCGAACCTGACCATGTCGTCGCCCGATACCGGCGGAACCAGACGTGCGGGGACCTATGCCAAGTTCCTGGAGGCCGACCTGGTGATCTGCTATAAGCAGCGCGCCAAACCCAACCAGGTATCAAATATGGCGGTGATCGGTGAGGTGGCAGGAAGAAATGTGGTACTGGTCGACGATATCATCGATACGGCAGGAACCATCTGTAAAGCTGCCGACCTGATTATGGAAAAAGGTGCAGCCAGTGTACGGGCGCTCTGTACTCATCCCGTATTATCAGGCAATGCCATCGACAAAATCGAAAGATCAGCACTTACGGAAGTTGTTGTTACTGACACTATCCCGCTGAAGAGACTCAGTGAAAAGATCAGGGTACTGAGTACGGCTGACCTTTTTGCGGATGTCATCAAAAATGTAGTTCATTACGGTTCCATCTCCCAGCATTTTAAATTCACCTCCCTGCAATAGGTTTTGCGGGAATTTTTATAAATCAAATCAAAATAACAATGAAAACAGTATCTATGAGCGGTTCGTTACGCACGAACGTAGGGAAAAAAGATGCTAAGGCTATCCGCAAGGACGGTAACGTCCCCTGCGTGTTGTATGGCGGAAAAGAACAGCTTCAGTTCTTTGTCAGCAACAAAAGTTTCAAAGATGTGATCTTTACTCCTGAAATCTGTTACCTGCATCTGAACATTGAAGGAAAAGAGTTTAAAGCCATTATGAAAGATGTACAGTATCATCCCACCACAGATGAAATTCTGCATGTGGATATGCTGGAACTCGTCGACGGCAAGCCCATCGTTATGGGTGTCCCCATTAAAATCACGGGAGTGGCACCTGGTGTTCTCCGTGGCGGTAAACTCATTCAGAAAGTTCGCAAACTTAAGATCAAGGCTTTACCTGAGCATATGCCCGACATCATCAACATTGATATCAGCAAACTGGATATTGGTGACACGATTAAGGTGAGCAATTTGTTACAGGAAAACTTAAGCTTTCTCGATTCGCGCAACGCGATGGTTGTATCGGTACAGGTAACCCGGGTGGTAGAAGAGGCCAAGCCGGGTGATGCTGCTGCCGGTGCAGAGGCCGCCGCGAAAGATGAAAAGGAAAAAGCATCCTGATCAATTCACCAGTATTGAAGAAGGCATGAAGTTTCCTGACTTTATGCCTTCTGCTTTTATACCCCAATGAAATACCTGATCACCGGACTCGGTAATATCGGTAGCGAGTATGAAAACACCCGCCATAACATCGGGTTCATCATACTCGACGCTCTGGCTGCGGACCTGGGCGCTGTTTTTAAAAGCGGTCGCCTGGCCTCTGTTGCGGAAGCCCGCTATAAAGGGCGCACTCTTGTGTTGGTGAAACCCACCACTTATATGAACCTGAGCGGTAAAGCGGTAAAGTACTGGCTCGCGCATGAAAAGCTCGAAACCGATCATCTGATGGTGGTGCACGACGATAAGGATTTCCCTCTGGGCGCTGTCCGCCTGAGGAAGAACGGAAGCGGCGGCAGTCACAACGGCATCAACGATATCATTTTTCATCTTCAGTCAGAGGAGTTTCCCCGCCTGCGTTTTGGTATCGGCAATGATTACGCCCGCGGATTCCAGGTGGATTATGTGCTGGGGAAGTGGAGCCGCGAAGAAGAAAAGCTGTTGCTGGAACGCATCCCTGTAGCCGTTGATGCACTGAAAGCTTTTGTCACCACGGGTCTCGACCGAAGCATGAACGAGTTCAATAAGAAGTAAGTCCGAAAAACCGGGATCAGCCCCGGATCTTTTCCCTGATCATACCAGCGATCATGTCTATGGCCACCCTTTCCTGCTTCATGGAATCTCGTTCCCTGATGGTAACCATCCCGTCGGTCAGGGTCTGGTGATCAATCGTAATGCAGTATGGGGTTCCGATGGCATCCTGCCTGCGGTAACGCCTTCCGATAGCATCCTTCTCATCGTACTGACACATCATTTCGGTCTTCAGGGTATCCATGATTTCCCTTGCTTTTTCCGGAAGTCCGTCCTTCTTCACCAAAGGCAGTACCGCGGCTTTCACCGGTGCCAGCACTGGAGGAATCATCAGCACCACGCGCTCTGAACCGTCGTCGAGTTTCTCTTCACGGTAAGCATAGCTGAGAACCGCCAGAAATGTGCGGTCGAGACCAATGGAGGTTTCGATCACATAAGGAACATAGCTTTCGTTGGTTTCCGGGTCAAAATACTGCAGCTTCTTTCCCGAATACTTCATATGGGCTGCCAGGTCGAAATCGGTGCGGGAATGTATCCCTTCCAGTTCCTTAAAACCTATGGGAAAATCAAACTCTATGTCGCAAGCCGCGTTGGCATAATGGGCCAGCTTTTCATGATCGTGATAACGGTATTTCGATGCGGGAATCCCCAGTGAAAGATGCCATTTGAGGCGGGCTTCCTTCCAGTAGGTGTACCATTTCAGCTCCTCTCCCGGGCGGACAAAAAACTGCATTTCCATCTGTTCAAATTCACGCATCCTGAAAATAAACTGACGGGCCACAATTTCGTTGCGGAAGGCTTTACCGATCTGTGCGATCCCGAAGGGAACCTTCATTCTGCCGGTTTTGTAAACATTAAGAAAATTCACAAAAATCCCCTGCGCGGTTTCCGGCCGCAGGTAAAGCTGGCTGGCCTCTTCGGTAAGGGAGCCCATCTGCGTGGAGAACATCAGGTTAAACTGCCGTACATCCGTCCAGTTCTTGCTGCCTGAAACGGGGCAAACAATGCCCACTTCTTCGATCAGAGCCTTGATCCCGGCAAAATCACCCTGGTCAAGCATGACAAAGAAACGGGTTCTGATATCATCCGCTTTCTTCTGGTTCTCCAATACTCTCGGGTTGGTTTCGCGGAACATTTTCTCATCGAAACTGTCGCCAAAGCGCTGGGCTGCTTTCGATACTTCCTTGTCGATCTTCTCTTCGATCTTTGCCAGATGCTCTTCCACCAGCACGTCTGCCCGGTAGCGTTTCTTTGAATCCTTGTTGTCGATCATGGGATCGTTAAAAGCATCCACATGTCCGGAAGCCTTCCACACGGTGGGGTGCATGAAGATAGCCGAATCAATCCCGACGATGTTCTCGTGGTACTGTACCATGTGCTTCCACCAGTATTGTTTGATGTTATTCTTCAGCTCAACACCATACTGTCCGTAATCATATACTGCGCTCAACCCGTCGTAAATCTCGCTGGAGGGGAACACATACCCATACTCCTTGGCATGGGCAATAATCTTCTTAAAAAGGTCTTCATTAGCCATGGGGCAAAGGTAGAAATTTTTCTTCTCTGTACCTGTACTATCAACAATGCGGGTGTGCCGTATTTCTCAATAATTTCCTGTGAAAAGTCCTTTGACGACAGAGCAAGTCTTTTCTGCAGCTCAGAATGAATTATCAGAATAGTCAGTATTAATATTATTACATTATCATACTATGATGTTTCTTTACCCGGGTATCATATTTTTTGTTAATTTTTACATATCATATCTAACATTTATTATTTTAGCCGGATAAACCATAAATTTTAGTCCCATGAAAACATCACCCCCCACCCATGAAAAAAGGCATATCTATCTGCACGTGTTATCATTGCGCAACCTGTCACCCGCTCGAGCTGTAAAGTTTATCAAACAACAGAAATTCATTCTTCTGCTAATTTGTATTTCATTTTTGACCATACGCTCACAAGCGCAGAATCCCGTGCTTGATTTTTCTTTAGACCCGGATACTATTCAGATTGATCAAGCAACTGCATTTATAAACAAGTCTGCTGGCTGGCCAGCAGGGACTTTGTTTGTTTGGACTCTTATAAACTATTATCAGGCAGATCACATGTTCCCAGCAGAGTCATTCTTTGACACAACATATAGCACTACCGACACCTTACATTTCTCGTTCAACCGCAGCGGATTGTTCGAAATTAAGTTGATTGCGGCTTATTCGGGGAACAATGTTGATTCAGTGTTCAAGACGCTATTGGTAGAAAACAACAAAAGTTGCTCCTCTTCACAAGGTGTGTGCTCCGGTGTGGAAAACGGCAGCTTTGAGGATGAGGTCAACGGGCCAATCTGGGTTCCGGGGAACCTTGCAGCTAAAGCCTGTTTCTGGATGCCAAGCTCACCCTATGGTGATTGCACACCTGATTACTACTACAGTCAAAGTCCTAATCCTCTTTGTGACATTCCTGACAATTGGACTGGTTCTCAGTCAACAATGAACTTGGGTGAATCGCACTATTCCGGTTTGTTCTGCATGACAGAAGCCATTTCTGGCCCAACTCAAGAGTTCAGGGAATATATTAATCAGTCAGTCAGTGATTGTTTCGGTGACAACCTTTATGAAGGAAGAAAATACGTTGTTGGGATGTATGTTAGTCTGGCAGAAAATTCCCGTTATGCTTCCAAAATCGGAATCTGGCTCGGAGGGGATGACATCACTCAATGTTCAGGACAAATCCCGGGAGCACATTATTACGACAGCTATTTTTATTCGACTTCGAATCCTTCCGTCGAGTTCCAATTAATTCCTACTGCTGAAAGCAGCCAAGCTGTTAATGATCAAAATGACTGGGTATTAATTGTTGACACTATCGTTGGAAATAACCAGAAGCAAATCATCATCGGAAACTTCAGAGATGATTTCAGCTCTGGTTTTCAATTGATTAATTCAAACGCAGTTTTTACTCAACCCGTTCAACCGGGTATGGGTAATCTATTTTACGGAAGCTATTACTACGTTGATCATGTATTTATTGAAGCTTTGCATTACAAGGAATATGACACAATCTGTCTTGGTGATTGCATCAGATTGACTTCCTCAGTAACAGATCCTTTGTGGATGGCAGGTCACTCACATTGTTGGAATACTATCCCCCCTAATGATAGCATCTCCATCTCTGTTTGCCCAAAACAGGATACGCTAATAACATGTTCGATTACTGATGCCTGTGGCTGTGTTATCATCGACTCTTTTTACATTAAGGTTAACCTTCCCCCCGAAAAACCTATTGTTATTGGCAACCGCAACAACTGCGATCTCAATACGACCTACCAGATTGCCAACCCTCAACCTGACTGCGGCTACTTATGGGCCATCGACAGTTCAGCTTTCAGCAACGATTTTCCGTTGGAGGGACAGCAGATCAATGTCACCTGGAACCAGCTCTGGAAGGAGGATGGTCCTGAAGGATATGGATTTACCTGGATGTATATCTTATGTGTTGACACTCTCACTTATTGCTACTCTTTGGATTCCATCAGAATCTGGAGGTGTTGTACGGCCAAAGACGATGTATTCGTGAATGATGAAGTGATTACCACAGCATCTATATTTACAGGTTCCCCGACGGTGCTCAATGGCACTATTACCGTGAATAGCAATATTGTCGTTCCTTCGGGTTTGGATATCATTATGGCGCCTGAAGCCAAAATTGTAGTAAACCCGGCTTGTACTCTGACAATTAACACCAGAACGGTTAAGGCCGGCTGCAAGCACATGTGGGACGGAATTTACCTGCCCGACAGCAATGCCCGGGTGATCATACAGAACAGTTCGAAGGTGC
>CALGYY010000170.1 GCA_937934705.1 uncultured Bacteroidota bacterium
GGTCACATCCCCCGTTGCCGCAGCACTTCGAACATCAGAATGCCTGCGGCAACGGATACGTTCAGTGAATCCAGCGGTCCGTTCATCGGAATCTTTACTTTCAGATCGGAGAGTTTAAGGTATTCTCCGGAGATTCCCGTTTCTTCTGAGCCCATGATCACGGCCAGGGGACCTGTCAGCGGCGTGCTGAAACAGCTTTCTGCCGACTTTTCAGTGCATGCCACAATGCGGATCCCGCTTGCTTTCAGCTCATGAATGGTGTCTTTCAGGTTCTCCGACCTGCACACGGCTATTTTGGTCAGCGCGCCAGCGGAGGCCTTTATAGCGTCGGAATTGATCTGCGCGGAGCCCATAACCGGAATGATCACCGCATCCACCCCCGCGCAGAGCGCCGATCGGCAGATAGCGCCGAAATTCCGTACATCAGTCACTTTGTCGAGGATCAGTAAAAACGGATCACGTCCCGCCTCAAATACCGTGGGGACAACCTGAGCGATTTCCGCATAGTCAATTTCACTGATCAGGGCGATCACCCCCTGATGATTGCCCTGCTTCATGCGGTTGAGTTTCTCAAGGGGGACAAACTGAAAGTGGATGCCCGACTTCAATGCTTTCTGGCGGATCTGGCTGAGTCCTTCAGAACGGGCATCCTTCTGAAAGTAGATCCTGTCGATCTGCTTTCCTGCCTCCAGGGCTTCCAGCACCGGGTGTATGCCGAATATCAATGGTGTTGACTTCATGCTGACAAAGGTAAAGCATTCGCGCTTCGGGAGAAATATCAGGAAAAAAAAACGGAGGCCACCGCCCCGTGGTGACCCCCGTCCTTACCCGGCAGAACCCCCTAATCCATCTGTATCGCCAGCTCCTTGATCGTCCTGCCGCTTTGCTTCATGCGGATCCAGTACAACTCACCCGCCTCAAAGGCGGCATCCGTGATCTTGTAATGGTACCTCTGCAGCCCGCTGCCGGCAGACCTGTCCTGAAACAGGACCAGGATCTGCTTGCCGTTGTTGTCATAAATGTAGAGGCTGACATAGCCCGGACTATTCATTTCCCAGTCAAAATCACCCTCAATGGTGAACATTTCACCTTCGAGTTTAGGGTAAGAATAATCATAAATAAATCCCGGCTCACGCTCCGCTGATTTCTTGTAATTCACCACATTGATCACGTACTCCTTCAGCGCTTTGACTACTTTGGCGTCCTCGCCGGTGATTTCCTCGGGGCTGATACCATCGGTGAGCACCCAAACCGCCTTTTGCCCCGTCAGGCTTTGCGCGCTTAACTGCTCGATCAGCACGGCCAGTTTCACCAGGTGAGTCGAGGCCATGGCCCCGTAATTATAGGATGATGAAGTGGCCGGCGTACGGTTGTTCTTTTCACAGCACATGGCAAAAATGGTGAATTCCTTCGTTTGCGAAGGCAGCAGGGCCATGATCTCGCTTTTGGTGATCATCATGTCCTGGACGGAATCATAAACACAGTTCAGCCGGCGACCGGCTTCCAGATTTAAACTCAGGCTCTGGGTCCCGAGGTTCCTCAGTTTCATTTTGATACTCTGACCATAGTAGCCGGAATTTCCGGTGATAGTGGCCGTAACGAGTTTCTTTTTCAGGGCCTCCTCAAGGGTAATTGTGGCGCCGATCCCCCTGGAGGGCATGCCGGTGAGCAGCCCCAGCCAAACTACAAGCACGATGCAGAACTTTCCCATAATTATCTGGTTTTAGAGTGGACTCGAAATAATTGTGGGTAGAAGGGTGCTTCATCAGGGTCCGGTTTGATAACGAAAATTTATCTTTGTAAATTGCAGAGGAAGGAGTGATGGGAAAGGATATTGGATATTTTAGTTCGGTTCATTGGTATGGTGTGTCGGTGTATCGGTGTGTCGGAGTATCGGAGTATCGGAGTGAAAGCTTAGCTTTAATGACTATACAACTTACGACTTTCAGACTTTCGACTTTCTGACTTCTTTATAAACTGAACTGAAAAAAGGTAAGCGGGCTTTAAAATGATAAAAAACTTGCTGTTGTCGACGGCCTA
This sequence comes from uncultured Bacteroidota bacterium, assembly GCA_937934705.1. Lineage (GTDB taxonomy): Bacteria > Bacteroidota > Bacteroidia > Bacteroidales > CAIWKO01 > CALGYY01. Next base: position 2,041 of record CALGYY010000170.1, read on the forward strand.
TCTGCCGCCCATTGATCAGTTTGCTCAGATCCTGCGGCATGAACAGCTGTGGTTGGAGGCCCATGAGAATTACACACGGCAGACGTACCGCAACCGCTGCATGATATACGGTCCCAACGGCGTGCAAAGGCTCAGCATTCCGGTGATACACCCCGGCCCTGATCAGAGAGGCATACGTGACATCAGGATTGATTACCGCGTACCCTGGCAAAGCATTCACTGGCGGTCTATCGAAACAGCCTATCTCAGATCTGCTTTTTTTATGTATTATGCCGATGAGCTGAAACAGGCGTTCTTCCTGAAACAGGAAAGCCTCTGGGAGCATAATCTTGAGCTGCTGAGGTGCCTGTTGAGAATACTCCGCATGGACTGCGTGATCGCGATGACGAGAACTTACCAAAAGGAGCCGGAGGGCTTTACCGACCTGCGTGCTCACCTGCGGCTGCAACAGGCTCCGATGAAACGCTATCCCCAGGTTTTTGAGCCGGTGCACGGTTTTATTCCAGGCCTGAGCATGATCGACCTGTTGTTCAACCGGGGTCCCGACAGTCTCGAATACCTTAAAGAGATCTAATAAGTTCCTTGCGGATATTCCACCCTGACATGGTAAATATTCATCAGCCGATGTTTGAAAACGTGCTTCACCCGCGTGATATCCTTTAGCGTGATGTTGCAATTCTTAAACTGACGGGCTTCAATCTGTCCGTCAATGATGTTTTCCACCAGTTCACTGATGCTTTGCTTGTCGTGGTGTTTCAGGCTTTTGGAGGAGGCTTCCACCGCATCGGCCATCATCACCACCGCTGTTTCTTTGGAGAAAGGCTGGGGGCCGGGGTAGGTGAATATGGCCACTTCTTCAGGACTTAATTCCGTGTGTTCCTTTTTAAAGAGCTTGAAGAAATAGCCCGTCTTCCCCGTACCGTGGTGTGTTCTGATGAAGTCTATGATAGGCTCAGGCAGTTTGTGGCGATGAGCCAGTTCAACACCTTTGGCCACATGACCCATAATGATCTTGGCACTCTCGGTGTACTGCAGCTGGTCGTGCGGGTTCATCACACCCACCTGGTTCTCGATGAAATACATAGCATCATCGAGCTTTCCGATATCATGGTACAATGCGCCCGTCCTGGCCAGGATAGAGTTGCCTTTGATGCGGTATACGGCCTCTTCCGCAAGATTGGCCACCTGCAGAGAGTGCTGGAAAGTGCCCGGTGCACGTATGCTCAGTTCACGCAGCAGTTTGTTATTGATGCTGCTCAGCTCCAGCAGACTCAGACTGGTGACGTAGCCGAAGATCTTTTCGTAGAGATAGATCAGCGGGAAGGAAAGTAGTGTAAGTGCCGAACTGCCCGCGAACAGCAGGTAATTGTTGGCCTGCAGGCCTTCAAAACTACCGTCCTGCGCCAGTTTCATTCCGGTATAGGTCGCCGAATATGCAATAAATACATATATCGAAGTGAGAAAGAACTGTGAGCGTTTCTCCAGGTTGACCACGCTGATAATCGTGACGATCCCCGCGATCAGTTGCAGGAATACGAACTCAAACCCGTTGGGAACCAGGAATCCGATGATGACGATGGTGATGATATGCACAAAAAGTCCCAGCCGGGTATCGTAGAAAGCTCTGATGATAAAGGGAACCAGACACAGAGGTACCAGACAGACCAGGTCGGTATCGAAACGCCTGATGAGAATACTGGTGGCCACCACCATCAGGATGATCATACTCAGAATCAGGATGAGTTTACGGTTATCAGCCAGCAGATCAGCCCTGAACATGGCCAGAAAGAGTACCAGCACGATGATGGCGATGGTGATCAGCATAGCCTGACCCAGCACGATCATCCAGAACGAGCTGCCTCCCCCCAGCTGCCCTTCATATTCATCTTTGAGCGACAGCAGAAGCTGGTACTTCTCAGCGCCCACGATCTCCCCGCGGGATATGATGCGCTCTCCTTTCTGTACAATACCTCTTGTCAGGGAAATCTCATCCATGCGTGCCAGTGTCTCACGCTGCGTCCGCTCTTCGTCGTAAACCACATTCTGCACCAGCGCATCCTCCAGGCTGCGGATCGCGATATCACGGTCAATTCCTGCAATATCATGCAAGGCTTCCCTGATGAACAGATCGGCCGTACGTATCGTGTAAAAATCTGCAAGCAGTCTTTCCTCTGCCACATTCCCGCGAACCAGCATCAGTTCACCTTCTCCATTACCTGATTCCAGACTGTCGGTGATTTCAATGATGCCGCGCCTGTAAATGCTGTCGATAAGTTTCAGTGAGACCTTCTGCGTATTCTTCAGCACTTCGTGCCTCTGATCGGTTTCGCCGTATTTTTCCCGCCAGCGGGTCAGTACCTCAGATTCGATCTGCCTGATCCGCTGAGCAGCCAAACTGCTGTCTTCTTTGTAATACGGCCTGATATTGCTGACCACTTCCTCCTTCTCCTTTTTCAGCTCATCAGCGGGTTTCTTCACCGCGAAGTCGAAGGGTGCAATCAGATCTTCATACAGCCAGGGCTTGCTCAGGCTGAAATCGTACCTGAAGCGGTATTCTTTGGGAAACAGGGCCACGATGATCACAATGGTGATCAGGAAGAGGAATATTTTAAGAAACATTCCCGCCTGCAACCTTAACCAAATCAAGAATCTGTTCATGTGAATTAAGCCGGATGCGAAATTATGAATATTTTGCGTAATGTATTTTACAGCCTTAATTTCCTTAAACTTGCAAAAAAATGCCCATGTCACACCTCATCTGCAACCTCTCCATGGTGCCCCTGAGGGCAGAGCCTTCAGACCGTGCTGAAATGTGCTCCCAGATACTTTTTGGTGAAATGATGACCCTCATCGCAGAAAAAGGTAACTGGCTGCAGGTGAGCTGCGATTTTGATGAATACCGGGGATGGATTGATTACAAGCAGTGCCGGCCCGTGACAGAAGCTTTCACGGAGCATTTCCGTTCGGCGCCTTCACCTGCCGTGTTTGAACTGCTGCAGATTGCCTTTAACGAAAGCAGAAAAATTGCACTGCCGGTGGTTCTGGGCAGTACCCTTCCCGGTCTGAAAGGCAATGCTTTCATGATTGATGAGGATCAGTACAGCTACGACGGACAGTCGCTCATGAGCAGGATATCCACCCGCGAAGCCATTTGCCAGACCGCACTCATGTACCTGAACGCATCCTATCTGTGGGGAGGGCGTTCACCCTTCGGTATCGACTGCTCCGGACTGGTGCAGATCGTATACCGCATTCACGGCTTCAGGCTACATCGTGATGCCGTCCAGCAGGCGGCCCAGGGTACACAGGTCAGTTTTGCCTCCGAAGCCGAGCCGGGCGATGTCGCCTTTTTTGAAAATGAAGAAGGCCAGATCATACATACCGGGATTATTCTGCAGGATCATAAGATCATTCACGCCTCAGGACGCGTACGCATCGATGAACTTGACCATGAAGGGATCTACAATAAAGAGCAGCAAAGATACACCCACAAACTGAGACTGATCCGCTCGCACCTCTGAACTTACCTGGTCAGTGCCAGGAGTTTATCGTAAAGCGACTGTACTTCTCCGGGGGGAGGCAGGCGGCTGTCGCCCCAGTTGATCCGGTTCTCGCGAACCCCCTTTTTGTATATGATATAGTAATTGATGTTGAAGGGCTTGTTGAAATCAAGATCCATCAGGTGCAGGGCCTCGGCTTCCGCGAAAAATGGCCGGCTGTCGTCAAGCTTCAGTTTCTTCAGTAAAACCCTCTCCCGGGAAACCGTTTCATGCCGGTACAATTCCCCGTTCACCACCAGCGAGAACTCTGTGGTTTTGCCTGTTACACCTCCCGACTGACCAAATACCAGGGTTGCAGGGTTGTTGTTGGAATTGTTCGGGACGATCTTTTTATGACATGCTCCTGCCAGCATCAGCAACATGGCTGCCCATATTACCATCCGGGAATTCCTGCTCAGGGTGTCTAACATAAAACAAAGTTAACATTTAAAAGTGTTCCCTGACAATTGACTGCAATAAATCGCTCATCAGGATCACATTCTTTCCGGGGCTTCGATACCCAGCAAATCCAGATAATATTTCAGGATGCGTCCGCACAGGGCCGACAATTCCAGCCTGAAGCTGCGAAGGTCCGCGTCCTCTTCTTTCAGAACCGGGATTTTCTGGTAGAAAGTGTTATAGGCCCTGGCCAGCTCATAGAGGTAATTTGCAATATGAGCGGGGCTCATGCCTGCTGCTGCTTTCTTCAGAACGGCATCCGCATCATGGCAGAGGATGAGAACTTCGCGTTCCTCAGGCAACATAGTAACCGCTTCTTTTTTGCGCTCCACCCTGATGCCCTCAGCCTTTCGCATCAGCGAGGATATCCGGGCATGGGTGTACTGGATGAAGGGACCGGTGTTCCCGTCGAAATCCACTGATTCCACCGGATTGAACAGCATGTTCTTTTCCGGGTCAACCTTCAGAATGAAGTACTTGAGTGCACCCAGGCCCACCGTGCGGTAAAGCTGCTGCGCTTCTTCTGCTCCGGAACCTGCAGTTTTTCCAAGGCTTTCGGTCATCTCACGTGCAGTGGTTTCCATTTCATCCATCAGCGCATCCGCATCAACAACGGTTCCCTCCCGTGATTTCATCTTGCCATGGGGCAGTTCAACCATACCATAGGAAAGATGATATATCGCTGTGGCGCTGTTTTTTTCCAGACGCTTCAGAACCTTCTTCAATACGTCAAAATGATAGTTCTGCTCATTGCCCACTACATAAACCATACGGTCGGGATGATACCCGGCATATCTGAGCTCAGCCGTTCCCAGATCCTGCGTCATATAAACCGATGTCCCGTCGGCCCTGAGAAGAAGCTTCTCATCCAGACCCTCATCCGTCAGGTCGATCCATACCGAGCCATCCTCCTTCTGAAACAGCAGTCCCCGCTTCAAACCTTCTCCCACCAGTTCTTTACCATAGAGATAGGTGTCCGATTCGTAATATGTTTTATGAAAACTGATGCCGAGCCTTTTGTAAGTCTCTTCAAATCCGCTGTAAACCCAGGCATTCATCATCTGCCACAGATTCCTGACCTCTTCATCTCCTTCCTCCCAGGCTTTCAGCATCGCCTGTGCTTCCTGAATCAGCGGAGCCTGGCGTGCAGCTTCCTCTTCATTCATGCCCTCTGCTACAAGAGTGGCGATTTCCTCTTTGTAGTGACGGTCAAAAAGTACATAAAAATCACCTACCAGGTGATCCCCTTTTTTGCCGCACTGCTCCGGTGTCAGTCCCTGTCCCCAGCGCTTCCAGGCCAGCATGGATTTGCAGATATGGATGCCGCGGTCGTTCACCAGGTTGACCCTGTATACCTCATGCCCCGCAGCCTCCAGTATTCTGGAAACCGACCAGCCCAGCAGATTGTTGCGGATATGTCCCAAATGAAGAGGCTTGTTGGTGTTGGGCGATGAAAACTCGATCAGTATCCTCGAAGGCTCAACATCGCCTGATGGCCGGTATTCCCCTCCATTCTGCTCCAGGTACTCAAGCCACCAGGAGTCCTGTACCACCAGGTTCAGGAAACCTTTTACCACATTGTAACGGCAGAAAACCCCTGCATGCTCAAGCAGGTAGTCCCCCATCTGCCGGCCCGTATCTTCGGGCGATTTCCGGCTCAGTCGCGTGTACGGGAAAACCACCAGGGTGAGATCTCCCTCAAATTCCTTCCGCGTTTTCTGGATCTGAAGGTCATCGCCTGCGGCCTCCTGTCCGTAAAGTACCCGCAGGGCCTCCAGCGCATGATGTGTCAGTATTTCGTTCAGCATAAATTAATTTAATGAGCAAAAGTAATCAATCTGATCATGTCCGTTCCCCTCATCCTGCGTCGCGATGGCTGCAGGCTTGTTAACTGTGATTGTTGAAAAGATTTTAAAAATCAGATAAATCATGTCCCGCAAGGCTTATCTGATTTTAAGTCAGACAGCCGTTTTTTAAAATTTTTTTAAAGATTTGGCAGGACGGTGAAAACCTATATCTTTGCCCACGTCATAAATCTAATTTTCAATTAAACAATACTATATGAATCGCAAAAATGTAATTATTATCGGAGCCGCTGGAAGAGATTTCCACAATTTCAACACCTATTTCAGAGGTAAGGAAGAGTACAATGTTGTAGCCTTTACCGCAGCACAGATCCCTGATATCGACGGAAGGAAGTACCCCAAAGAACTGGCCGGTGCTCTCTATCCCCAGGGAATTCCCATCCACGCAGAGGAAGACCTTCCCAAACTCATCAAGGAACTCAAGGCCGAGATTTGCGTATTCGCATACAGCGACGTCCCCTACCAGAGGGTAATGAGCATGGCCGCACTGGTTAACACTGCCGGCGCTGATTTCATGCTGCTCGGCCCCCGCGAAACCCAGGTGGCTTCTACCAAACCTGTCATCGCTGTTGGCGCCGTCC
>CALGYY010000171.1 GCA_937934705.1 uncultured Bacteroidota bacterium
TTCCGGTGTAACCCACTCCCGAACCCGCGTCAGAGGTGACCACGCTTCCGGCAGTCTGCTCCAGAAGATAAGGGAGATCCTGTCCCATATTGAAGGGCTGAATGTCGCTCCTGCTAAGGTTTTCGTAAGCCGTGGGCGATTTATCACCCGCACGTGTCGCAGTGATCACGACCTCTTCCTGCATCACAGGTGAGGCCTGCAGTGCGAAATCCTGAAGCTGGTCACTCTCGAGCACGATCTCTTTTTCCACACTGTGATAACCCATGTGACTCACCCTGATCAGGTATGTGCCTTTTCGCAGGCCTGATAGGGCGTATTCTCCGCTTTCATCGCATGAAGCGGAGAGGTAACTTCCCGCGATTTGAACAATGGCCCCGTTTAGTGGGACCTGGCTGCTTTGGTCGGTGACTTTTCCGCGAAGATTCAGTTGACCCATTGCCAGAAACGGCACAACCAGCAAAGCCAGTGGTAAGCATAAACGTTTCATCACTTAACTTTTAAGTTAAACAATCATTGGCAACAGGGGCAGGCATTAAAATGCTTTAAGATTCCCGTTTCCTACGCCGGCATTACCCGGATCAGGTTCAGAGGGTATGATCTCAGCCCGTAATTTGGGGCACCCCTAATTGATTACTGCGACAAAAGTATAAAAATTCTGATACCAGGGGGTTTCTTCCTGAAAAGATTCAGATTCAACCCTCTGTTGAGACCGGTGTGACAGTTCCAGATTGAATTCCTTAGGGACAATACTTCAGCTGTTCCGCGGAATAAGCTGATATAATAAGGAAGCCGCCGTTTCAATGATCAAGTCGGGAAAATGGTAATCAATGCTGTGCAGCGGGGCTGTCTTTTTTCCCGCACCAATACCAGCCATAGCTGAAGGAAACTTACGGCTGAAGTGACCGAAGTCTTCACCCCAGCGATATGGATATTCAAGTTTCTTAAGTTTCAATCCGCTTCCCTTTGCAGCTTTGATGAGCTTTTCAACAGCCAGGGGATCATTGCTGACCGATGGAAATGCCTCTACCCAGTTCCAGGCTGCTTCAATACCGTGAGATGTGGCCAGTCGCTGAGCCGACTGCAGGAAAGTGCTGCCAACCCTCTCCATGTTATCCGGATCGTGCGTGCGGAAAGTCATATGCATGAGACCCTGGCCTGCAGCGGTTCCATGAGCGATCTTCCCGGCATTCACATAGGTAATGGTGATCTGGCAATAATCCGGATGGGCCGGATCCTTTTCTTCCAGATTGCTGCAGAGCTGAATCAGCTCTCCGATCAGCTTCACGGGATTAATGCCCTTTTCGGGCTCCGCGGCATGGGACTCCTGCCCGTCTAAATTCAGTACCAGGCTCTGAACCGAAGATGAAAAATCACCCTCACGCACAAGAACCGTGGTTTCTTTTTCTCCGGGGATGTTGTGAAGGGCATAGATAAAGTCGGGGCTGAAGGTCTTCAGTTTACGGTCGTCCAGCATCCGCTGAGCACCTGATCCGTTTTCCTCGGCAGGCTGAAACAAGAGGACAACTTTGCCGCAATCAAGGGGTTTATCGTTGATCATCAGCGCCAATGCCGCGAGAATGGCCATATGCCCGTCGTGGCCGCAGAGGTGTGCTGCCTTATTGTTCTCGCCACAGCAAAGGGCATCCAGTTCTGCCCTGAAGGCAATCACCGGCCCTTTATTGCGCGACGAAAAAGTCGCCATCATGCCATGCCCTCCGATATCCCTTGTGATCTTCCACGACTTCATCCCCTGGAAGAACTGGTAAAGCAGTAGCGCGGTCTGGCGCTCCTGTCCCGCCATTTCAGGCCTGGCATGCAATTGACGCCTGAGTTTCAGTATGCGGCTGAGTTGACTTTCGGTAAGTTTCATGCCTCGCTGTTTTTGTGGTCTGAAGACTTCAATCACTAAAGTAATTCTTTTTTGTTGATGCGGATCATCTTCACTGATGTTTATTACCTGACTTTTGAAGGCGTTCTGATAGGGTAATATTACCCTGTTCAAAAAAAATCCTGCATTTTTTTTCTTATACCTGCATGTGTAAGCGTCTCATTATGAGGTGATAAATGAAGCAGAAGATAATAATATTCACCCGCGGTTTGAGGTTTTGTGATCGCGTAAATAACAATGAATCAAAATGATGCAAGGATTTATCAGGGTGTTTTCACCCTATTGTCGGATGTGTGATTTGCTCTAAAACAGGGCTGATGGCGGGACTAATTTTGTTTCATCAAAAGACCTCACGCCATGTTGAAAGTAATCATCGCCGACGACCAGCCCATGTTCCGCAAGGGTTTGCGACAGATCCTCGAAAATATCGGGGATGCGGAGGTTGTGGGCGAGGCCGGCAACGGTGTGGATCTTCTTAACCTGGCCGGGCGCCTGGATGCAGACCTTATATTTATAGATGTACGCATGCCGCTGATGGATGGTTTCAGGACAACGGCCAGTCTGAAAAGAAATTGTCCGCACACCGTGGTGATCGGATTTTCTGCATACGAGAATACCGATAGTATAAAAAGGATGATTTCTGCCGGTGCCAGCGGCTACCTGTCCAAGACCCGCAACAATTATGATCTTCTCGGGCAGATCCTGTCGGATCCGCACAAGGGTTATTTTTTTTCTGAAGGATTGAATATAGAATTAACGGATACCAATAACACCTTTAAAAACAAATCAAAAATGGAAACCAAGAAAGTAGTTATCGTGGATGACGATGTTGATGTGATCACCGTCATTGAAACCATCCTTAAGAAGGAAGGTTACACCGTAATTTCCGCTAACGACAAAGTGGAAGGAATGAAAAAGATCCTTGAGCACAAGCCTGATCTGGCTATCCTCGATGTAATGATGACCACGCATTACGAAGGTTTTGAGCTGGCCAAGGAAATCACTGAATCGCCCGAGCTGAAGGGCATGCCGATCCTGATGCAGACCTCCATCGAGGTGCTCATTACCACCAAACCTGACGTACAGGCTATGGCACGCGAGTTTCGCAAAAACCCCGGTTTCAAGGAACTTCATGTCATCTGTATCATGGATTCTGTGACCCAGAAAGCCGGTATCGATTATCTCTCCGAAAACGGAGATTCCATCTGGTTCCCGGTCGACGGTTTCATCCGCAAGCCGGTGGATGCCAAGAGGCTGCTCCCTGAGATCAACAGGGTGATGAAGTAAGAAGGGGATAGTTTCGGCTGTAATCAAAAGCAGATATTTTATGAAAACGACAATAGAGGAAATTCTGGCAAAACACGAACATGCAGGTAGGGATCAGCTGATCCCTGTCCTGCAGGAGATCCAGGACCATCAGGGCTACATCTCTGAAGAGGCAGTGGTGAAGACAGGCCGTCTTTTAAAGATTCCCACCAGCAGGATATATGGAGTGGCGACATTCTACAATCAGTTCCGTTTCGAACCGATGGGTCGCTACCATATTCAGGTCTGCAGAGGCACGGCCTGTCACGTGCTGGGTTCGTCCACTGTTCTTGAAGAGCTTGAAAAGCACCTGAAGATCAAAGCCGGGCAGAGCACACGCGATGGTTTGTTTTCCATCGAAGTGGTGGCCTGCATCGGTGCCTGCGGTCTGGCACCGGTGATTGCTGTCAACGGGGAGTTTCATGCCAAGGTGACGGGTGAGTCGATCCGGAATATCATTGATGAATACAAATTACAGGCGGAACAATCATGAATACAAGAACATCAGAATACAAGCAAAGGCTGATCCAAGAAGTATTGTTTCAGCCTGCCGGTGAAAAGCCGGGAAAAGAAACCCTCGGAATGCTCGCGAAGCTGAAGCGCGAAAAGGTAGAGGAGGTTCAGATTTTCATTGGAGCAGGCACCTGCGGTTTAGGTGCCGGAGCGGGCAAAACCCGGGATGCCATATTGAGATGGACAGAGGCGAAGGGCATCAGGGCGGAGCTTACAGAAGTGGGATGTATTGGTTTATGCTCCGCTGAACCTTTGGTGGACATCCAGCTTCCGGGCATGAACAGGGTTTCTTTTTCAAATGTCACAGAAGACAAGGTGGATCATCTGCTCGAAAGTGTACTGGGGATGGAAGCCTCATCCTTTGAAACCCTGGGACAGTTCAGAAGCAAGGGTCTCAAAACATGGGACAACATGGCCTTCATCGATGAGCATCCTTTCTTTGCCCCGCAGAAGCGTGTGGTGTTGAGCAATTGCGGCATCATCAACCCTGTGAGCATTGAGGAATACATCGCTCACGGAGGATACCGGGCCATGCTCGACACCTTTCTCGGGCGCAGTCCGGAAGAGGTTTGCAATATCGTTGAACTCAGTGGTCTGCGCGGCAGGGGAGGCGGTGGTTTCCCCACAGCCCGCAAATGGCGCCTGGCATTGCAGGAAAACTCTGATGAGAAGTACCTGATCTGTAATGCCGATGAGGGCGATCCCGGGGCATTTATGGATCGCGCCGTTGTGGAAGGCGATCCCCATCGCCTGATTGAGGGGATGGCCATTGCTGCTTATGCTATCGGGGCCAGACATGCCTACGTTTACATCCGGGCTGAATACCCCCTGGCAATCCGCCGTCTCAGGATTGCGCTGGAGCAGGCAGCTGAATACGGACTCCTGGGAAAAAATATCGGAGGAAGCGGATTTGATTTTGAGATCAAAGTCAAAATGGGAGCAGGAGCCTTTGTTTGCGGAGAAGAAACCGCATTGATTCATAGTATCGAAGGCAAGAGGGGTATGCCGAGACCAAGACCTCCTTTCCCTTCTGTGAGCGGGCTCTTCGGAAAGCCTACCTGTATCAACAATGTGGAGAGTCTGGCCAATGTACCTTCCATCCTGAAAGAAGGTGCAGAGTGGTTTAACAGCATAGGAACAGAAAAAAGTAAAGGAACCAAAGTTTTTGCACTCAGCGGGAAAGTTGCCCTGACAGGGCTTGTGGAGATTCCAATGGGCACCAGTATCCGCGATATTATCTTCAAAATCGCCGGCGGGATCAGGGATCAGAAAAAATTTAAGGCCGTACAGATAGGCGGTCCGTCCGGAGGTTGCATCACAGAAGAAAACCTCGATATTCCGGTTGAGTACGAATCATTGCTGGCAGTCGGCGCCATGATGGGTTCAGGCGGATTGGTGGTGATGGATGAGGAAACCTGCATGGTGGACATTGCCAAGTTCTTCATGGATTTTATTCAGCGTGAAAGCTGCGGGAAGTGTATTCCCTGCAGAGAAGGAACAAAGCGTATGCTGGAGATCCTCGAAAGCATTACCCATAAGCCGGGGAACGGCGAGAAATATGAGGCCCTTGAAAGAATGAAGGGCGTAATGCAGCTTGAGCGTTTGGGGAAAGTGATTAAAGAAACTTCACTCTGCGGACTGGGACAGTCGGCCCCCAACCCGGTACTCAGTACCTTGAAATGGTTCCGGAATGAGTATGAGGCACATGTGTTTGAGCGCGTGTGCCCGGCCGGTGCCTGTACGGACCTGAGGGTATTCAGAATTAATGTGGATCTGTGCACCGGATGTACGGTTTGTACGAAAAAGTGCCCGACAGGAGCCATCATAGGTTCAAAGAAGAGCCCTCATTTCATCGTTGAAGAAAAATGTATCGGCTGTGGCAGTTGCGCCGAAGCCTGCAAATTTGAAGCAATCACAGTAGCCTGATAAAAATATCACGAATATGCGATTCCAGATCAATGTGAACGGCAGTCCGGTTGAAGCCATCCAGGGGGAAACCATCCTTGAGACCCTCAACCGCAACGGAATACAGGTACCAACCCTGTGTCATATCAAGAATTTTATTCCCTCGGGAACCTGCAGGATCTGCGTGGTGGAGCTTGAAGGCTCCGGTAAGCTGATCCCATCCTGTTCCTTTCCTGTGGAAAAGGGTATGAAAATACAAACCCATTCGGCCCGGGTGATCGAGTCGAGGAAAACCATTGTTGAACTCCTGCTCTCCAATCATCCTGATGATTGTCTCTACTGCGTCAGGAATACAAACTGCGAACTGCAGGACCTGGCTCGTGAGCATCATGTGGTGGAGCGCAGGGTGCGCGGAAAGAAGAACGGTCATAAGATCGATCACAGCAGCCCGAGTATCGTCAGGGATCCCGACAAGTGCATTCTCTGTGGCCGTTGTGTGAGGGTCTGCGAAGAAACCATCGGCGTCGCCGCAATCGATTTCATTAACCGCGGAAGCAAAACCGTGATCGGGACCACGTTTAACCGGGGAATGAATACCAGCAGTTGTGTGAATTGCGGTCAGTGCATCATGGTCTGCCCCACCGGAGCCCTCAGCGAGAAACAACACATCACTGAAGTGCAGGCTGCGCTGACCGATCACTCAAAAGTGTGTGTGGTCCAGTACGCGCCATCCATCAGTGTATCCCTCGCCGAGGAATTCGGCTTACCGGCCGGTACCGATATGAATGGTGTGCTGAATGCCGCACTCAGGAAAATGGGATTCGCCAGGGTTTTTGATACCACTTTCTCTGCAGACCTTACCATTATGGAGGAGGCCAGTGAACTGATCGAAAGAGTAAGCAAGGGTGGAACCTTGCCCATGATCACTTCCTGCTGCCCTGCATGGATCAAATACGCAGAAACTTTTGCAGAAGATTTCCTTCCCAACCTTTCAAGCTGCAAATCACCCCAGCAGATGCTGGGAGCGGTGATCAAGAGTTATTTCGCGGAAACGGAAAATATTGCACCGGCAAGTATATATTCAGTCAGTATCATGCCCTGCACGGCCAAGAAATTTGAGGCCGGTCGTGACAGCATGGGACAGAACGGACTCAGTGATATTGATGCCGTACTGACCACCCGTGAACTGATTGACATGATCAGGTGGTATGGCATCGATATGAGAAATATCCGCCTGGAAATCGCTGACTCGCCGTTGGGCGCGCACAGCAGCGCGGGTAAGATCTTCGGCGCGTCAGGCGGGGTGATGCAGGCCGCTATACGCACAGCTTACAAGATGCTTACCGGCAAGGAGCTCGTGCAATATAAGGTGGATCAGGTCTGGGGTTTGGCCGGCCGTAAAGAAACGAAGATTCAGATCAATGATCTCGAACTCGGTGTAGCGGTGGTGAGCGGACTGGCCAATGCTAAAGTACTTCTTGATGAAATCCGAAACGGAAGAAACGACATCCACTTCATCGAGGTCATGACCTGCCCGGGTGGTTGTGTTGCCGGCGGCGGTCAGAGAATCGGCGCCCGACTGTGCGACGTCCAGTCACGTGTCGATGCCCTTGACCAGATCGATGAGAGGGAATCCATCAAAGTGTCGCACAAAAATCCCGAAATCATCGAACTGTATGAGAAGTTTCTGGGCCAGCCCCTCGGACACAAAAGCCACGAACTGCTGCATACGCACTATCACAAACGTGATGTGCTGAAGTGATAATTTGATAATTTGATAATTTGAAAATGTGCTGATTTGAAAATGTGAAATGCAACTATAGACTTTCGACCTTATGACTTTTAGACTTTAGACTTTACGACTTTAGACTTCTATACAATAACAAAAAAAAGACAATCCCCGATGATCATGCTTCCCAGAACCGAGACCCAGTTGGTTTTCACCGTAAAAGACAGGTGCAGGGTATGCTATACCTGCGTCCGCGAATGTCCGGTGAAAGCCATACGGATCATTAACGGTCAGGCGGAAGTGATGAATACGCGCTGCATAGGATGCGGCAACTGCGTGAGGGTTTGCAGCCAGGAGGCCAAGTATTACGCGAACAGTGAACAGGATGTGTTGTCGCTCCTGGCTGAACCCCGGGAAACCATCGCCTGTCTGGCACCCAGTTTTCCTGCTGAATTCGACGACATCAGTGATTACAGAATACTGGTCGGCATGATCAAAAAGCTGGGCTTCACCAGGTTAGTGGAGGTGGCATACGGGGCTGATATTACTGCTGCGATTTATAAGAAGCTCAAGCGAAAGAAAAGCGGCAAACACATGATCTCCGCCGATTGTCCTGCCATCGTATACTACATCAGACATTACCATCCCAACCTGGTTCCCAATCTGAGTCCCGTGGCATCGCCCATGGTCGCTACCGTTCGCGCGCTGAAAAAGATGTACGGTGAGCATGTGAAAACGGTCTTTATTGGTCCCTGCGTGGCAAAAAAAGCGGAATCATCTGAGGTTGATCTGGTCATCACCTTCCGTGAGCTCAGAAATCTGTTTGCACTACGAGGCATTCAGCCGGGCGCTGATCTGGCCTCGGCCTTCGACAGGCCTTACTCTTCGAAAGGTGCTGCTTATGCGACCGCACGTGGCAAACTCTTTACCATGGGACAGAACGATCACGAGATCGGCAACAATATTCTTGTGGCCAGTGGCAAGGAAAACTTCAGGGAAGCGATCCGTGAATTTGAACACGGACTGAAGAAACAGCAGCATCTGGAGGTGCTCTGCTGCAACGGCTGCATCATGGGTGCCGGGATGACGAAATCGGGATCCCAGTTCACCAAAATGTCACATATTCATGAGTACATATCTCACAAGATTGAGGATTCCCTCGCTATAAGGGATCAGGTGAGTGAAGACCTGGAACAGGGAGAATTACTTGATCTGAGGCAGGAATTCACGCCAAGCGACCGCAGGATACCTCTTCCGTCGCGCGAAGAAATTGATCATGTGCTCACGGGAATGGGAAAATTGTCGTCACGTGATCACCTGAACTGCGGTGCCTGCGGCTATGATACCTGCGTGGATCATGCCGTGGCGATTGTGGAGGGATTGGCCGAATCTGAGATGTGTCTGCCCTACACCATTGAAAAGCTTCACCGCTCTATTGAAGAGTTGAATATCTCAAACGAGAAGCTGGCTTCTGCACAGTTGTCGCTGAAACACTCGGAGAAGCTGGCGCATATGGGTCAATTGTCGGCTGGTATCGCGCACGAACTGAATAATCCTTTAGGTGTGATCACTATGTACAGCAATATTCTGAAAGAGGAATTCCCCGCAGACTCCCAGACCAGTAAGGATCTGGAGCTGATCGTGGAACAGGCTGACCGATGCAAGAAGATCGTCAGCGGCCTGCTGAACTTTGCCCGTAAAAACCAGGTTCGTGTTGCAGAAACCAATCTGGTCGAATTCACCCGCCACAGTCTGGATCAGGTGGTGGTGCCTCCTGGAATCCGGACAAAATTCAATTTCAACATCAAGAACCCTGTCGCATTTATCGATACCGACCAGATGTTACAGGTCCTGACCAACCTCGAAAAGAATGCCTTTGAAGCCATGATCGCCGGTGGTACGCTGACCATTGGTCTGGAGGATGAGGGAGACCGGATCACCTTCACCTTTACCGATACCGGCTGTGGAATTGCTGAAGAGAACATGGACAAGATATTCACTCCCTTTTTTACCACCAAACAACCCGGAAAGGGAACGGGCCTCGGACTCCCGCTGATCTATGGTATTGTGAAGATGCACAAGGGCCAGATCACCGTGGAATCCAATACTGATCCAAAGAAAGGGCCGCTTGGAACGACTTTCCGGATCACCATACCAAGAAATCATAACGTATAATATATACTACAATGAATACAACAGAAACAAAAAAGGTCCTGATCGCCGATGATGATATCGACAGCCTGACCATTCTCAGTACAGAAGTGCGCCATATGGGTTTTGAGGTCCATACAGCCGAAAGCCAGAAGGAAGCGGAGAAGTTGCTGGAGCAGTTGAAACCCGATCTGGCCATTTTTGACCTGATGATGGAGCAGATGGACAGCGGTTTTATCCTGAGTTACAAAACCAAGAAGAAGTATCCCGGAACCCCCGTGATCATCGCCACCGCTGTTACGGCTGAAACCGGAATGCTCTTCGGGGTCAACAGTGAGGAGGAGAAGAAGTGGATCAGGGCAGATCTTTACATGGAAAAGAGCATACGTCCCGAACAGCTCCGTCAGGAGATCGGGCGATTACTGAACCTATAACATAAGGAGACCATATTATGGCAGCCCTG
The DNA here is from genome assembly GCA_937934705.1 of uncultured Bacteroidota bacterium. GTDB lineage: Bacteria > Bacteroidota > Bacteroidia > Bacteroidales > CAIWKO01 > CALGYY01. The sequence continues at coordinate 9,955 of CALGYY010000171.1, forward strand.
CAGGTTTTAATCGTGGATGACGAACCCGGAATCAGATCCGGCATCAGTCGTATCCTGAAGAATTATTCGGTGGATTTTCCCTTCCTGGAAGAGGAGTTCACCTGTGAACTGATTGAAGCAGGAAGCGGGGAGGAGGCTATACAAATTATTGATTCCCGGCAGATCGACCTGATCCTGCTCGACAACAAACTCCCCGGCATGGACGGCATTGAAGTGCTGGAGTATATCAACAAAAAGCAATATGATGCCAGTGTGATGATGATCACCAGTTACGCTTCTCTCGAACTGGCCATCAAGGCGACAAACAACGGGGCTTATAATTTTGTCCCCAAGCCTTTTACACCCCAGGAACTGAAATCGGCCATGGAAAACATCATCAAACACCTTTACCTGAAACGCATGACCCGCAAGATGCATCAGGAAGGTAAATCCATCCGTTTCCAGTTTCTTTCAGTACTCTCTCATGAACTGAAATCCCCCATTAATGCGGTGGAGGGTTATCTCAGGATCATGCAGGAAAAGCAAGTGGGAGACCAGATCGACGATTATATGGTGATGATAGAGCGCTCACTGGAGCGCATCAAAGGAATGCGGACCCTGATCATTGACCTGCTGGATCTCACCAAACTGGAATCCGGACGCAAGAACAGGGAAATCCGTGAAATTGATCTTTCAGAAACCGCCCGCGTGGCAAGGGATACCTTTCTCCCGATGGCCATACAAAAGAACGTGAAAGTCCATCTCGATTCCGACCCCGAGAAAGTTGTGCTGCAGGCCGACAGTGAAGATATGGATATTATTTTTAATAATCTTATATCAAATGCAGTAAAATATAACAGGGATAATGGAGAAGTCTTCATTCAATTGAAATCAGATGAGCATCACGTGAAGATCCGGGTTGAAGACACGGGGATCGGGATGACCGAAGATGAGTGCGCAAAGCTGTTCCAGGAGTTCGTGCGCATTAAAAACAGCAAAACAAAGAATATTACCGGCAGCGGACTGGGTCTGTCCATCCTGAAAAAGATCGTGGAAGAAGTTTACCATGGTGAGATCAGCCTGACCTCAGTCCCCGATCAGGGTACGGTCTTCACGGTGATCCTGCCGAAATTCAGTATGACGGCATCAATCTGAAACGGAGGGCAGCGATATGAAATTCACACCTGAAAAATACAATTTGCCTGATATTCCTCATCAGCCATTTATTGATCCTGATGAGATCAATGGAATGCTGCAGCGGAGTGCACCGGATGATCATGAGTTGGATGCGGTGATTCAGAAATCACTGGGCAAGCAGCGACTGAGCCTTCAGGAGGTTGCAGTGCTGCTTAAAGCAGAAAGTGAGTCACAGATCGCTAAGATACTGCAAGCTGCACGGGAGCTGAAGAAAATGGTTTACGGTAATCGTATCGTGCTGTTTGCACCCTTATACGTGGGGAATCTCTGCAGGAACAATTGTGTTTACTGCGGATTCCGTTCAGGCAACAGGGAAGAAGTGCGCCATACCCTTTCGCAGCAGGAGCTCAGGGAAAACGTCGACGCACTGCTTGAAGAAGGACAAAAGCGCTTGATCCTTGTCTACGGTGAACATGAGCGCTACAATGCAGATTATATCGCGGATACGGTCAGAACAGTATACTCTGTGAAGAATGGGCATAGCAACATCCGCAGGGTGAATATCAACGCGGCTCCTATGGATCATGAGGGCTTTGCAAAAGTGAAGGACGCCGGAATCGGCACCTACCAGATCTTTCAGGAGACTTACCATCCGCAGGCTTATGCAGCACACCATCCCTCCGGAAAAAAGGCCGACTATCACTGGCGGCTGAGCGCGTTCGACCGTGCAATGGAAGCAGGGATCGATGATGTTGGCATGGGCGCACTTTTCGGATTGTACGACTGGAAATTCGAGGTCATGGCGATGGTTCGTCACACCAACCATCTCGAAGCATGCTTTAATGTGGGTCCCCACACCATTTCCTTTCCCAGGTTACAGGATGCCCTGCAGTACAAAGTCAGGGATGAGTACAGGGTGAGTGATGAGGACTTTGTGAGGCTGGTGGCGATTCTGCGCCTGGCTGTGCCTTATACGGGGATGATACTGACGGCCCGCGAGCCTGAAGAGATTCGCACTAAGGTGTTGGAGTTCGGGGTTTCACAGATCGATGCAGGTACCAGGATCGGAATCGGAGCCTACACGGATAAAAGCAGCGAAGCAGCTGATCGCAAGGTGCAATTCACCATACATGATAACCGCTCACTGGGTTCGGTGATCGGGGAACTGCTGGAGAAGGATTACCTGCCATCATTCTGCACCGCTTGTTACCGCAAAGGCAGAACGGGAGAGCATTTCATGGAGTTCTCGATACCGGGATTCATTAAGCGTTTCTGTACACCTAACGGGATGCTGACCCTGGCGGAATATCTTGTGGATTATGGCAGCGAAACCATACGCGAAAAAGGCTGGCAACTGATTCAAAAAGAACTCGACCGGATGGACGAAGGTCCGGCAAAGAATGAACTGCAAAACAGACTGCGTTCAGTAAAGGAGGGTCAGCGCGATCTTTACTACTGAGAATAAATGGAAACTGAATCCGAAAGATCATTCAGAGTGTATGAATAAGGGAAAAGATTTTAAACCGCACATCGGCATCTTCGGCAGAAGAAATAAAGGGAAAAGTTCCTTTATCAACACGCTGACCGGTCAGGATGTGGCCATTGTCTCCGAACTGGCCGGAACCACCACCGACCCTGTGAAGAAATCTTATGAGATCTTCGGAATTGGTCCTGTGATACTGGTTGATACTGCCGGTACGGATGATGAAGGTGAAGTGGGGCTGATGCGGGTGAAGAAAAGTCTCGATATGCTGGCCCTGATGGATTGCGCGGTATTGCTGATTGCAGACAACGAATGGGGACAGGCTGAACGTGACCTTCTCGCAGCTTTCGGCAAATGGGAAGTGCCTTACCTGATTGTTCATAATAAAAGCGATCTGTGCCCGCTGAATGACGAAACCCGGCGCTTCATCCGTGAAGAAAGCGGACAGGATGTCATCCCATTCTCCTCCGTGGGTGAGTACAAACAGGATGCTTTGATCGAAGCCCTCATCAAAGCAATCCCGGAAACGGCCTACACTCAGCAGAGTATTTTCGACGGGCTGATCAAAGCCAAGGACCTGGTAGTACTGGTGACTCCTGTCGATTCTGAAGCCCCTGAAGGCAGGATGATCCTGCCGCAGGTCATGGCCATCAGGCATGCGCTTGATCAACACTGCATCTGTGTGGTGCTGCGCGAAACCGAGCTTGACGATTTCATTACCAACACCTCCATCAGACCTGCTCTTGTGGTCACCGACAGTCAGGCTTTCGCTTTTGTCAGTAAAATCATTCCGGCAGATATTCCGCTGACCGGCTTCAGTGTTTTGTTCGCAAGGATGAAGGGTCATTTCGATCGCTTCGTTGATGGAACACCGGCGCTGGACAGATTAAGGGATGGTGACAGGGTCCTCATTATGGAATCCTGCAGTCACCGTGTGAGTTGTGAGGACATTGGCCGGTACAAGCTTCCCGACTGGATACTGAAGCACAGCGGGCGTAAGCTTGAATTTGAGATCGTATCGGGAATCGACGAAGCTGCGCTCCCCGTGCAGCAATATGCGATAGTTATCCAATGCGGAGGATGTGTTTTTACCCGTAAACAGGTCATGAACCGCCTGCGTCCAGCCATAGAGGCCGGTGTGCCGGTGAGCAATTACGGCATGGCCATCGCGTGGATGCACGGGATATTTCAAAGGGCTGTTGAGTCACTAAAACCAAAACAGGATGAAAAACTACCATTCATATCTTTTAAATGAGCTGAGCTGCGACCGGGAGAGTATCAGCGAACTGCTGACCACAGACTCGGAAGAACTGCGCAGTGCTCTTTTTTGCAAGGCCGAAAGCGTGCGGAACAGTAACACCGGTAACCGGGTCTTTCTCCGGG
>CALGYY010000172.1 GCA_937934705.1 uncultured Bacteroidota bacterium
AAATCCTCGAAAAGCTGGATACCAACGCCCCTCTCAACACTACCGACCGCCCTGTTTCTTCCTTCTTTGCCTTAAGATCGTGGCTTGAAATGACGGGCGGAGCTTTCACGGCCATCCTGATCTTCGCGGGCATTATACTCATTCTGCCCCTGTTCACGGGGGGAAAACGCGCGGCAGTGCTTTGGACCATCGGATTCACCGGAACTGCAGCAGAGATCATCCTGCTGCTCGCATACCAGACCTGCTACGGACATCTTTACAGTATCAGCGGCTTGTTCTTTGCCGTGTTCATGGCCGGTCTGGCCCTGGGCGCCCTGCTGCATAACGGAAGCAGAATCCGCAGCGGCAGCTTCACTGCTGCCGGACAATTGCTGCTGGCAGGACTTTGCCTGATCATCCCCTGGGTAGTTGCAATGGCAACATCGGCCCCGCCCTGGAGCATTCACCTGATCTTTTTCTCCGCCAACTTCCTGGTGGCATTTCTTTCCGGCCGGCAGTTTGCCCTGATCGTTAAACAACAGAAAAAAACCGAAACGGTATTTGCTGGCCGGGCTTACGCCTACGATCTTGCAGGAGCCGCCGCGGGAGCCATCTTTGTCAGTGCACTCCTCCTCCCCCTGATCGGAATCTTCTGGTTGTGTGTGGCCCTGGGAGTTATGAACATCATCGCAGCTATTCTTGCCCGCATACAAAAGACATAGCTTTCCGCGTTTCTGATTTTTACTACCTTTATACACCCATGTCTTCGGAAAAGATCAACAAACGGGAATTCCTCAAACGCTGTCTGCTGGGCGGCGGGGTGATGGCGCTCGGGCTGAACGGTCTGGACGCGAAAGCCTTCAAAAATGCGCATGGCGTGGTTCCTATCGACCTCTGGAAGTGGCATAAACTGGCACACTATTACACCAAAACTGAGAAAGGTCCCCAATGCGGCCTTTGTCCCAATGCCTGCATCGTTCCCGAAGGCGAAAAAAGCCGCTGCCATACCCGTGTTTCCTGGAAAGGCGACCTGTACTCGGTCACCTACGGAAATCCCTGTACTGTGGGCGTGGATCCCATAGAAAAGAAGCCGCTTTACCATTTCAAACCCCAATCGAAGAGCTTCTCAGTGGCCACCGCGGGCTGCAACTTCACCTGCCTCAACTGCCAGAACTGGCAGATCTCCCAGGTGAGTCCCTTCGAAACCGATAATTACGACCTGATGCCGGCGGAAACAGTGGCTGCGGCCATCAAAAACGGCTGCAGCAGTATTGCCTACACTTATTCGGAGCCGGTGGTATTCTATGAATACGTTTACGACACCGCCAAACTCGCACGTGCCAAAGGCCTGAAAAACATCCTGATTTCCAACGGCTATATCAATACCACGCCGCTGAAAGAACTCTGCCGGTATATCGATGCGGCCAACATTAACCTCAAGGCTTTCACGGATGATATTTACATGAAACTGAACGGCGGAAGACTCAACACCGTGCTTAATACTTTGAAAACGCTGAAGGATGAAGGCGTCTGGCTGGAGATCACCAACCTGATGGTTCCGCGATGGACGGACAATCCGCAAATGATCGCGGAGATGTGCGCATGGCTCGTGAAGAACGGTTTCCAGAACCACCCCCTGCATTTCAGCCGATTCTATCCCATGTACAAACTCACGGCTCTTCCATCCACACCTGAGGAAGACCTGAATAAAGCCAGAAAAACAGCACTGGATGCAGGAATGAATTATGTCTACATTGGTAATGTCGCAGGTTCGGAAGGTCAGAACACCTATTGCCCGAAGTGCGGCAAAATGCTGACCGAACGCAGGGGATATAAGATCTATACAGATATGATTAAATCAGGAAATTGTTCATATTGCGGTCACAGCATCCCCGGCATCTGGAATTAAGTGATCTGCATGCAACCATTCATCATGTTCATCAGTCCATAGTCCCAATCTCGCTCTATGATAAAAAAGTTACTTTTTCTGTTTGTTTCCCTTCTTATGACTGCCGGCAGTCAAGCCCAGTGGGTGAACTACAATGTGCTCAACACGCGGGGTGTTTATGAAGGCTGCGTATTCCGCATCGCTGAAACTTCAGACGGCCTCGTATGGTTTGCCCTGAACAACAAGCTTTGGTCTTTCGACCGAAGCACCGTCAACTGGAAACAGCATACATTGCCCGCCCCCATGGCCAGCGCAGCCGTTTACACGCTTCACGTGGATGCCAGCGGAAGATTGTGGGCAGGGACAGAATTGGGTGCAGCCTGCCGTCAGCCGGATCATACCTGGCAGGCGTATGACACTGATGACGGACTGGCCGGCAACGTGGTCCGCGCCATGTGCAACGACAATTACGGTAAGCTCTGGTTTGCCACATACGACGGAGGAATCTGCCGGCTGAGCAATTCACAGTGGACTTATTACGGCAGTGCTGAAGGCGTGCCGACTTATGGTTTTCTTTCCGCCTTTTGTGATTCACAGGGCCGCTTGTGGTTCGGAACCGCATCTCAGGGCGTCGCGCTGAAAAACTTCGCCGGGTGGCACCACTACACTTCCTCAGATGGCCTGGCCGGCAATACCATATACGACATAACAGAAGACGCGAACCACAAGGTCTTCATGACGGGCGAGCATGGAATGACCACCTACTTCAACGGATACTGGGAAACCATCACCATGGTCCAGGGCATGCCTGCGGATTTCGCATACGGCATCAGTGCGATCAACGACAGTACGCTGTGGATTGCTACAGACAGCGGAATTGCGGTTTATCAGTATCCGGCGATCAGCCTGATCACGCAATCAGAAGGTCTGAAGGAAGACGCGGTGATGTCGCTCTGTAAAGACAGTCACGGAAGGATATGGGCCGGACACAAGAACAGCGGGGTTTCCTGGAAGGAAGGTTTACTGTGGGATTATTTCGCAGATTCAGAAGGTCTGAAAAGCAATACTGTTAATGATGCAGCGGAGGGAAGCAACGACACCCTTTGGTTTGCCACACAGATCGGACTTACTTTCTTTAAGGATGGAAGCTGGCGCACCTTGAAAACCGAAGACGGACTACCATACAACTCGGTAAGAGAAATGGAAACACAAGCCGACGGGAGTGTCTGGTGTGTATTCAGCGACTTCCGGGTAGGGCGCAGGAACGGGAATACCTGGCAGGTCTGGAACGAAAGCAATGGACTTAAAGGTATGGCATACTGCATGTATCGTGATACGCTTGACCGGATCTGGGTGGGTTATTACTACGGGAACTATATCTCTCATTATGATGGATCTGTCTGGGTGCACGACAGTGTGAGTCACACTAAACTATATATTTATGACATTCTGGTGATTCCGGGAGGGGATACATGGCTCGCCTGCAATGACGGCATCCACCGCAAACACAATGGTCTTTGGTCAAAAGTCACGGATCCTGCCGTACCTGAGGTGCTTTCCACATCGGTAAGTCGTGATCAGCAGGGAAGGATCTGGTTCAGCTTTTATAATTACTATGATGGCGGACTCTGTTATTATGAAAACGATACCTGGCACACACCGGATATTGATTACCTGAGTCATTACATTAATGAGGTTTTCTTCGACAGCGACCAAAGGATGTGGCTGGCCAGCAATATTAATTACTTTCCTTACAATGCCGTAATGAGCTGTATGCAGGACAATGCATGGATTTATTACAGTAACAATGACGGTATCGGTGGCCGCAATTTCACTGCTTTCATGGAAGACTCCGGTCACAGGCTATGGGCACTGAGTGGTGATCAGGGCGTGAGCATGCTCCCTCTTGTAGCTGTAGGACTACATGAAAATGAGAATGCCGGACAAAACTTGAAACTGTTCCCGAATCCTGCACATGAATCATTCAGGGCGGGCTTTACAGCAGAGACCTCAGGAAAGATCCGTTTCATGTTGTATAATATCCAGGGGAAATGCTGTTTTGTCTCAACAATGGATACGGATGCCGGAAAATACTATGAAACTGTGATCCCAAGCGCCGATCTGCCTAGCGGTCTTTACCTCTTCATAATAGAAAACAATGTGCAACGGATGCAGCAGAAGCTGCTGATCCATCACCCATAATCATGATGCCATGAAAAAACTCATCATTATCCTTTTGTTATGTGTATCGGGACAGGCTTTCAGCCAGTACGACATGTCGCACCTTTACATCCGCAATGTGGACTGGGGGATGTGGAACTATGACCTTGGTTCGATTGACACCCTTCTGATCGAAATCAAGCCCAAAGGAATATACACGGAAATCGGTTTAACCTTTGATTTCTCCACCCGGGGGACCTATTTTTCATCTGGCGATAGTCTTGAGGCGGAAATGATGTTCATACTGCCGGAGGATGCGGAAGTCACGGATATGTGGCTGTGGGTGAACGACAGCATTGTCGTCGCCGGAATCTATGACAAATGGACTGCCACCCAGGTTTACGAGGATATTGTCGACCGCAGGGTAGATCCTTCGATACTTTACAAATACGACGGTTTTGACTGGTGGACCGGGATGATGATTGAAGGCTATTACATGTGGAAGATCTTTCCTCTGATGACAACACTGCCCCGCAAGGCAAAGTTCACTTACCTGCTGCGTTCCGAAGATTATATGAGCAAGTATCCCGACATTGAACTTCCGTACCAGATAATGAAGCTCTCCTCCCAGGATATACAGAAAGTCAAACTTCGCTTCTATCCCCGGGAAGGAATGACCGAACCCCGCATTGCTCAGGAACCCGCACATCCCTTCACGTATTCACCCGGGGGAATCGACACTGCATTTTACGAGGCGGATCTTACTGCCCTGGATTATACCCTGCCGCTGACCCTGACTTACCGGCATGACTTCACAGCACCGGTTTACGCCGTATGGACTGACAGTGCTGCCGGTGAAAAACTCTTCCAGTTGCAATTGCTTCCTGAAGAGCTTTTCGGATTCAGTGCACTCAAGAAAGCCGTGATTCTGTTCGATTTTGTGGCAGCCAACTGCAATGCATATACAGGCACAACCCTCCTGGCGGAGGTCAGTAACCAACTGATGAAAAAGTTTGATGCGGATGATTCTGTTTGCTTCATGTTTTCCGGCCCGGTTACTACGGTTTACGGCGGGGGCTGGATACCGGCCGATTCCCTGAGCCTGGCCACAGCCTTCAGCACTTTCAATAATGGCTGGTTCAATTCTTTCAGCAGCCTGACTACGGTGCTTAGCGACGGTATCAATTTCATCAGGAATCACCAGAACGAAGGCTCCATTGTCCTGATCTCAAGTGATAAAACCCATGGAGATCTGATCACCGCCAATAACCTGCTGAGTAACCTGACAGGACTTATTGACAGTTCAGACATTCCTGTACATATTGCCGACCTTAATACCACATATTCACCATACCATTATATAGGTCAGCAGACCTACTATGGGAATGCCTATCTGTACTTCATCCTGAGTGCGCAGACCTCCGGAGACTATTATTCACTGAGAGAATCAGGCGGAACTGCAGTTTTCACAGGCTTATTTGATAATCTCGGGGGTTATTTCAACAACTTCACAGTTTATGTTTTCACCCAGGGAGGTTACACTTATTCGACCTATACCCTGCCGCTGAGTGGCGGATTGTATTTCTATGACAAGGCCATTCAGATCACCGGAAAATATACGGGTGATCTGCCCTTTCACCTGATGGCTTTCGCCGACATGGAAGGTGTGCTTTTAAGTTATGATGATGATATTACCGGGGGGACGGCAGATCCGGGCGACAGAAGCACGAGGCAGATGTGGGCATTGCAATACCTGAGGGATATGGCTTCATTAAATCCGGGAAATACCGTGATTAATCAGATCATCGCCACCAGCATGGCAGAGCGTGTACTGACCGATTACACGGCATTTCTGGCATTGGAGCCCGGTGAAGGGCCTTTTGAAAATCCCAACGGCCAGCCGACTGCTTTGGAAGAAACACCGGATTCCGGGGAGGATGCCCTGAATGCATTCATCTACCCCAACCCGGTTTCGATATCGGTGCAAATAGGCTTCACCCTTGCAACAGCCGGTCAAATAAAAATTGAAATCATTGATCTTGCCGGCCGGGCGCTGATGGTGATTGCTGAAGATCAGTTTCAGGAAGGATCCCACACCCTCACTGCCGATCTGAGCGGGCTGAGTCGCGGGGTTTATTTGATCCGTTTCAGCATGGCGGATGGAAAAAATACCCGTCTGAAGCTGGTAAAATTATAGACGGTATCGGCAGAAGGCAACACATGAGTTTCTGACAGCGGGTTTGAGGTCAGGAACACTGACAGCATTGTCATGTGAATCACTTCTCTTCCTTCTCCCCGAAAACGATTGCTGTGTAAACGTATATCTCCGCAGTTTTCCAGCCATCCCAGCCAATTCCGGCCTTATCACGGGCACAGTGGCCCAGGAATTCCTCCTTGCTCCATCCTGTTTCCGTGGCCACCTGTGGCAGGAAAGTGCCGGCATGACCATCTTTTATGATATAGATACCATGTACGCCCAGCTCAATTTCATCGGCTGAGCTGACCTTACGCATGGGAGAGAGAACGGAGATTTCAATATCGATCTCATCTACTTCTTCCTTGCTGACACGCGGGAAGCGCAGATCCTGTGTGGCCGAAGCTATGGCCATATCGCGAACCACCAGGAAGAGCGGTATATCTGAAGTAAAGCGGCCGATACAACCACGCAGTTTTCCGTTCTTGTGCAGACTCACGAAAGCACCGCAATTCTGCTGCAATGCAGCGGGAAAAGTCTCGCCACTGAAATCCGGTTTTTTCCCTTCCCGGATATACGCCTCCAGGGTACGTCTTGCCACAGAGAGCAACAAGTTCTTCTCTGCCTTGTCAAGCACGAAATCTTCCTTTTCCTTAGCCTGACTGAAGACTGCGATTGCATGGTAACCCACCACGCGGTTTGAATCCCCGTATGGAGAATCACCGGAATTCACATACTGCAAATGCGTATATTTAAGTTCCGTATTTCCCTGTGTAAGATAAAGCAGGGTCATCACCGATGTCCATCCGCATAGACTGGTCGATAATCCGGCCATCTTTGACGAGCGGTCAGCCTCCATCACCTCCCTCAGTCTCTCAGGATCATTCTTGAGAATGGCTTCCATGGTTTTGCGGTCGTTACTGCAGGCATCCTGGTAAGAGGGATAATGTGAAAAATCCGTAGAAATCACGAAGAGGCTGGCCGGATCCTCAAACCATGGTTTCAGCGCTTCAGCCACCTGTTTTATGGTTTTCAGTGAGGATCCGCCCAATACGATGGGAATCAGTTGGAAATCCTGTCTGAGTTTCACCTGCAGAAAAGGGATCTCTACTTCCAGGCTGTGCTCATACCAGTGAACGTCCTTCATGAAACTGAATACTTTTCCTTGCTTGATGAGCATAGCGGCCGCGGCTGTATCCACCGCAACTTTGCCCAAAGGCGTTTCAAAACTGCCTTCAGCATACACACTTGCCCCGTCGAAATGCGTGGTATGGCTGGATCCGATCAGAAAGACCCTTTTATATTCAGCATCGTCAGGAATCTGGTTAAAACCCGATGCCGCTACCTGTCCACTGAATACATATCCGGCATGCGGCACGATCAGGGCGCGGAGTGTTCCGCTGTCGCACCGGGGAACGGCCGAAGCGAAAAACTCCATGATGTTTTTGCGGAGAACGACCGGATCTTTGGAATAGAACTGACCGGCAACAGCAGGTTTGCGGTCATGTTCAGATCCGTCACTCTTGTTATCCTGCGAATGGCAGGAAGGGTTAAAGAGGCCCAGGCAGATCAGCATTGACATGATGAGGGGTTTGCGGTTCATGAATAGAAGATTGTTCACACAAAGATAAGAAAAGGCCTTGTCCGGATCAACGGAAATTAACACCGCATGTTCATAAGAAATGTAAATGATCAGCGTTATGAAACCCGGATGAAATACTTTTGTGTTTCAGACTGAAACAGAGGAAGGATGTATATCATGAAGATCAAAGGGGTGAACAGGATGCCGGATTTCATCCAGATCCGTGATGATGCATTCACCCTGCTGGCATATACCAGGGCGGACAAACTGCATCAGCTCAGTAAAGAACTGGATGGTGTGTTGACGCCTGAAGAACTCCGGAACCTCCTTGGCAGTCTCCCTTACGGGCAACTGGTCAAGATCAGATAAGAACAGAATACATGGAAGAAAATACATTAGAAAAAAAAGATGTGATCAGGCTGGAAAAGGTATCTGTATTCCAGGACCGCAACCTGATCCTCAACGATGTGAACCTGGAGATCACTTCCGGGGAATTTGTTTACCTGATCGGGAAAACGGGGAGCGGCAAGAGCAGCCTGTTAAAACTTCTCTACGGGGATATTCCTGCTGTTGATGGCAGCGCTACCGTGGCCGGTTATGATCTGAGGAAGATCCGCCGACGTGATATTCCGATGCTGAGGCGTAAACTGGGGATCGTTTTTCAGGATTTCCAGCTGCTGACCGATCGTTCGGTGAACGACAATCTCAGTTTCGTGATGAAGGCTACGGGCTGGACCGACCAGGGAAATATGCAGCGGAGAATGCAGGAAGTGCTGGAAAGTGTGGGACTGGGCGGCCAGGGACGAAAGATGCCGCATCAGCTCTCAGGCGGGGAGCAGCAAAGGGTCAGCATTGCACGCGCACTGATCAATCACCCGGAAATCATCCTTGCGGATGAGCCTACAGGCAACCTCGACCCCAACACTTCGGAAGATATTATCCAGATCCTGATCGACATCAGTAAAACTGGTACCGCTGTGTTTATGGCCACTCATGATTACTCCCTGTTCAGGCGTTTTCCCTGCCGGACATTGAAATGCGATGAAGGCAGGGTAATCGAAAAGAATCTGATTCTGGATCCCCAGGCAGGGATGTCCAGGCAAGATGACTGAACCTTCAAGGCTCAACAACTTCATTAATCCTCTATGCTGTCCGTACTGATCCCGGTTTTTAATTTTGACGTCAGACCCTTTGTCAGGGAATTGCACCGGCAGGCCACTGAATGCGGAATGGCCTTTGAAATCCGCTGTTACGACGACGCCTCTCAAAGGAAATACTGCAATATGAACCGGGAGCTTGAGCAAATGGAAAATGTCGTTTATAAAGAACTCCCGGTGAACCTGGGGCGCTCGGCCATTCGAAACCTGCTGGCGGAGGAAGCCGTGTTTGACCATCTGCTGTTTGCTGATTGCGATTCCTGGCCTGAACGAGGCGATTTCATCAGCAAATACAAAGAAGTTCTGGGCCCGGATGCTGTCCTGTATGGCGGGAGATCTTATTCTCCGGATCCGCCTGTTGACCAGACCTTGTTTCTCCGCTGGCACTACGGCCTTCAACGGGAAGTCATCCCTGTGGAAACCCGGAAGCGCCAGCCCTGGCATTCTTTTCAGACCAATAATTTCGTTATTCCCCGTGAGCTTTTCCTGAAGATCAGACTGAATGAAGCGCTTAAAGGTTATGGTCACGAAGATACATTGCTGGGCATTCAGCTCATGCAACAAGAGGTTCCCCTGCTACACCTCGACAATCCGTTGCGTCACCTCGGACTTGAAAACAGCCGAGAATTTCTGGATAAAACCCGCCAGGGTGTACTCAACCTGGCCCGTCTGATCCTTGCCGATACCCCCTGGATAGCGTGAAGCTGGTCCGCGTATATAATCGTTTGAAATTCACTGGCGTAACACGAATTTTCAGTTGGTATTCAGGACTTCGGGAAAAGCAATGGCTGAGTAAGCTGGAGTCCACCCGCCCCTCTCTGAGGCTTTTCGATTTTTATAAACTGGGTTTATTGTGCAGGGCCGTCAGGTCCATGAGCAAAAAGTAAATCCGGGCTTAACCCGCAGCGTCGATCACGGCCTTCAGCTGAAGTCTCTCCCGGTCCCAGCATAATTCTTCCCGGGCTTTCAGGCAGGCTGCTTTCATAACTTGCAGCTCTGATGCATTCTCCAGCATTTCCCTGATCATTTTTGCCAGTTGTTCAGGCCGATGCGATTCGGTGATCCTGCCTACCCCATATTGGTCAATGATGCTGCGGATCTCCGGCAGGTCTGATGCCAGCACAGGGACACCGGCATGGATGTAATCAAAGAGCTTGTTCGGCAGACTGAAACGGTAGTTGACATTGGTATCCTTATCGAGACTCAATCCGATATCTGCGCAAACCGTGTATTTTAAGAGTTCGTCAAAGGGCTGCCGTGGAATGAACCTGACTTTACCCTTCAATGCCGGATCCGTGGCCATCTCCTTCAGGCGGGGGATGGCATCCCCGCCGCCGATGATCAGCAGTATGGCGTGATCCACGAAACGCATGGCCTCCACCGCTTCTTCCCCTCCCCTGTCCATATTGATCCAAGCACCCTGCAGCAAAATCAGCGGGATGCCTGAAGGAAGTCCAAGCTCATCTCTCCCTGGTGCCGGTAAGGGACGCAGGGCAGGTACGTTGCGGACGACATGGAGCTTATTCCCGTATTGTTCCCGGTATAGTGAGGCAATAGATTCATTTACCGTAATGACATGTTTAAGGCGGGGAAATATCTTTTGTTCTATTTTCTGCCATACCCTGCGCACCCACGGACGGGAAAGCAACTCCGGCATCCCGGTAAAGTATTCATGGGAGTCGTAGATCAGCGCGAGTCTCCTGATGCGCGAAACCCAGTAAACGGGCCAAAGGGTATCCAGATCATTGGCCAGCAACAGGTTTGCCGGCCTGAAAAGCAGCAAAAAGAACAGGCGGTAATTAAAAGCAGCGTAAAAAAACACTTTGCGACGAAAGAGCATGAACATACGATAAGTTTTGTACGGTCGCTCCTGCAGGGACGGACTTCCTGCATGCTTTCGTCCGACAAGCAGCACACGGTAGCCCTGCTCAACAAGCTCCCTGCAGCTGTTGTCAACCCTGCGGTCGTTGAACAGATCATTGGAAACGGAAACGATAGCCCTTTTTTGTCGCATTCTGCCGCAAAGTAACGAAAAGATCCGGAACATATTTCTTCCGTTGACAATTCCGCTTATGACGACTCCTGCCCCATAGCGGAATGAGGAATTTTAAGATCCATCGAATTATTATACAATGTCTTATATCATTTCCTGAAAAAAAAAGCAATAAATGTTTGTCCGCTGCATAGATTTCATGTAAATTTCGGCTTCATTAGAATCCGCAAATTATTTTTTTGAAAACCCCTAATTATTGAATGATATGAAGAAAAGCCTACTTCTCCTGACCAGTATTATATTCAGCCTCACGCTCAGCGCGCAGTTCTCAAACGATGTAGCCATCACCCTGCTGAGCCCGGCACCCGGCACTTATTGTGACGGATCCTCAATGGTCACGGCAACAGTTTCGAACATGGATGCAGTGAACCCGACCAATGGAGCAGTCATGGTTGAATTATATATCGATGGCATCGCCATCATCACGATTCCGACCTCCGGTCCACTCGCAGGTGGCGGCAGCGAAGCCATCCCGCTGGGACCACTGGCCGGTAAGGTTGGAAAACATACTTTTTCAGCTGTGGCCGTTTACCCCGGAGACATCAACGCGGGAAACAACAGCCTGAGCAATACCGTATTTCTTCAGTTCAACGGCACCTACACCATCGGTCCTAACATCAACGATCATTTCAGCTCGCTGAAAATGGCAGTTGATACGATCAACACATATGGTTTATGCGGACCCACTGTGATCAATTGCCAGGCGGGTCACACCGAAACCAACAGCAATATTCTGCTGAACACCCTCACCACAAGTGCTGCGAACACCCTGACATTCAACGGAAACGGAGCCATTATCACATCGGCCAACGGAATTTCCGCCTTGCTTGACGGGATTCTAAAGGTCGCCGGAACAGATTATGTGACTGTCAGCAGCTTCACTTTCCGCCAGGATCCCGCTGCAGCCAACAAGATGGAATGGGGCGTGGCCATTCTGAAGCAAAGTGGCACAGAAGGATCCCAAAACATCACCATAGAGGATTGCATCATTCGTCTTGACAGGACCAACACCGGAAGTACAGGTATCTATTCCGCCAACCATACCACGGCAGCAACAACAGCCCTTACAGTTACGGCGTTCAGCGGGACCAACTCCAATCTTCATTTTTACAACAATACGATCGACAGTTGTTTCACCGGAATACAGGTCCGGGGTTATAATGATATCAGTCCGTTTAATTATTACGATCATGACATTAACATTGGGGCAGCAGGTAAGGGCAACAGCATCACGAATTATGGTTTCGGGGGAACCTCTGCATATGCGATTACCACTCTTAATGTTGATTTATTATACATATCGCATAATACAATGTATAATGGTGCAGGCTGTACAAGCACCCTGCGCGGTATTTATCTGCAAACGGCCTCCAATTCTGCAGCGGAGGTTAATCACAACACCATCAGTCTGAACTCCGGGGCCGCCGGAAGCCTTTGCGCAGCCATTGAGAGTTCGATGGGGGGCAGCGGGACAGGCAACCTGCTGCACTTTCACGATAACATCATTAAAAATTGCACCTACACTTCAGGGGTAACATCCGGTGCTTTTTACGGGATCTACTGCACCTCAGCAGCTCCTGATACCCTGAAGATCGTGAATAACCGGATTGACTCCGTAAGCCACGGCGGAACCGGCATCCTGGGGGGGATCTACAGCACGACCCATATCAACAACCTGCTTATCGACAGCAATACGGTATCGAATATCACCAGGGTTAGCGGCTCTTCAGGAGCCACCTACGGCATCAGGCTGACAGGAGGAACCGGATACTATTACATGAGCAATAACCAAATATTCGCCTTCAGCGGGGACCAGAATGTGGTTTACGGTCTTGCCAGCGGCGCAGGGACGGAGAACCGGATGTACAACAACCGTGTATATAATCTCCAAAGCACGGGTGTTTCGGGTTCAGTTGTCCACGGCATCTTCATTTCCGCGGGTGCGGGATCGTCAAGCAGGGTTTTCAATAATTTCGTCAGCGACCTGAATGCCCCCAATGTGATGAACACCAATAGTGTGATCGGAATTAACATCAATGCAGGTCCTTCGCTCGTGCAATACAATACGGTTTACCTGAATGCCACCACCACCACGGGCAGTTCCGGTTCATCCGCCATCATGGCCAGCACAACAACCAACGTCACCCTGAATAACAACATTCTGGTGAATGTTTCGGCAGCCAGCGGACTGGGCTATGCGGTTGCTTACAGGAGGAGCAATGCTACGCTGACCTCTTACAATGCCGCCTCCAACAACAACTGCTTTTATGTGAACGCATCGGCCAATTCGCTGATCTACGTTGAAGGAACCTCTACCTACACCAACCCCTGCGCAACAGTTTCTGCTTTCAAAACCTACGTTGGTCCGAGAGATGCGGCATCCTTCAGTGAATTGCCGCCCTTTGTCAATATCCTGAGTAAGCCTTACGACCTTCACCTGCAGACCACCATTCCTACCGCCTGCGAAAGCGGAGGTATCAGGATCACCTCACCGCTGGCCATTCCGCTGGATTTCGACAAGGAGCTCCGGCAGGGTGAAACAGGCTACAGTGGCAGCGGCATAGCACCGGATGTCGGAGCTGATGAAGGGGACTTTGTGCCGGTTGACCTGATCCCGCCACTCATTGTATACACAGCTCTACCGAATACATTAAGCACGAGCGGCCCCATTCTGGCCAATGTGATCATCACTGATGATAACAATATCAATGTAAATCCCGGATTGAAGCCCAGGGTTTACTACAAGAAGAAGACAAATGCAAATACTTTCGCTGACAATACCAGCGGCACTAACGGCTGGAAATATGTGGAAGCTTCAGGGTCCGTATCACCATTTTCATTTGCACTGGATTTTAACCTTATCTCAGGAGGCGTAATACAGGGTGATACCATTCAATATTTTGTGGTCGCCCAGGATTCAGCATTCAACCCCAATGTGGGCATCAATAACGGTGTTTTTGCTGCAGTGCCAATTAGTGTCGACCTCACTTCAGCAGCCTTCCCGCTCACCGGAACCATTAATTATTACGCCATTCTGGAGGAAATGTGCGGCACATATTATATTGGTGCAAGTCAGACCCCGCCACATTTCACTTCGCTGACTGCAGCCGTTTCAGCACTAAACAGCCGCATTATCACTTGTCCCGTGGTATTGGAACTGCAGACGGATTATGATGGATCCGCTGAAAGTCTGCCCCTGGTCCTTAACCAGAACGATGGCTCCGGTCCGGTGAATACCCTCACGATACGCCCTGCCAGCGGTGTTACGAAAACGATTGAAGGAAACTCTGCTACATCTGTGATTAAACTCTCCGGATTTGACTATTTCATTCTTGACGGATCCAACAACGGCAGCAACAGCCGCGACCTGAGCCTGAGAAACAGCCTGGCAGCCGGCAGCACAGCATGTATCTGGCTCAGCAGCAACGGTGCCTCTGATGGCTGTCACAGGGTTAGCATCAAAAACTGTAACATCAGCACAGCAAGCAATACTTCCACTTCCACTTTCGGAATCTATGCGGCAGGCATTAACATATCCACCTCGGGAAGCGGGGCCAACAACGACAGCCTGAGTCTGCTCAACAACTCGATCTCCAACTGCTGGTATGGCATCTTCGTCAGGGGTAACACTGACGGATCCAATGAAGGCCTGCAGATCGACGGGAATATCATCGGATCGGAATTGCTCTCATCAGGCATCGGTTTTAAGGGAATTGATCTGCGTTATGCTGATGCAGCAACGATCAGCAGAAATGAAATTTTCGGTTTATCAAACAACAACACATATAACATCCAGGGTATCGATCTGGGTGAATACTGCGCCGGAAGCCTGGTCGAGAAAAACGAGATCCACGGTTTCCGTCAGACCAATACCGGGGGCTACGGGGCTTATGGCATCCATGTGTCTTCTTCTAACGGGAATGACAATATCGGCATCATCAACAATATTGTGTACGACCTTTTGGGCGATGGTGGCGGAAGCAGTTTAAACAACAATCCTTTCGGGATCAGGCTCAGCGGTGGCGACAACATGAAAGTGTGGTATAACAGCGTTCATTTGTCGGGCAGTTTTCTTAATCCGGCCACGGCCGACCTTTCCGCAGCCATGATGATCGGGAGTTCGGCCATGCTGAACCTTGACCTCCGGAATAATGTTTTCTCCAATAGCATTACAGGTGGCGCCGGAACATCCTCTTACGCCATATGGGCCGCTGCATCCCTGAATTTCGGAACCGTTGACTACAATGATTATTATGCCGGAGGGCCCTATGCGATACTGGGAGGAAAGGGTTCAGACATATATAATCTGACCGGCTGGCAGTCAGCAACATTGCAGGATGTTCATTCACTTTCAGTGAACCCCGGATTTACCTCTGACAGTAATCTCCTGCCTTTGACCAATGCAGTCAACAACAAGGGGATACCGCTTGCAGGCATCACAGAAGATTTCTTCGGAACCTCCAGGAATCCCCTGAAACCCGATTTGGGGGCCATTGAATTCATCGGAGTAACCTATGACCTGAGCATTAACATGATGATCGATCCGGTTCAGCCTGAGGCTTGCTTCAGCAATCAGGAAATCGTGAGAGCAAACATCCTGAATAACGGCATCGACACCCTGTTCTTTAATGTCAATCCGGTCGGATTCCACCTGCTGGTCGACAGCGACCATGGCACACAGGCCTTTGTGCACCTGCAGAACACGAACTGGCTGGCACCGGACCAGGCCATGATCATCACATTGACCAACGACTGTGATCTCAGCCGGGCAGGCATTTACCGTTTCACGATTTACCACGACTGGGCTCCTGATCAGGCCGCTGACAACGACACCCTTGATGGCATCACGCGGCGCTCTCTGAATCCGGAAATCACAGCAACGACAGCTACTCCGCCCGAGATCTGTTATGGCAGCAGTGCGCAACTCATGGTCAGCGGAAACGCATTTGGCAGCGGCAGTATTCATATGGAGTTTGAAAAAGACAGTATGGTCAATATTCCCGATAATGACTTCGGCGGGGCATTCTCACCCATACAGGTCAGCGGCACCAACACCCTGGCGCGGGAGCTTTATGCAGTGAACATCGACAGCCTGCTGAGTCCGTCCACAGGCGATTTATCCATCTTCCTGTACGCACCGGACGGATCAAGTGTTGAACTTTCCACCAATAATGGTGGCTCCGGAGCCAATTACATCGGAACAACCCTGGGTATGTGGGCGATCTCTCCCATCACGATCGCCAGCCCGCCTTTCACCGGTGAATTCGTTCCTGAGGGCGATCTGACAACGCTCACAGGCAGCTCAGAAGGCACCTGGAGATTAAAGGTGGCAGATGTGGTCACCGGGAATACTGCTACCTTGTATAAATGGAGTCTGACTTTCAGAACCAACAGTATCGTTCAGTATGAGTGGTGGCCCAATTACGCCATCAACGACACCACCATTCCGGATCCCGTGGTCAATCCTCTGATCCTGGAAGCCTATTACGTCAGGATCACCGACGAGCATGGTTGTACAAGCGCCACAGATACGATACTGATCGATGTTGCACCCCTGCCTTCGGCCAGCATAACTGCAAATGACACGGAAGTATGCCTGGGCAGCAATGCTGAAATCAGTTTCAACCTTGGCGGTGTCGGACCCTATCTGCTCCATGGGATTACCATTGATGAAGGAGCGTCCACCACTGTTTTGCCTGACACCCTGGTAGCCGGTCCCGTATTCACCCTTTATCATCAGCCGGGCGAGGCCACCTGGTATCACATAGAGATGTTCACCGACCAGAACAGCGGATGCAGCAACGACACGGCCGACTGGGTGATGGTGGATGTTTTACCGGTTCCCGTGATTTCACTGGGTAACGATACCATTCTCTGCGCTGATCAGAGCATACTGCTGGATCCGCAGTATTCACCGGCCACATATTTATGGTCTGACAACACTAATGCTTCAACCCTGCTCCTGGACAGTGCAGGATACGGAACCGGGACCCATATCATCTGGGTGCGTGTTGAAGATGGCTGTACCGCAACAGATACTATACTCGTCACCTTCGATCCCTGCACTGCTGCAGAGGTTTGGAGTGAGGACGGACTGATGTTGTTTCCGAATCCTGCACAAGGTGAATGCTTACTGTACACCGGCGCAGGACAGGAACCATTGAATATCAGCATTATGGATCTCTATGGCCGCCTGGTATGGCAAACAGGCGATGAAGCCATGCAACCGGATGGAGAAGTGCTGCGTCTTGATATCCGTGACCTGGCGCCAGGAAAATATCTGGTGTCTGTTGTCAGGGGAAAACAGAAGTATTTATTGCCACTGATAAAAATTTAGCCTGATTGAATTTGATATAAGCCAACTGATTTGATAACCATGCTTCTTGATTCCTGTCTCAGAATGAGAGAATGAGCTGAAGGGGCAAAAAAAACAGCGTATGAAAAGAATCGTGACTTCCCTGATGATGTTAATGATGACTTTCGGGGCAACAGTATGGGCGCAAAGCGCCGATCTTATGCTTTCATCGGTCATCGCACCGAATCCGGCTTGCGGGAATCTTGCACAGGTCATTACCATCCGCACAATGAATGCAGGACCTGATGACGCCATGAACTTCACCATCACGGTGACGATTGACGGGGTTCAGGCCATGGGTTCACCTATGGTTATCCCGGCACTTACGGCAGGAAATTTCAGGGATGACAATTTCATCTTCAACTTTCCGCAGCCAGGTAAACACCTGGTGCTGGCATCCATCACCCCGGGGTCACCGGCAGATCCCGTACCCGGAAACAACTCCCTTGCTCAGCTTGTTGACGTTCAATTTAATGGCACATACACAGTAGGTGCTGATATGGCAGACCATTTCAGCAGCATCAAAATGTCCATCGACACCCTGAATGTATACGGAGTTTGCGGTCCCACGGTAATTTCGGTGGATGCGGGGCACACGGAAAACAATGTCAACATTGCGCTTAACGCGACCGGAACGGCAGTTAATACCATTACGATTCAGGCAGCAGGATCACCCCACCCGGTGATACAATCCCTTGCCGGAGGCAGCGGAACCATAGCCACGGCATCGCTCTATGCCAATGGTGATGCATTCATCAAAATCAACGGTGGTGATTACATTACGATCGACGGAATCGACCTGAAAGAGAACTTCACAGGTACAGGCAATGCGCTGCGGATGGAATACGGGTATATGATTAACCGCGCAGGCATCAACGACGGGGCCAGAAATGTCAGCATCAGGAACTGCGACATCCGGCTCAACCGCAAGTACGAGTATACCATGGGCATTTACCAGTCCAACATGAACGGTTCAGGTGCGACACTCAACCCGGCCAGTCCAGCGGGAGTACATGACAACCTGAATTATGATCTGAACACAATTTCCAATGTCTATATTGGCATATATCTCAGGGGTTACAATGCATCCTCGCCCTATGACCTGTACGATCAGAATACGGGTATCGGAACCGGCGGCGGAAATATCATCACGAATTTCGGAGGCGGGGGAAGCAACGCTTACGGCATCTATGCCATTTACCAGGACGGACTTCAGATAGCAAACGACAGTATTAATGGCGGAGACAGCACGAATGCCACGCTGTACGGCATTTTCACTTCCTCCGGTACAGAATCGGATGCAGACATCTATAATAACAAAGTTACCGTTCGCTCTCTGGCCACCACGAGTTCTGTTTACGCGATAGGCAATACAATGGGCAACAGCGGCACAAGCAATACAGTGAACATATACAACAACCGGATTACAAACTGCACCTATACCTCAGCAACGAGCGGTCTGGTGGTAGGGATATTCAGCAATGCCAGTGTTGCCACATTAAACATATACAACAACAGAATTTTTAATATCAGTCATCCCGGAACGGGTTCTCTGACCGGCATCTCTGCCGGATCACCCGGGGTATTGAACCTGTATGACAATTATATTTACAACCTGGAAAAAACGGCCAGTGGTTCTCTGTATGGGATCAGCAGCGGAACATCTGCGGCCAGTATCAGCGGAAATGAAGTTTTCAATCTTTCAAGCACAACGGGCACACAGAGCATTTATGGCATTTACAGCAACACCAATACACAGAGTGAAGTATATGAAAATAACAGTGTGCATGATGTTACACATTACGGCAGCGGTAATGTATTCGGCATATACCTGAACTCTTCGCCGGTTTCAAGGATCTGCAGAAGCAACAACATCTACCGGCTGATTTCGCAGGATGGGATACTGACAGGCATCAATTCGGCGACATCACCTGCACACATACATCATAACACTATTGCCGACCTTCAGTGCAACACCTCATCAAATTCGAGAACGGTCAGCGGGATCCACCTGGTCAGCGGCAACGCAAGCAGGATTTACAACAATTACGTCACAGAACTGAAGGCTCCTTATTCATCAACTGTCAACGGCATCCGTGGAATCAACCTGACCAATCCCTCTGCTGATACGGTGGGAGTATACTACAATACAGTATATCTTGATGCTCTCAATTCCGGTTCAACTTTCAGTTCTGCGGCCCTGTATTCCAACACCACACCCTTGCTTGATCTGCGTAACAACATTTTGGTTAATGTTTCAGAGGTTAACGGAACTGCATACACTAGTTCATTTTACCGTGCGAATTCCAATCTTGCCACCTATCTGAACACCTCAGGAAACAACTGCTTCTATGCAGGGAACCCATCCAATAAGAATCTGATTTATGCTGACGGAACCAATTACGATCAGAGCATACATGACTTTATTGCAAGGGTCAGTCCCCGCGACACCAACTCTTTCAGCGAGTTGCCTCCATTTCTGAACACGAGTTCTTCTCCTTATGATCTTCATCTGAATCCCTCCATTCCAACCAAATGTGAGAGCGGTGCGTTGAGGATCACATCGCCATTGGCAATAGATAACGATCATGATACAGACATCCGCTGGGGGGAAGCTGGATACGGAGGCAGCGGAACAGCGCCTGATGCAGGTGCAGATGAAGGTGACTTTGCCCCCTTGTTCAACGATCTGGCGGTTTGGGACTATATTTCTCCGACCCAGCACCATTGCTATACAAGTGCGGAATCCATCACGGTTCAGCTTGTCAATACAGGACGTAATGATGTTCAGTTTTCGGTGACTCCGGTTACGCTTTACGCAACAGCCTTCGACGGTACGACACTGCAATCTTTTGATACGACCCTCAGCAGCGGCATTCTGAGCCCCGAAATGGTTGCAGGTTTGGCAATAGAAATTACGGATCAGCTCGATCTTCATCTCCCGGGAACTTACCAGATCAGGAGCTGGCACAACTGGGCCGGTGATCAGGTGATCAGCAACGACACCCTGAAGAAGCAGATCATTTCAAACAACCCGGAAATTACCGGTATCAGCGCACCGCAGAACACCATTTGCCTGTGGGATTCTGTTCAGCTTACCGCCAGTGTATTTGCCTACGGCGGAGGAGCCAGTACTGTCAATTTTTCACGTGACACCATTTCACCTGTACCTGACCCGGGCACTATCAGCAGTGAGATCGTGGTCAGCGGAGCAGGTGGCAGCGCTGCTGAACTGATTGCAGTCACAATCGATTCGCTGATGCACAGCCGCGCAGCGGATATTGATCTCTTCATTATGGCTCCTGACGGGAGTGTGGCGGAATTATCAACTGACAACGGAAGCGGATCACCGAATTACCTGCATACGGTCTTCCGCATGGATGCAGCAACCCCGGTGACAACCGGTGCTGCTCCCTTCACCGGGAATTATCTTCCTGAGGGAGATTTTGCCACGCTGACGGGAAATGCCAATGGAACATGGAAACTGATCGTACGCGATGATAATTCAACCAACAGCGGAACCCTTTTCAAATGGTCCCTCACCCTCATGAACCCCAATACGATCACCACCTGTACATGGGTACCTTCCACCGGACTATTCCCGGGAAACAGTCCTGCGCCCAATGCATCTCCGGCAAACAGCACCAACTATGTGCTGACCGTAACGGATGAGAGAGGTTGTACAAGTGATGCCGATAGTATTTACATCTTTGTGAACCCTTCATACCGCGACACGGTCGATTACGAGATCTGTGACGGTGACAGCCTGTTTGCGCAGGGAAGCTGGCAATATACACCCGGTTACTATACAGATAATGACCTCACTGTGCTGGGGTGCGACAGCATCACGGTCTGGAATCTCATCGTTCATCCTGTTTACCTCGATACCATTGACCGACCGATCTGTTATCTCGACAGCATCTGGGCGGGCGGGGCCTGGCAGACCGCGGCAGGTTTGTATTTCGACCACTTGTATTCGGCCTTCGGATGCGACAGCCTGGTTTATTCCAATGTTATTGTATATCCATCCTATCACGACACCCTGTATCCTGTTATCTGCACCGGAGACAGCCTGTGGGCAGAGGGCGCCTGGCAAACCACCAGCGGGCATTATGTGGATATTTTCACTACAGTTCTGGGATGTGACAGCATCACCCATACTTATCTGACTGTGCAGCTGCTTCCGGTGATTGATCTGGGGACAGACACTTTACTCTGCTGGGACCATGAAATCACCCTTGATGCAGGTAATGCCGGCGCCTCTTATCTCTGGTCCAACGGTGATGTCACCCAGACTTCGCTGATCGATTCATCGCGGTACTGGCTGGGCTCTCATTTCATCTGGGTAGAAGTCGACGACGGCTGTGTGAATACAGACACCATCATGGTCTCATTTTCACCATGCACCGGTGTTGAAGAAGACTGCATCACCAAAATGATGATCTACCCGAATCCTACCGAGGGCATCATCAACATTAGTTTCGACGGACAGGATGACAACATGCTGATGAGTGTGCATACAGCCGATGGCCGGCTGATCATGAATGCACGTCTGGAGGAACTCCGTTACATGGGTGACAACTACCGTATTGATCTCGGATCCTGCACGCCCGGACTCTACCTGCTGAGTGTAAGCAACGGCAGCAGCAGCAAGACTTTCCCGATCATCCGGAAGTAAGTTTTAACAATCTTTTTTGAATGGGGCTTTGGCTGCTTCGGCCAAAGCCCCTACATTTGCCCGCAAACATTTTCTCATTATTAATTTTTGTATTATGAAAGACGATCTTGGTTTCAATTCCAAACTGATCCATGCAGGCGGAGTGGAAGATCCCCTGGGGAGCGCTGTGGTCCCCATTTATCAGACCTCAACATTTAAATTCAGAAATGCCGACCACGGGGCGCAGTGTTTCTCCGGGGAGAGCGACGGCTATATATACACCCGTATCGGCAATCCGACCATCAAGGCTTTGGAAAATGCCATGGCGGCACTGGAAAATGGTTATGGTGGTATTGCGGCATCTTCAGGAATGGGCGCCATCAGCACGGTTTACATGGCATTGCTGGAAAACGGCGGGCATATTGTGAGTCATGATGCTGTTTACGGCCCGGCCAGAGGAATTATGCAGACCATCATGTTTCGTTTCGGCGTCACGTACACCTATCTGGACACCAGTGATATTGAAGCGGTAAAGAAGGCGATCCGCCCCAATACCAAACTGATTTACACTGAAACACCGGCCAATCCTACGATGACCATATCGGACCTCGCAGCACTCAGTCAGGTGGCACATGCTCATCAGATTCCACTGGTGGTCGACAATACTTTCTGCAGTCCTTATCTGCAGAGGCCCCTGGAACTTGGTGCCGATGTTGTGCTTCACTCCATGACCAAGTATATCAACGGTCACGCGGATATTGTCGGCGGAATTATCGTGGCCAAAGAAAAGAAGTATTATGACATCATCCGTCCGGTCATGGTCAATATGGGCTTCAACATCGATCCGCATCAGGCCTATATGGCGCACAGGGGTTTAAAAACCCTGGCCATCCGCGTGGAGAGGGCCCAGGAGAATGCCATGAAAGTGGCTGAATTTCTGGAGAAACATCCCAAGGTAGAGTGGATCAAGTATCCGGGATTGGCTTCGCATCCCCAGTATGAGCTGGCAAAGAAGCAGATGAAGGGACCGGGATCCATGATCAGTTTCGGACTGAAAGGAGGACTTGATGCCGGTAAGACCCTGATGGACAACACCCGACTGATCCTGCTGGCCGTTTCTCTGGGTGGTGTCGAAAGCCTGATCCAGCATCCTGCATCTATGACACATTCAAAGCTTTCAGCGGAGAACCGACTGCAAGCCGGGATCAGCGATGGCCTGGTGAGGTTATCTGTCGGCATTGAGGATGCCGCAGACATCATTGACGACCTGAAAGCTGCCCTGGAAAAGATTTAGAAGCTTTTACAGGGAAATTACTAAATTTGCAACCCTTTGCATCTTCCTACCGGGCTGATCTGTCATTTCTGTCCCGGACGATAATAAACAACTAACATGGAATACAAGGACGACACCCATCAGATTCCTGAAAACAAACCCGCTGAAATTCAGGATGAGAACACTGAGCAACATGAATTAAACCACGGGGAAATCACGGAAACCGCTCCTGAAGCGGAGGTACTGAATGAGCTGGAAGTGCATGAGCAATTGCAGGCTGCTGAGGCTGAGACAGAGCATGGTCACGAAGAAGAAGAGAGTGATGATGAACTTCCGGATATAGACTACAGCACACTTGGCAAGGAAGAGCTGCTCCATCACCTGGAAGAAACGGTGAACCGTGATGATATCGGCAGCATTAAATCGCGTCTGACAGCTATTAAGGTTGAATTTCTCCGGATTATCAGAGAAGAAAAACAGCAATTACGGGAGAAGTTCATTGCTGAAGGCGGGCAGGAAGAGGATTACAAACCGGCACCTGACCCTGCTGAAGAGAAATTTCAGCACTTATTTGAGATCTATAAGTCAAAGAAAGCCAGATACATAGAAGAGCAGGAGCAACAGAAGCTGCTCAACCTAAAAGCCAAGCAAATGGTTCTGGAAGAGCTTAAGGTTCTGGTCGGATCCGAGGAGGCTCTCAAGAAAACCTATGATGAATTCAGGGCTTTGCAGGATCGCTGGAAAGAGATCGGGCAGGTTCCCAGGACGGAGATCAACAATTTATGGCAAACCTACCATTTTCTGGTTGAGAAGTTTTTCGACAAGGTCAAGATCAATAAGGAGCTGAAAGATCTCGACCTGAAGAAGAATCTTGAACAGAAAGTGTCGCTGTGCGAAAAGGCTGAAGAGCTGCTGCTGAGTCCTTCGATTCACCGCTCTTTTAAACAACTACAGAAGTTTCATGACGAGTGGAAAGAGATCGGGCCGGTTCCGCAGGACAAGAAGGATGAGGTTTGGGAGCGTTTCAAGACCGTGAGTGACCGCATTAACCAGATGCGGAAAGAATATTACAATAAGCTGCAGGAAGAGCAGGAAAACAACCTCATGGCCAAGACGGCCCTTTGCGATAAGATCGAAGCCTTACTCGCTGAAGACATTCCCACCATGCAGGTTTGGAAAGAGAAGACCAACGAGGTCACTGAGATGATCCGTTTATGGCAGGCCATCGGGCGCGCCCCTGTTCCGGCCAATGATGAGATCTGGCAAAGGTTCAAGAAATCCATCAATCAGTTTTACGCTGTCAAGAAGGATTTTTACAGCGGATTAAAGGAGCAGCAGCTTACGAATTACAACCAGAAGGTGAACCTTTGCCTGCAGGCGGAGGCGCTGAAAGCAAGTACCAACTGGAAACAAACCACCCAGGAATTCCTGAAGCTTCAGGATGAATGGAAAAAGATCGGACCGGTACCCCGTAAACATTCCGATAAAATATGGAAACGTTTCCGCGCCGCCTGTGATGAGTTCTTCAAAGCCAAGTCCCACTATTTCTCCAACATCAACCAGATAGAAGACGAGAACCTGGCGAAGAAGAAAGAACTGATCGCTGAAATCGATGCTTTCCCTGTTGGCGAATCCAAGAAAGAAAACCTTGAGGCACTTAAGACATTCCAACGCAGGTGGCTCGAGACAGGCCACGTTCCCATTTCTGTAAAAGACCAGCTGCAGTCGGAATACCGCAATGCGATCAACCGTCTGCTTGACAGGCTCAAGATCTCATCAACAGAGGCCAACACCTTCAATTACAAGAACAAGATCGAATCCATGCAATCGGGCCCGGATGCAGGCAAGGCCCTGTTCAGGGAAAGGATACAACTGGAATCAAAGATCAACAAACTTCAGGGTGACATCAACACCTGGGAAAACAATATCGGATTCCTGGCATCATCCAAGAATGCGGATCTCCTCAAGCAGGAATTTGACCGTAAAATTAAAGGTGCAAAAGAAGAACTTCAGCTATTGAAAGCCAAGCTGAAACTCCTGCAGCGCAGTTAAAAAACTCACAGGGAACCCATGATCGGATCGATCACTCTGTACACGACCAGGCTGACAAACTGGGCGACCAGGTAGAGTATCATAGCAATGCGCCCCAGTCGGTGTCTGACGAGTATCAGCAGGGTGATCCCGAGCCCCAGCGAAACCAGGCTGAAGAGCCAGCCGAAAACGTCATAAACAATCCTGAAATCAGAAGCTGAACTGTAAATATCGCCGCCGAAAACCAGTTTCTCCATAATCTTACCGAGAAATACCCAAAACAGGCTTGAAAAACTGACCCACAAAATAAGTATGGACAGAAGGTTTGACGATCTTACGGCTTTTATTGAATCATCGGATTCATAACAACGGGTGTCCGTGTGCACAGAGGTTTCGCATTTTCTGCAGTACGCATCTTCGGGATCCAGGGGGTGGCTACACTTCGTGCATTGTGTCATCATATTCATTTTTTTGACGAAAATACAGTTTATCTGTGAACTGTTCTTTTGGGCAGGAAGTCGGACATGAGCAGACTGTCAATCCTTTCAACCGGACGGAAAGTTCGGCTGCTTAGAGATAAGCGTGGTGGCTCCGCTAAAACGAGAATCTATTTATATTCTTTTTAAATAAGCAGGATATTCAAGGATAAAATCCTTATCTTTGCACTTATGTTACACCAATGACAACACAGAATTATGTTACTGGAAATCAAAAATCTGCGTGTTTCGGTACATGGCAAGAAGATCATCAAGGGTTTAAACCTGAAGGTGAATGCCGGTGAGGTACACGCCATCATGGGTCCCAACGGGACGGGAAAAAGCACCCTGGCAGCAGTGATCGCCGGGCGAGAGATCTTTGAAGTAAACGACGGGGAGATCATTTATAAGGGGAAAGATCTTTTTGACTTGTCGATTGAGGAGCGTGCAAGGGAAGGGATCTTTCTTGGATTTCAGTACCCGGTAGAGATCCCTGGTGTAAGCATGACCAATTTCATGAAGACGGCCATTGATGAGATCAGGAAATACCGCGGGCTACCGGCACTAAGTGCAGGCGACTTCCTGAAAATGATGGAGGAAAAGAAAAAACTGGTAGAGATCCAGTCCAACCTGACGAGCCGCAGCGTAAACCAGGGATTCAGCGGAGGTGAAAAGAAAAGGAATGAGATCTTTCAGATGGCCATGCTGGAGCCCACACTAGCCATTTTAGATGAAACGGATTCAGGACTCGACATCGACGCACTGAAGATTGTCGCCAACGGGGTGAATAAGCTTCGCAGGCCCGACAATGCGACCATTGTGATCACACATTATCAGCGCCTGCTGGATTATATCGTCCCCGATTTTGTTCATGTGCTTTATGAGGGGCGCATTGTAAAATCAGGAGGGAAGGAACTGGCTCTTGAACTTGAAGAAAAAGGCTACGACTGGATCAAAAACGAACTTGACGCCTGATCAGGGCAGTAACAGCAGGATTATGAAGAAGCAACCCAGGATCAGACCTCTGAAGGAGAACATGGCGAAACTGCACCGGCAGTTTGCTGAAGAAATCTGCCGTTATGATAGTCCATACCTAAAGGAATTAAGAGATTCTGCGCTCAGCACATTTATGGAAAAGGGCTTCCCCTCGCATGAACTGGAAGCCTGGCGAAACACTTCGCTGGATGAAGCGCTGGAACGGGAATATCTGTTTGACTTTGACGTGCAGCAGGAAAAAGCAGATATCAACAGGATTTTCCGCTGCGAGATTCACAACTTTGAAACCTTCCTGTTCACCCAACTCAATGGCTGGTATATATACGAAAATGCACCGCTGACTGAGCTCCCCAACGGGGTGATAGCAGGAAGTTTGCGTGAAGCCATGAAGCGCCATCCTCAGTTATTCGCGGAACATTACGGCCGTTATGCAGACACAGGCAAAAACGGCCTGGTGGCTCTGAATACGGCTTTTGCCATGGACGGAATTTTTATCATGGTGCCTGACAACACAGAGCTTGAAAAACCGATACAATGGGTGAACATTGTCAATGCGGGGGAGCCGATGTTTCTCCAGCCCCGGCATCTCGTCATATTGGGAAAGAACAGCAAGCTCACCCTTGTTCATTGTGACGATAGTATACAAAAGGAGAATACGTTCATCAATGCGGTAACTGAAGTATTCACAGGAGAAGGCAGCACGCTCGACTTTTATAAGCTTCAAAACAAGGATGCAGGATCCAATCTTGTCAATTCCCTTTTCATCCACCAGGAAGGGGGAAGCCGTGTCCAGACGAACACCATAACCCTCAACGGTGGCCTGATACGGAATGATGTACATTCCACCATCGGCGGTTCACAATGTGAAACACTGCTCAATGGTCTCTATCTGGTTGACCGCAAACAGCATGTCGACAACCAGGTATTTGTGGATCACCTGAAGCCTGAGAATACCTCATCCCAGCTCTACAAAGGGATCGTTGACGATGAGGCGGATGCGGTGTTCAACGGGCACATTCATGTGGCAAAAGATGCACAGAAAACGGAAGCCTATCAAACCAACCGCAATATTCTGCTGAGTGAGAATGCCAGGGTGACCACCAAACCTTTTCTGGAGATTTACGCAGATGATGTGAAGTGTTCGCATGGTGCAACGGTCGGTCAGCTGGATCCGGAAGCGTTGTTTTACCTGCGTTCGCGCGGGATCTGTGAACGCAATGCCCGTATGTTGCTGATGTATGCATTCGCCGCGGAAGTGGTCGGAAAGATTAATATTGACATCCTTCGCGACCGTATCGATCAGATGGTACAGAAGAGACTCAAGGGGGAATTGTCGATATGCGACCAGTGCGTACTGCATTGCAAGGATGAGCGGGACATCGTTTTTGAAATTGACATGAGCAAGATCCCGTCATGAGCTACCGTACAGAACATATCCGCGCACAGTTCCCCATACTGCAGCAGCAGGTGTACGGACAGGCACTTGTGTACTTCGATAATGCCGCCACCACACAGAAACCAGGGGTGGTCATCGAAGCGCTGGCTGCTTATTACGAAAAACAAAATGCCAACATTCACCGGGGCGTGCATTATCTCTCGCAAAAAGCGACCGATGCTTTCGAAGAAACCCGCTCCCTCGTAAAGGACTTCATTCATGCAGAACACCGGCATGAAATCATTTTCACCAGGGGAACCACTGAATCCATTAACCTCGTGGCATCTTCTTTCCGGAAAGCTTTTCTGAAACCGGGCGACGAAATCATCCTGAGCATGATGGAGCACCATTCCAATATTGTCCCCTGGCAAATGGCCTGTGAGACCTCAGGGGCAAAGATCCGCGTGATTCCGGTCACAGAAAGCGGATGCCTGGATCTGGACGCTTACCGTGCATTGATCACAGACAGGACCCGTCTGGTGGCCGTGACCCATGTCAGTAATACACTGGGGACCATCAATCCCATTAAAGAGATCATAGCCACGGCACACCAGCATAACATTCCGGTTTTGATCGACGGCGCGCAGGCAGTCGCACATCTTAAGGTTGATGTGCAAACCCTCGGATGCGATTTCTATTGCTTTTCCGGACATAAGATGTATGCTCCCATGGGTGTGGGCGTTCTGTACGGAAAAGAAGGAATACTGAACGCGCTTCCACCTTACCAGGGCGGCGGCGAGATGATCAAAAACGTGAGCTTTGAACGTACCACATACAACGAGCTGCCCTTTAAATTCGAAGCAGGAACCCCGAATGTGGGAGATGTGATCGGCCTGGGAAAAGCGATTGAATGGCTGGAGCAAACCGGAATAGAAAACATTGCGGCCCACGAACATGAATTGCTGGCCTATGCCACCCGGAAACTGGAAGAATGCGGGGAGATCAGGTTTTTTGGTACTGCTCCGTTAAAAGCGGCCGTGATATCCTTCCTGATCTCAGACCTGCACCCCTATGATGCGGGCACCATCCTCGACAGGCTCGGCATCGCCATACGCACCGGAAACCATTGCACCCAGCCACTGATTGATCACTATGGCATACCCGGAACCATGCGGGCAAGTTTTGCAGCCTACAATACGAAAGAAGAGATTGACCGAATGATGGAGGCCATCCTGAAAGTTAAACAGATGTTTGCATAAACTGATTCACTGGTGAAGATGAATATCAAAGAAGCAGAAGAGCAGATTATGGAAGAATTCAGTCACTTCAGCGACTGGATGGACCGTTACAACTATATCATTGAACTGGGTAAATCACTTCCGGTGATCGACCCTCAATACAAAACAGAGCAATACCTGATCTCCGGCTGTCAGTCGCAGGTGTGGCTGCATGCCCGATACGAAGAGGGTAAGATTGTCTTCACTGCCGACAGCGATGCCATCATCACCAAAGGCATCGTCAACCTTCTGATCAGGGTATTGTCAGGACAAAGTCCGGAAGACATTATAAATGCAGATATGAAATATATTGATAGCATCGGGCTCCGGGATCACCTCTCTCCTACCCGCTCCAACGGTCTCCTGGCCATGATCAAACAAATGAAACTCTACGCTGTGGTTTTCAAGGCCAGGGAAGGCAGATAGTTCTGCAACTTATGTATTCTCCCCGCATTTCATAACATCCCCAGTTCCAGCTTTGCTTCCGGACTCATCATATCGGGATCCCAGGGAGGTTCAAATGTTAACTCCACGGTAACATCCTCCACTCCGGGAATGCCCATAACTGCTGCCCTGACGTCTCCGGGGAGGCTTTCGGCCACAGGACAATTGGGGGAGGTCAGGGTCATTTTAATGTACACCCTGTTATCGAGAGAGAGAACGATTTCATAGATCATTCCCAATTCATACACATCCACAGGTATTTCAGGATCAAAAACTGTCTTGATCCTTTCGACGACCTGTTCTTCGGTAATGGCCTGCATATAGCTTTGTTTTGAGGTTTGAAGGGATCAGCCCACACTTCCTTCGAGACTGATGCTCAATAATTTCTGTGCTTCAACGGCAAATTCCATGGGGAGTTTATTGAGGACCTCCTTGGCATAACCGTTAACGATCAGGCCGATGGCGCTCTCCTGATCGATCCCGCGCTGTTTACAGTAAAAAAGCTGATCGTCAGAAATCTTGGAAGTCGTAGCTTCATGCTCAACAATTGCGCTGGTGTTGTCGACCTTGATATACGGATAAGTATGCGCCCCGCATTGATCGCCCATCAGCAGGCTGTCGCACTGGGAAAAATTGCGTGCATTCTCTGCCTTTTTCGAAACCTTGACCAATCCACGGTAGCTGTTGTTGCTTTTACCGGCCGAGATCCCTTTTGAAATAATCGTGCTTTTGGTATTCCGGCCCAGATGAAGCATTTTGGTTCCTGTGTCGGCCTGCTGATAATTGTTGGTGACCGCGACGGAATAAAATTCACCAATCGAGTTGTCGCCCCGGAGAATACAACTGGGATACTTCCAGGTGATGGCGGATCCGGTTTCAACCTGAGTCCAGGAAATCTTGCTGTTGTTGCCTTTACATAAGCCCCTTTTGGTCACAAAGTTATAGATACCTCCCTGTCCTTCCTTATTGCCCGGATACCAGTTCTGTACCGTGGAGTATTTAATCTCGGCATCTTCCATGGCAATCAGTTCAACCACGGCTGCGTGCAACTGGTTTTCGTCGCGCTGCGGAGCGGTGCAACCTTCCATATAACTCACGTAACTGTCGTCGTCGGCAATGATCAGGGTTCGCTCAAACTGCCCGGTATTGGCGGCATTAATGCGGAAGTAGGTAGACAGTTCTATCGGACAGCGGACGCCTTTCGGGATATAGCAGAAAGAACCATCCGTAAAAACGGCTGAATTCAGTGCCGCGAAATAATTGTCTCCCACAGGAACTACCGAGCCCATGTATTTCCTGACCATTTCGGGGTGATTGATGATGGCTTCGCTGAGTGAACAAAAAATAATGCCTTTGTCTTCCAGTGTTTTCTGGAAGGTGGTTTTGACAGATACGCTGTCAATCACGGCATCCACGGCCACACCGGCAAGGAGCTTCTGTTCGTCGAGTGAAATGCCCAGTTTGTTGAAGGTATCGATCAGCTCAGGATCTACTTCGTCGAGGCTTGAGAGTTCTTTCTTCTTTTTTGGCGCTGCATAATAAATAATATCCTGAAAATCAATGGGAGGAAAGCTCACATGGGCCCAGTCGGGCATTTTCATTTCAAGCCATTTGCGGTAAGCCTTCAGGCGGAAATCGAGCATGAACTCAGGCTCGTTCTTTTTCTTTGAAATGAATCGGATGATATCTTCATTCAGCCCTTTAGGGGCTGTCTCCATTTCAATGTCGGTATAAAAGCCGTACTTATATTCGCTCTGCGTCAGCTCGTTCAGTATGTTGTTGGCATTCTCTTCCATCATGTATAATTATTATTCAGTCTTAATAAGAATACAAAAGTACAAAAAATCCCTCAAACAGAAGGCATTCCGGAAGCCTTTTATGTCCTGCTGATCTCAGCACCTATGCCCCGCAGCCGGCCGTCGATGTTTTCATATCCGCGGTCAATCTGCTCGATGTTGTGAATGGTGCTTTTTCCTTCAGCCGACAAGGCTGCTATGAGCAGGGCCACTCCGGCCCGGATATCGGGCGAGGTCATGGTGACCCCC
Source organism: uncultured Bacteroidota bacterium (assembly GCA_937934705.1). GTDB lineage: Bacteria > Bacteroidota > Bacteroidia > Bacteroidales > CAIWKO01 > CALGYY01. The sequence continues at coordinate 31,943 of CALGYY010000172.1, forward strand.
CTGAGGGGATACCGGCGGTCGATCCCGATAATGGTTGCTCTGTGGGGATCGCAAAGGATGATCTGGGCCCCCATATCGATGAGCTTATCAACGAAGAACAGGCGTGATTCAAACATTTTCTGGTGAATGAGCACGCTTCCTTTGGCCTGGGTGGCCACCACCAGTGCCACACTGATCAGGTCGGGCGTGAAGCCGGGCCAGGGAGCGTCGGCAATGGTCATGATAGATCCATCGATATAGCTGTCAATTTCGTAATGTTCCTGCTCGGGAATGATCAGATCGTCGCCCTCCATTTCCATTTGTATACCCAGCCTGCGGAAAACCTCCGGGATCATCCCCAGGTGATCAGCTTTCACGCTTTTTATGCGGATCGAAGAAGCGGTCATGGCTGCCAGACCGATAAAACTTCCGACTTCAATCATATCGGGCAGCAGTTTGTGAGCGGTGCCTTTCAGGCCGGAAACCCCCTCAATAGTGAGCAGGTTGGATCCCACTCCTGAGATTTTGGCACCCATGCGGCTCAGCATACGGCAAAGCTGGTAAATGTATGGTTCGCAGGCAGCATTGAAAATCGTGGTCGTACCTTCAGCCAGCACGGCGGCCATGATAATATTGGCCGTACCGGTAACTGAAGCTTCATCCAGCAGCATGTACGCCCCTTTAAGCTTTTCTGCGTATATGTGATAGATGTTCTCACTGTGGTTATAGCTGAAGATGGCTCCCAGGTTTTGAAACCCCAGGATATGGGTATCAATCCTGCGCCGCCCGATTTTATCCCCTCCCGGTTTGGGCATCACTGCCTTGCCGTGCCGGGCCAGCAAGGGTCCGATCAGCATGACGGAGCCCCTGAGGGCTGCACTCTTTTCCAGGAATTCCGCGGACTCCAGCATCTTCAGGTCGAGAGAACGGGCGCAGAAAGTGTATTCGCCCTTTCCGCCTTTTTTGACGCTCACCCCAAAATCGATGAGGAGTTCTATCAGCTTGTTCACATCACGGATATCCGGAACGTTGGTTATCTGAACCTCGTCATCAGTCAGGAGAGTGGCGCAGATCACCTGAAGAGCCTCATTCTTGGCTCCCTGTGGTGTGATGCTTCCGCTGAGTTTGCGGCCGCCGGTAATTTCAAATGTGTTCATGCTGTCAGGATGAAGCACGCCGGCATTAACCCTGCTGCTTCCTTTGCTTTTTCCTGTTGAAGTTCCCGTAATTCTTCTGGTTGTTCTGTTTCCCCTGCCCCCCGTGCTTTTTCTTCTTATTGTTCATACTGAGGTTCCGCTGAGGCAGATCAACAATGGTTTCCAGACGTGTATCCTCAGACAATTCCAGTTTGCCGTCCGACATCATCGAAAGGTGTTTACCAATCAGGTCATCCTGCACGCTCTCACGGTTCCAGCTCAGGTACATTTTCTTCAGATGATTGGCTATGTAACGTGTCAGCGTTTCCTTCTCCGGACCCTCCTCATAGGCAATGGTCTTCTCAATCATGGCCTCTACACTTTTACCATACTGCCTGTATTTTATACTGGTGTGCGGATAGGATGGCTTGTTCATTTTGATTTCCCCGTCCGGGGGTTCAGGTTTTGGATACGGGGAATCCACATCCAGCTGATATCCTGAAATAATGTAAAGGTGATCCCAGAGCTTCTGTTTATAATCTCCCCCCTCTCTCTGGGCATTGGTAAGCTGACCCATGACCATGACGATCTGTCTCGCTGCACGGGTTCTCTTCTCCCTGTCTTCAATGGTCATGGCATATTCGATCATTTTGTGAACAAGACGACCATATTCCGGAATGTTAAGCTGCTGACGCGTGGTGTTGTATTCCATAAAGTTTCTGATTGCTGTTGATGCGGTGATCATACCGGCCTCACATCGGATGATTGCCGGGTTTAACGGATTTTACGGTGCAAAGGTAGTGATATTTCAATTCCACACAATACAAGCTGCTATTCCCGTTCTTCTTTCACCAATGCAGCCAGCGACATCACGATCAGTTCGTGGGTGGCAGGCAGCGCAAAATCAGGCTCCTTCCTGTGCTCTGCAGCAGCAGAAATGGCATCCTTGATCGCGAGCCATACCGAAAAAGCGAGCATAAACGGGGGTTCCCCTACGGCCTTACTGCGGCGGATGGTGTTGGGATTAGGACAGCCACTGAGTAAGCTGACCCTGAAATCACGCGGAATATCACGAACTGTGGGTATCTTGTAAGTATCAGGGGAAGCATTCAGAATCAAACCCTTGTCACTCCAGCGGATCTCTTCACCCGTACACCAGCCGACTCCCTGTATGAAGGCCCCTTCCACCTGGCCCCGGTCAAGGGCTTCGTTGATGGAATCCCCCGCATCATGGAGGATATCGGTCCTCAGCAGACTGACCGAACCCGTCAGCAGATCCACTTCCGCTTCAGACACGGCCATCCCGAAAGCGTAATAATGAAAAGGCCTGCCCTGACCGCTAAGGCGGTCGAAATGAATATCCGGTGTCCGGTAATAACCGTTGGCGCTCAGACTGATCTGGGCCAGGTAGGCCTGTCGGACAAGGTAGTCGAAGCTGATAAACTGATCAGGGCGCTTCTCATAGAACACCTTGTCATCCTTAAAACAAATCACTTCTGTCTCTTCACCCCCAAACTCAGACTTCAGCAATTCAAGCGCTTTAGGGCGCAGACGATCCTTCAGCTGATCAATCGCATTCTTCACAGCCATACCGTTGAGGTCGCTGCCTGAGGATGCCGCCGTTGCACTGGTATTCGGCACCTTGGAGGTATTGGTGGCATTCACCTTCACCTTATTCAGGCTGACCCCCAGCTCCGCTGAAGCGATCTGGAGCATCTTGGTGTACAATCCCTGCCCCATTTCAGTCCCCCCGTGGTTCACCAGGACACTTCCGTCGGTATAAACATTCACCAAAGCACCCGCCTGATTCAGAAAGGAGGTGGTGAATGAGATCCCGAACTTAACGGGTGTCAGCGCCAGGCCTCTTTTAACATATTCATGCGACTGATTGAAGCGATCCGCTTCCCGCCTTCTTTCATGATAAGCCGAGGAAACCGTGAGCTGATCCCAGAGGGTGAAAAGCCTGTTGTTCTCTACAACTTCACCATAAGGGGTCACATTATTCTCCTGCAAACCGAAGAAATTCTGATGCCGGATCTCTGCAGCATCTTTGCCCAGTTTCCTGGCCATTCTGTCCATCACCTGCTCTATAACCGCCATTCCCTGCGGTCCCCCGAAACCCCTGAAGGCCACGTTCGACGGCAGATTGGTCTTCCAGGCGTGACCCAGTATCCTGACGTGGGGAATGTAATAAGCATTCTCAGCGTGCAGCATGGCCCGCTCGAGTATGGCCATGCTCAGGTCGGTGCAGGCACCGGCATCACAGTTCAGGTCAACGATATAGGCTTTGATACGACCATCCTGATCAAATCCGGCCCTGTAGCGCGACAAAAAACGATGCCTCTTTCCAGTGATCTTCTGATCAATGTCGCGCGAAAGATGAAACTTCACAGGGCGGCCTGTTTTACGTGCGAGCAAAGCCGCCCAGGCCGCCACGTGATTGGCCTGGGTTTCCTTCCCGCCGAAACCTCCGCCCATCCTGCGGGTTTCGCAAACCACTTCATGCTTCTTCAATCCGAGTACTTCCGCCACTATGGCCTGCGTCTCTGAAGGATTCTGGGTAGAAGCATAAATGGTCATTTCATCGCCTTCACCGGGGACCGCTACAGCCGTCTGTGTTTCAAGGTACCAGTGCTCCTGCGCCCCCGTCCGCAGCTCCCCTTCAATCACATGGGAACAATCTTTCATCACCCGATCCGGATCGCCCCGCTCGATTTTTCTTTCAGGTGCCAGCAGGGAGTTCTTTTCAACAGCCTCTTCAATACTCAATATGGGCTCCATCACCTCATAATCCACCCGGATCAGCTGCTCTGCTTCCCGCGCCGAATCAGGCGTTTCTGCGGCAATCACCGCAACAGCCTGACCTATGAAATTCACCTCACGCTCTGCCAGACAAGGCTCATCATGCACCACCGGACCCATCTGGTTTTCCCCGGGAATATCCCCGGCCAGAATAATGGCATGCACACCCTGAACCTTAAGCGCGGCGGAGATGTCGATGCCCAGAATACGGGCACTTGCATGCGGACTCTGAACAATATGTCCGTACAATAAACGCTCACCGAAATACATATCATTCACATACACAGCCTCGCCTGTGACATGTAACACTGCACTTTCATGCTGAATCCCGGAAGATTTCTGATGATCATCCATACATCCTGGTTTTAAAGACTCTCTGCCTATTGGTTTTCAAGATAAAACTTCATCAAAAGGTTTCCTGCCACCGTCATGCGGAACGCCTTACCCGCACGGGCATCGCTGATAGGTGTAAAATCGTCGCGGAGACAGGCAGCGGCCTGTGCGACCATTTCCCGTGACCATCGTTTACCCAGCATATACTGTTCAGCGTTGTGCGCGCGCTTCGTACATTCTGCCATTCCCCCATATGCCAGTACGACATCTCTGACCGCCTGGTCAGCATCCAGCCTGACCATAAATCCGGCGCTGACCGTTGAGATATCCAGATCCTTTCTTTTGGATATTTTGCAGGTCCAGAGCCTGGCATCCTGCTCCGGTCGTGGAATTTCAATTCTCAGGATCAGCTCATCATGCTGCAGTGCCGTTTTCCGGTAGCCCAGGATGAAGTCCTCAAGAGGCAGCATTCTCTCACCATTCGTTCCGGCCAGAACCACCGAAGCTTTCAATGCAAAAAGAACAGGGATAAGGTCACCGATGGGAGAAGCCGATCCGATATTACCGCCTATGGTAGCCATATTACGGATCTGCAGGGAGGCAAACACCTCCGTGATGCGGTGAATGACAGGGATACGCTGTCTGGTATAATTCCGAAGGCTTTCAGCACTGACGCCACTTCCGATGGAAAAACCCGATGCATCTTCACTCAGGACCTTCAGTCCGGCGATTGCCGAGATATCAATGATGCAGGGAATTTTTTCATGACGTTTGGTCTGAAGCAGTGCAACATCTGTTGCCCCGTTCACGACCATGGCGCCGGGCATGCGTTTCCTGAGCTCAATGGCCTGCTGAACGCTAACCGGTCGTTCGTAGACCTGCCCTTCCCCCTGAAGCGATAAGGCCTCATTATCCTTATTGATCCGCTGTAATGTTTTCAGCAGTTTCTTCTCTGATGCGCTGAAGTGGTCATGACCGCCCTGAGCGCAGGCTTTGAGTGCCGCGTCAATAATAGGCTGATAACCGGTACAGCGACAAAGGTTTCCCACCAGAGCATCCTCAGCAGTCATCCGGTCGGCGCCCGGGTGGTTTTTAAACAGGGCAAAGAGCGACATGACAATTCCCGGTGTGCAGTAACCGCACTGACTGCCGTGCAGATCAACCACTGCCTGCTGTACAGGGTGAAGCTTTTTTTCACCATCGGCCACTGTGGCCAGGTTCTCCACTGTAATTAACTGTTTTCCGTGAAGTGCGGGAAGGAAGAGCAGGCATGAATCCACCGCTTTATACTGCAGCCGGCCGTCGTCACCTGCTTCAGCAAGCACCACCGTGCAGGCTCCGCAATCGCCTTCGGCGCAACCTTCCTTCACCCCCTTGTGGTTCTCCAATCCGCGTAGATAGTTCAGCACGGTAGTGGACGGCAACAAGCTGTCACTTTTACTGAAGCGGATAGCATGTACTTGTCCGTCAAGAACAAAACGGATCCGGTTCCGGGTTTTCATTGACTACGCATTGAGTTTTTAACATCGATCAGTTTGGCCACGATGGAAACCGCAATTTCTTCCGGCGTTTCGGCAGCGAAGGGAATACCGATCGGCATATTCACCCTGTCGAGTTCCTCCGCGCTAAGCTCACCTGAACTGATCAGGCGTTTACGTACTTCAGCAACCTTTCTTTTACTGCCGATCATCCCCAGATAAGTATGAGGTTTACGGGCCACAGCCAGCAGGATATTCTCATCATGTTCATGTTTTGGTGTGGTGATGACCAGGTAATCACTTTCACAGAAATCAAATTCCGCTATCATCGTATAGTAATTTCCTGTGAGTTTCTCAGCACCATCACAAACGAAACTATCGTAGATGCCCTGCCGGTCATCAAAAAAGACCACCCTGAATCCCAGTCCTGAAGCCAGTTGTCCGACAGCACGGCCCACATGCCCGGCCCCGAAAATGATCAGGCGGGGTTCGCTCAGCACCGGCTCCAGAAAAACATGGACACTGCCCCCGCATTGCATGCTGAGATCTTCTTCCAGCTGATACTCTTTCAGTAAAGGCTCCCCCCTTGACAGCACCCCGGCGGCCTCGCCGATGACCGCCATTTCAACCGATCCGCCGCCGATGGTGCCGAATATGCTGCCACCGGACAGCACGATCATTTTTGAACCGGCCTTGCGGGGCGTGGAGCCCATGGTGAAAACCACGGTACACAGAACGGCAGAAACATTCTGCCTTCTCAGATCCGCCAGTTTGGTAAAAATATCCATACCTCTGCTTTTTTTCAAAGATAATGGTTTTCTGAAAAACACAATATAAGCCGGGTCACGAACGAAAGGCCTCATTGATCTGCGTGCTGATTCTCACTGACCCCGACCAATGGCCGCTGACGAATTAAGTAAGGATGAGTTCACACCCTTTTCAGCAGGTAATTGTGATCCTTGTTCACGATCACGAAACGCTTATCACGCCGGATTATCCGGGTCATACCGGCACTGCCGTATGTGTAATTGTCGGCGGAATCATCCAGCAGAATAAAACCTCCCCTGCATATGCTTCGTGCGACATTTTCAAAATCAGCAACTGACTGTTCAAAACTGTGATCGCCGTCGATATAAGCAAAGGAGATCGGTCCGCCCAGCAGCACTTCCCTTCCAAAAATGTCCAAATGCATTGTATTCGCGTTCCAGTACCGGAAAAAATCGTCAGACCGTAAATGAAAAGTATGGGGAAGATCAGAAGGGCTCAGCAACTGCATGGCATTCACATACGCCTGCTTCATGTAGTTCCCGAAATCCCTGCGATGTACATCCTCACGTCCGTCAATCATCTCTGATGAGTTGCCGCCGGGATTGGCGTAACCCTCGTAGATCCAGGCATCACAGTTAAAGAAGCCGTTCGCCCTGTTGTGCTTTTTCAATAAATGCAGGATGACGAGGGAAGACAAACCACCGTATGCACCGATTTCCACCGCACTGCCTTCTGAAGGCATGTGCCTGACAGCAAGATCCATGAGAAAGATATTGCTTTCCTTCAGCATTCCTTCACCGATGACCAGCGATCGCAAACGCCGGAAGTAAGGATCGGGGAATTCTCTTTCTGCTGTTCTGAAAATACGTGACACCCTCATGATACAAAAATTAACAGATGATCAGCCCGCTCAATATTATAATTTCCTGACGAAATTAACCAATTTCCCGGTTCACGGATCCGCGCAGATTGAGACTGAGGAACCCTGAAGGGTATAAGCGGCATTTTGGGCAGGCTTCTCCTCCTTTGAACCCGGATTATTTCATCTTACAGGTTTTTCAGAAACGGGAATGGAAACACAGGAAGATTATCTTTGCTATTCAAATCAGAAAATGAGATTTATCATCACACTCAAAGATCAGTATGCCTTATCAGGATTATTATTGCGACAAAGTTATCCTCGTTACCGGAGGAGCAGGCGCTATAGGACGCAATCTGGTTGAAAAGCTGTCGGAGCTGGGAGCCGGAAAGGTGGTGGTTCTTGACAACCTTTCTTCAGCATATCTGTGGAATGTTCCGGACCGGAAGAATGTCCTTTTTGTGAAAGGTGATATCCGGAATGATGACGACCTCAGGAGGGTTTTCAGGCACAAGCCGGTCATCGTTTTTCATCTGGCAGCATTTTTTGCGAATCAGAATTCAGTGGACTACCCGATCACTGCAGCAGATGTAAACATCACGGGCCTGCTGAAGGTGCTGGAATACTGCGCTGTCGCCGGCAACATCGAGCGACTGGTTTATACGAATTCAGAAGGCGGTGCCTACGGCGATCATTCACAACTGCCATACCGGGAGAAGGACATCAGCTATCGGCTATACTCACCCTATTACATTTCGAAAATGGCGGGTGAATCATATTGTTACTTCTATCACAGCTACCATGGAATTCCGGTGAGTGTACTTCGCCTGTTCAATTCGTACGGACCGGGTGAGGTGCCCGGACAATACCGAAATGTGATTCCGAATTTTTTTTACTGGGCTTTGAACAAACAGGCCTTGCCGCTGACCGGAAACCGTGAAATCGCCAGGGATTTTGTTTTTGTCAGGCAAACCGTGGAAGGAATTCTCCGGGCCGGGTATTTTAAACAGGCTGTCGGGCAGTCGGTCAATATTACCACTTCACAGGAGTATTCCATCTACCGGATTGCAGAAATGATCAACAAGATGACTTCCAACCCGGCTGGTGTCAGGATAATTGAACAGAGAAAATGGGATACACGGACAAGGGTAACGGGCAACAATGAAAAATGCCGCGAGATATTGAAATTTGATCCGGTTTATGATCTGGAATCGGGATTGGAGCTCACCCTCCAATGGTTCAGGGACAGGCGGGAAGATATCATGAGATCCGCTGAATTCAATCCGGGGATGAACCCTGCCTTGCAAAAGGATTAACACGTTTAAGCTGAACGAAGCACCTGCTGCAGTCGCTTCAGGATGGCTTCAGCGGCATCACCTTTCCCAAAGGGATTGACCATCAATGGAACAGGCCTTGACACAACACCCTTGAAAGCGCCGATAATTTTTTCTTTCTGCAGACCGCACAGTTCAGCGTATCCCAAATCAACGGATTCCATCCTCTCACTTTCGTTTCTGACCAGTAACACCGGAATGCTGAAACTCGGAGCTTCCTCCTGTATGCCTCCTGAATCGGTGATGATCAGCCTGGTCAGGGGATAAAGGGCATAAAGTTCGGTCACCTTCAGTGGCTGTATAAAATGCAGGTTATCATTTGATGTATTGCGCGTCTGGCCGGCCTCCTTTTGGTCCGATGGCAGGTGGGAGGGCCAGACAAACTGCAATTCGGGGTGGTCTTCAGCCAGCGCGTAAACCGCCTGCAAGAGTTCATTGCAGCCTTCTTCCCTGCTCTCTCTCCTGTGGCAGGTAATCAAAACCACCTTCCCTTTGCCGGCTTTCTGAAAGACCGGGTGGTCATGTAACATCCCTCCGACCTTCTCCCCGATGATCCGCACAGCATCCACAATGGTATTTCCTGTGATGATAATGTGTTCATCCTGTACACCTTCATTCAGCAGGTTCTCTCTGGCGACTGGTGTGGGTGCAAAGTGGATATCGGCCGAGCGTGTGATCATTAAACGGTAATACTCTTCAGGGAAAGGCTGCCTGAGCTTTCCTGTGCGCAAACCCGCTTCCACATGGGCAAAAGGGATATGGTTAAAAAATGCGCAGAGTGCCGCGCATGCGCAGGTGGTGGTGTCGCCCTGACCCATTATGAGAACAGGCCTGCCCCGTCCGCCTGCACTGTCAAGATAATTCTGTATTCCTTCAAGAATATATGAAAAGGACCCGCACAATGAATGATGGTGATCCCTGAAAGGAATACTGCGGGATGGCGTGAAATCAAAAGTACGGAAGAGTTCATCCATCCATTTATCGTGCTGACCGGTAAACAGATAACGAAAGCGGTGATCCAGCGACAAGCGCCTGATCTCATGAAATACCGGAAGCAGTTTAATAAACTCCGGCCGGGTCCCGAAAACGATCAGTATTTCAGACATGGGCGTTCATGATTTGTTGATAGAAGGTGATCATTCCCCCGGCATTCAGAAAATAGTCATACCTGCTTCTGCCCAGCATGGCTGCCTGACGCCCCATCTCCCGGCACAGGGCAGGATTCTCTGCGCAACGGACAATATGAGATGCAAACGCTTCAGGGGTATCGGCGATCAGCAGATTTTTGCCATCATCGTAGCGGATACCCTGTGCTCCGACAGAGGTGGAAATGATTGTTTTTCCCAGGGCAAGGCCTTCGATGATTTTTGCCCTGATGCCGCTTCCCGACCAGAGCGGGACGATCATGATCTGCTTGTCTTTCTGAAAATCCAGGGGATCGTTGACCTCAGCGGTAATTTTCAGCATATCTGACTTATACCGGAAAATACGGCCGGGCATGTTCCTGCCTGCAATATGGATCTTCCCGCTGAACATTTTTTCTTCGAGTACAGGCAGGACTTTTCTGATCAACCACCAGACCGCCTCCTCATTGGGAAGCCATTCCATGGATCCCAGGTGGTACACTGACAAGGGATAGCGGTACTGCTCTTCGGGATCATAGTCTTTCAGCTTCTCGTAATCATAACCCATGGGTATGGTTTCCACGGGTGTTCTATCTGAAGCGGATCTGAAAAAAGCCGCATCATCAGGGGTCAGCGCGATGATGCCGTCTACTGTTCC
>CALGYY010000173.1 GCA_937934705.1 uncultured Bacteroidota bacterium
GCGATCTTGGTCACAGAAGCCAGGTCATATAAATCGCTGTTTCTCACCGCCTGATTGCTTTCATAAGTATGCGTACCAAAAGATTTCAAATAGATCACCTTGCCGTCAACGGCGATCAGCACCTGGCAGCCAGGGTACACCTTATCAATAACACCTTTTGTCGCAATTGAATCAACTTTTTGGAAATCAGATCCTTTCAGACCTGCATCCTCCGGCCGGGTATACTTCAGGCGGACTTTGGGCGTTGAGAGTCCGCTGTTAACAGGGTAATCTGCTGAAATACCAACAGGCAGGCGTCCGTCCACCCGAATGCCTCCGAATACAGCCTCTGCTCCGGCCTGCTGAGCCAGGGGATCATCCTGATAACTGACCAGAACAGCTGACAAATCTTCCAGAGAACCAAAAGCACTCAGCGCATATGGATTGGCAAAAAGGTCCAGCACCACTTTCCTGCCCGCCGCCACTTCTTTCACCAGACGGATCATCTGGCGGTTGATCCCGAAGTTGCCTGACGGGCTGTTGGAAGCACTGTGCAGTCCGATGATGACCAGATTGAAACCCGCCAGATCATTCTTAAGCTCTGCCAATGCCATCTCGCTGAAATCCGCCGGCAGGTTGAAATTTTTTACCGGGGCATAATTGCTGAGCATTTCCTGAAAGGCTGAAGTTTGCTTGCGTCCAACGGAAACACATGCAATATTCAACGTATCGAGGGACCTCAATGGCAGCAGGCTGTCAGCGTTCCGGATCAGCGTCACAGACGATTCATACAGTATCCGGTTGATCCATTGGGAGCGGGCATCGTTCAAATCCTGATACAGTCCTGCAGTTTCAATTTTTTGCTTTTTGTGCAAACCAAGCCGGTATTTGTACTGCAGCACCTTTCTGCATCGGGCATCCAGCTCAGCCTGTTTCAGACGGCCGCTTTTAACGGCACCTTCAATGGCCTCTACAGCCACCGGCATGTTTTCTGACATCAGTAAAATGTCGTTACCCGCTTCCAGTGCCCTCACCTCCAGTTCTCCGGTCGGAACAGAGGAAGTCACCCCCGCCATTCCAAGGGCATCCGTTATGACGAGTCCTTTAAAACCCATTTCTTCCTTCAGTAAACGGGTAATAATATTATACGACAGAGTCGTGGGGGTTTCATGCTGGTCGAATGCCGGCAAATACAAATGGGCCACCATTACTCCGTAAAGCCCCTGCCGGATGAGCTCCCTGAAAGGATAAAGATCAACACTGTCCATTCTGGCTTTGCTGTGATTGATCAAAGGAAGGGTGTGATGAGAATCCTTATCTGTATCTCCGTGACCGGGAAAATGCTTGGCCGTAGACATCACCTGATTGTCCTGCATTCCTTTCATATAGGCGATTCCCCTGAGCGCCACATTCTGCGGTGATTCACCGAAAGAGCGGTAGTTGATCACCGGATTGCTGGCATTGCTGTTCACATCCACCACCGGGGCAAAATTGATGTGAATACCCAAACGCCGGCAATGCCGTGCAATCTCAGCACCCATCTGATAAATCAGGGCAGGATCCTGTATCGCTCCCAGAGTCATTTGTTTAGGATAAGATATCGTGCTGTCTTTCAAGCGCATACCAAGCCCCCACTCTCCGTCGATCGCAATAAGTAAAGGAGTCCTGGCGATCCCCTGCCAGTAATTGGTCATCCCCGCCTGGGCCAGCGGACCGCCCTGAAAAAATATGATCCCACCGACATTGTAATCCTTCACCAGCGTGGTCACACCCTGGTTATCTTTCAGGGCTTTGTTACTGTATGCAGCAACCATAAACAACTGGGAGATTCTTTCCCGGGGACTGAGTTGCCCCATTACGCTGTCAACCCATAAGTTCTCAGCACTCCGCGCATTATTCTGTGGTTTCGTACCACCATCAGGCGAGAACCATACGGCGCCCAGGAGTATGCTTAATCCTAACCAGTACCATCTCATATTTTCAAGCTATCTGTTTTAACGCAAACTGCATCATCCTGTTTTCTGAATATGCAGTACTCACGCCTTTTCTTCATGCAGTGGCTAAAATACGAATTATTTTCAGCCCGGAAAAACCTCCATATCTAATCATCTTTATCTGCAGCATATTGCAGGAAGTACGCGATCTTTTTTTGTTCAGAAGGCATCCATTCCCTTCTATCTTGCGTCAATATCACATCATGTCGCTCCCCTTCGAAAAATACACGCTTGCCAATGGTTTGAGGATACTGGTTCAGAAGGATCCAACTACCTCTATTGCTGCCGTTAACATCCTCTACGACGTTGGCAGCAGGGATGAAGACCCGGAGAAAACAGGATTCGCCCACCTTTTCGAACACCTGATGTTCGGAGGATCGGTCAACATTCCCGATTTCGACGGTCCCCTTCAGCTTGCAGGAGGTGAGAACAATGCTTTCACCGCAAATGACATCACGAATTACTATCTGAGCATTCCTCAGAATAATATTGAAACTGCTTTCTGGCTGGAATCTGATCGCATGCTGAATCTGGCCTTCAGTGAATCCTCTCTTGAAGTACAGCGAAAAGTGGTCGTTGAAGAGTTCAGGCAACGTTACCTTAACCAGCCTTACGGGGATTTATGGCTGCTGTTCCGCCCGCTTTGTTATCAGGTTCACCCCTACCGCTGGGCCACCATCGGCAAGGAGATCAGCCATATTGAAAACGCGGTGATGGATGATGTCCGTGCGTTTTACAGCCGCTTCTACCATCCGGGAAATGCCATTCTGAGCATTGTTTCCGGACTGGAGAACGATAAGGTACTTATAATGGCAGAGAAGTGGTTCGGAGGTATTCCCGGAGGAAGTTTTTACAAAAGAGAGTTGCCGAAGGAACCTGATCAGAATGCTATGCGGCGCCAGATCGTTAAACGTGATGTCCCCTTTGACATCCTGATGATGGCTTACCATATGGACGATCGGAAAAGTCCTGCCTATTATGCACAGGACCTGATATCCGACCTTCTGTCAAGCGGTAAATCCTCCCGGCTTTATCATCACCTGATCCGCGAAAAGAAACTCTTCACGGAAATTTCCGCCTATATCACCGGAGATGCTGATCCCGGGCTGTTTGTGCTTTATGGTAAAGTTCAGAAAGGTGCTGACATCAATCAGGCTGAAGAGGCTGTAAGGATGTCGCTGCAGGAAATCTGCGACAAGGAGGTCAGTACTGAAGAAATGGACAAGGCCGTCACGAGGATAGAGGCATCCAGGGCTTTCAATGATCTGAGCATCACAGAACGGGCTTACAAACTGGCTTATGCCGAATGGCTGGGTGATCACCGCCTGGTGAATGAGGAAATTGAATTTTACAAAGCATTACGGCCGCCTGATATTCAGCGGGCAGCCCTTACCATGTTCAAAGAAACCAATTGCAGTGTATTGCATTATCTTTCCGATAAAGACTGAAACATGAATCCTGACCGCTCACAGGCACCGCCATTGATCCGCAGCGAAAAGCTGATGCCCTTGCTCCCGCAGCGGAACCTGCTCGACAATGGCATTCCCCTTTACCGGATCGCTGCCGGTGATTACAGGGTCTGCCGTATCGACCTGCTGATCAGTGCCGGGACTTACCTGCAGGATCAGGCGCTACAGGCACGCTTTACCAATACGCTGCTCACGGAAGGAACAGCAAAACACAATGCCTATCAGTTGGCGCTGAAGCTTGAGCGTTGCGGCGCCTATCTGCAATCTTCCGTTCAGAAAGATTTCGCCAGGCTGAGTCTGAGCGTGCTCAGTCACAAACTGGCTGAGGTATTGCCCTTGCTGCAGGAAGTTTTTCTGCAGCCTGCTTTTTCCGATGAAGAATTTGATCTCCTGCTGCGCAAAGAGAAGAAAGCCTTCGCCGACGATCAGCGCAGGGTACAGGCAGTGGCCGCCCGCGAATTCAACGCCCTGGTATTCGGTGAACACCACCCCTACGGCGGGAAGGTCAAACAGGAAGATTTCGACCGCATTGCACCTGAACATCTCAGGAAATTCCATACAGATCACTATCTGAAAGGCATCCATTCCATCCTGCTTTCAGGGCAGTTTCCGGATGATATTGAAAAACACATTAACAGCCTTTTCGGCCAGGATAAATCATTAATTACAAAGGTAATACAAGAATTTCCGCCCATAACTGCCACACCCGGAAAAGGCTTCACCGAAATGGAGGGCAGCGTTCAGAATGCCATTCGCATCGGCAAATCCGGCATCAATACGCATCAGCATGACTTTCACACTTTACAGGTGTGTAATACTTTGCTCGGCGGTTATTTCGGTTCAAGACTGATGAGTAAAATCAGGGAAGAAAAAGGCTACACCTATGGCATCTATTCCATGCTTGTCCCCTATCTGCACACCGGGCTCTTCATGATAGGCACTGAAACAGGCTCCAACGTATGGAAAGAAGCCATCCGTGATATTTACGACGAAACCGACAAACTCTGCCAGCAGGAGGTGGAACAGTCAGAACTGGATCTCGTGCTGAATTACATGACCGGAAGTCTGCAGCGTTCGCTCGACAACCCGCTCAACACCATGGGCTATGTCAGGGTGCTGCTTGAAGCCGGTTTGGATCCTGAAGATTACCTCAAAAACAAACTACTGCTTTTCCAGCAAACAGATCCGCAAAACATTCTGGAAACTTTCAGAAAATATTTACAGTATAAAAGCTTTAGTGAATTTGTCTGCGGGGCAAAATAATTTTGAAAAACACACGCTAATTTCATATATTTGTAACCTGAAACTCAACAAATTTAAAAAAAATGTTAAGACTGAAGTTTCTCATAGGAATCCTTGCATTATTGTTAACATCTGATGTTTTTGCCTCCCATTATATGGGCGGTGAAATCACCTGGCAGTGTCTGCCCAACGGGCGCTTCAGATTCATCATGAAGCTGTACAGGGAATGCAACGGAATAAATTACGGAGCTACAGAAACCATCAATGTAGCCAACTGCCCCGGTCTGACCGATATCACCATGAATCTTTACCCAGGAGGTAATCCACGTGATTTTGATGATGGCATTTTAGATGGCAAAACAGACATTTCTCCAGTTTGCTACTTAGACAGTCTCATTATGTGTAATCCTCCCCCAACAAGCCCAGGCACAGGAGCTGTTCAGGAGTGGTATTACACTTCTGACCTGACCTACCCCACAGGAGTACTCGTCAGCGGAGTTCCTCCGGCCCAGGGCTTCATCTTTTCCCATTCAAGCTGCTGCCGTAATCCCAGTAATAATTTGGTCGCTCCTGCCAGCTCCAACTGGTTTTTACGCGCAATCATGTATCCCTATCAGGGACAAAACACCTTCCCTTGTTATGACAACTCACCTGTATTTGCAGAAGTTCCCTCGACAGTAATCTGTACAGGCTACCTCTTTACCTACAATCACAATGCAACCGACCGTGAACTGGATTCCCTGGCCTACGAGTGGGCGCCGGCACTGCAGAGCATCGGCACTCCCATGGGCTATATTGCCGGATATTCCTACAACTCACCACTTCCCGGTCCGGCCCAGAACCCGGCCAACATCGCGGCCACGATCAACCCCTTTACAGGCGAAATATCCTACCTGTCTTATACCGGAGGTCCTTATGTTACTGTCTCAAAAGTCGCCGCTTACCGCTGCGGGATCAAAATTGCGGAGATCTTCCGTGAAATGCAGATCATTCTGCTCAACTGCCCCGGGCCGGTCAACAACCAGCCCCAGGTTGCAGCGCCTTTCTATAATCCGGTTTCCGGACTCTACGACCTGTATATTGATACCGTATATGCAGGTGATGTCGTGGATTTTGATATTACAGCTATTGATATGGACTTTCTACCTAACGGAAATCCGAACACCGTGTACCTGGAAACATCTTCACAGGATTATGGTACCGGATATTCCAATCCGGCAGCGGGATGCATCAATCCTCCCTGTGCAACACTGAACCCTGTACCGCCCATGTCTGCGATGGTAGCACTGGCAACACATTTTCACTGGCAGACGGATTGTGACCATATCAGCTTCAATAATACGGTGGGATGTGCGGTTGTGGGCAATGTACATAATTTTTATTTCAAAATATACGACAATGGTTGTCCTGCTCCGGCAATCAACGGAGTCACCGTTTCCATAGTTGTTCTTCCACCGCCACTGGTAGAAGCCCCCCAGATACACTGCACGGAGGTTATGCCCAATGGCGATGTTGTTCTCACTTACAACATCCCGCCGGATCCCCGCGGGGTCTTCGACAGCTACCACGTATTTTCCTCATCGTCCCCTGCAGGCCCTTTTACGGAGATAGACAGTATTTTTGTTTACACCCAGAATACCTACACCCATTCCGGAGCAGGCGCCAACACTGCGCCGGTTTATTACTACATCACTACGCGTTCGGGTTGTTATGGCATGTTCTATCCTGATGAAACCAGCGATACGGCCTCATCTATATTCCTTGACGTAACACCGGTAGGAACGGGTCAGGTGGCGGAGCTCACCTGGAATCCCACCCACAACCCTCTTCTGACAAGCAGTACCGGCTGGTACCGCATTTACAGGGAATTCCCCGCCGGCACCTGGACATTTGTCGATTCTGTTCAGAACCTCATTTACCACGACACGGTGATGGTTTGCAACGATCAGTTGAATTACCGCATCGAGATTGACGACACCATAGGTTGCACCTCCGTATCGAATGTGGACGGGGCTTTCCTGCAGGACGGAACGCCTCCGGTTACACCGGTCATGGACTCAGTTAGCGTAAACCTGCTCAGCGGAAAAGCTGAAATTGCCTGGTTCCCCTCCCCTTCACCGGATACGCGCAAATACTACGTCTATCGCCGTCCGGGCGGTACAGGGCCATGGTTTCTGATCGATACGGTGTTCGGAATCAACAACACCTACTACATGTACATGGGATCCAATCCCCAGATCAGCTCTGAGTCCTATTGCGTGGCTGCTGTTGACAGCTGCAACCAGACCAGCAGTATGAGTATCGATCACCGGACACTTTTCATCGACCCTCTCGCGGTTGACGTTTGTGCCGACAAGATCATGCTGTCGTGGAACAGCTACATCAATATGAACCCGCCGGTTCAGGGTTACCGGGTTTATGTGAGCGAAGACAGCGGGCCATATTCACTCCTGGCTGATGTTCCGGCGCCCAATACCTTTTATGATCACACCAACCTCACGGAAAATGCACAGTATTGCTATTATGTTCAGGGATACAATGCCAACGACAGTGTAACATCAACCTCCAATACCCAGTGCATCATCGCTACCAAACCGCATCAGCCCCAGTACGTCTTTATGCGCTACGCCACTGTGGTTGATAACCTTTACGCCAGAATCGGGTTTTACATTGACACAACAGCCTATATTACCAAACTCAGGATTATGCGGTCTACAGACGGCATTGATTATTACGAAATTGCCTCGATCCCGCCGCCCCCTGTCGGTTCTACGGTGATATACGAAGATCTCACGGCTCATGTCAATGCGCAATCCTACTTTTATAAGGTCATCGTGGTCGACAGCTGCAACCTGGATGCACTCACCTCCAATGTAGCCCGCACCATCCACCTGACGGGAAACTCCTACGTCTACCTGAACAACAGGCTCGACTGGACACCTTACGAAGACCGGGCGCCCCTGGTATACAACATACAGCGCCAGATCGACAATTATGATCAGATGCATACCAGCGGCTCGGTGATGTGGGGTGAAATTGCCTACGACGATAATGTATCTCAGTACACCCAAACCAGCGGACGCTTTTACTATCAGATAGAAGCCTCTCTCTACGACATCTTCATGCCGGGAGTGGCCTTCTCTGACACCGTTTACTCTAATATGATCGTATTGCTGCAGGAACCCAGGGTCTACATTCCGAATGCTTTCACGCCAAACGGCACCAATCCCATTTTCGCTCCGGTTGGCGTATTCACCGACAATAATGATTTTATCATGGTCATATACAACCGTTGGGGCGAGAAATTGTTCACCACAA
>CALGYY010000174.1 GCA_937934705.1 uncultured Bacteroidota bacterium
TCGTGGAGTATTTCAGGGAGCGTGATGTGCTTGTATTCAACAACACCAAGGTTTTTCCGGCCAGGCTGTACGGGAACAAGGAGAAGACTGGGGCTGAGATAGAGGTGTTCCTGCTTCGCGAGCTGAACCGTGAGCAGAGGCTTTGGGATGTGCTGGTTGACCCGGCAAGGAAGATCAGGATTGGCAACAAGCTTTATTTCGGGGAGGATGACCTGCTGGTGGCGGAAGTGATAGACAATACCACATCGAGAGGCAGAACCCTTCGTTTTCTCTTTGACGGAACATATGAGGAGTTCAAGCAGACGCTTTATTCGCTCGGCGAGACTCCGCTTCCGAAGTTCATCAACAGGCCTGTTGAACCGGAGGATAATGAGCGGTACCAGACCATTTTTGCAAAGCATGAAGGAGCGGTTGCTGCGCCGACGGCCGGGCTTCATTTCAGCAGGGAACTGCTGAAGAGGCTTGAGATAGTTGGCGTTGAGTTTGCCGAGATCACCCTTCATGTGGGGCTTGGCAATTTCCGTAATGTTGATGTGGAGGACCTGACCAAGCACAAGGTTGATTCCGAGAGGATAATCATCTCCGAGGATGCATCGGTGCTGATCAACAAGGCCAAAGAGAGGAAGAGCAGGATCTGCGCAGTAGGAACCACCGTGATACGGACACTGGAGAGTTCTGTTTCTACCTCGGGAATGGTAAAACCGTTTAACGGATGGACCAACAAGTTTATCTTTCCGCCCTACGACTTCAGGGTGCCCGATATGCTTGTGAGCAATTTCCAGCTCCCGTATTCCACTCTGCTGATGATGGTTTCCGCTTTTGCGGGCTACAATCTTCTTTTTGATGCATATCGTACTGCCGTCAAGGAAAAATACAGGTTCGGAACCTACGGAGATGCCATGCTGATTCTTTAGCGACGAGGCATCAAAATTGTTGATAAACATTTGATAATGTGGATAATTAGTGCCGGCATCACTTGCCGGCACTTCTCTTTTCTCTGAAATTCACGCATTAAGAGGCTAAATTCTTCTGCAATGAAGTAACCATTTTGACGTTTGATGAGTATAAATGACGTACAGCAGTTAAAGAAGCCACGTAATCAACCTGTAGAATGTTAAGTTACAAGAAAGCGATATTTCCATTGCTTGCAGGGATATTCGCTTTATTATTTGAGTTATCAGTTTCAGCCCAGTGCGGACCGGGGAAGACGCCTTTCGAAGTACAAGGATTTGGGTCTGTGGCAATGCAGAGTTTAAGTGTAGGCCCTCCGGAATATGTGCTTGGTGCGCCCAACGGTTCTGCAGCTCAGTTATACGATAATGGCGATTACATTGTGATTGATTTTATTGATACTGTTCTGGCAGGGCAGGAATATGTAATTTATTGGCGGCAAAGGTCTGGCGCATCAGGAATCTCCACACTCAATTGGAGTGAGTCACTAACCTACGGATCATATGATCCTCCTCGGAACATTACGACTTCTAATGAAGAACTTTTCAGTCAATCTGTAACAGCAACCAATGATTTCAGGTATATCAGGATTTTTAACAATAATGGATCTGATTTTGAAGTCGATGCCGTTTCATATACCACCGTAAAGTGCTTTTCAAGTATCTGTGCCCCCGGGTTCAGTGGCCATTTACTTTCAGGAAATGCTCTACCTCTAGAGGCTGCTGATATTAAAGATGTTAATAATGCAAGATCTATTGCCGGAGTACCAGATGGTAG
This sequence comes from uncultured Bacteroidota bacterium, assembly GCA_937934705.1. Lineage (GTDB taxonomy): Bacteria > Bacteroidota > Bacteroidia > Bacteroidales > CAIWKO01 > CALGYY01. Next base: position 1,729 of record CALGYY010000174.1, read on the forward strand.
TTATGCCAGTTTTAATAGCAGTGGGGATTGGGTTATTATTAATCTTCCATACACTATTCCAACAGGTCAGATTTACTCTCTTGTGTGGAGACCAATTGATCAAACAGGTGTTGCGTTCTCGAGAATTTCCATTGAGGAATCCGACGGAAGTACCTGGGGGCCTGTCAAGCTTGCAAGTGCCTATTATGGACAGTCATCCAGCTTCCTGGTTGAACAAGTGACAGCCTCTCAGAATACAAATCGGCTGAGAATAAGATTAGATCCTGGTTCAGACTATTTTTACCTTGATGCCATTGTCTTTCATACTTTAAGTTGTGATCCACCGCCACCGGTTCTTGGGGTTAGCGGCGATTATGAATTTTGCGGCTTACCTGTTTCTATTTCTACGGGATTGACAATCAGTGATCCTGCAGACCAGGTCATCTCTGCGGCTTATGTTCAGATAGGGACGGGATTTCAGCCCGGACAGGATCTGGTAAGTTGTACTCTCGCATATGGAATTACTTCAACTTATCTTCCACAATTCGGGCTTCTCATACTTAAAGGGCCAGCAACCACTTCGCAGTTCCAGAGTGTTTTAAGAACTGTAGTTTACAGCAATTCCAGCGGTACACCCAGTCCCGGAAGCCGGGAGGTCACACTCTCACTGGAAAGGATCAATCATACTACTGGCCACTATTACAGGTATGTACCTTATCCAAGCCTGAGGTGGCACGATTCCCGAATATATGCTGACAGAACCCTCCTGTTCGGTATGCAGGGTTATCTTGTGACGATCGGGTCGGCTGAAGAGAATGCATTTCTCTTGTCACAGATGGCAGGCGGTGCAATTTGGGTTGGAGCCAGTGACTTTTATTCTTCTGAGGGAGATTGGAAATGGGTAACAGGCCCCGAGGCTGGGACATCATTCTGGCTTGGCGATGAAAATGGCACTGAACTGACATATGCAAATTGGGATACTGGAGAACCAAATGATAATGGGAATCAGGATTTCTGTCACTTTCTTACTGACGGCACCTGGGATGACAACAATTTCAATTTAGGATCAGGCATCTATAGACCTGATGGTTTCTATGTCGAATTTGGAGGAATGCCGGGAGATGCTGTAATTGACATCTCCGGGACTGTTACTGTTAACGTTGTTTCGGGTGTGCCTGTCAATCCGGTTATTACCGGGCCTGCCACTGTTTGCCCCAACGCCACAGGACAGGTCTATTCAACTCCCAATGTATCAGGCCATAATTATTTTTGGGAAGTAACTGGAGGAACCATTTCCGGAGGCCAGAACACAAACTCTATAACTGTAAGCTGGGGCAATGTCACTCCGGGAATCGTTAGGGTAACTGAACGAATCGGGGCTTCATGCCAGGTCACAACTACTGATTATGCTGTGTCGATAGCAGACAACAGCCTACCGACATGGGTGACGGCAGCGGGTGCATTGAATGTAACTCTTCAGTGCAATGACGCTGGAGGACTTGTGACAGCTCAATCCATGTTCCCGGTGGCGACGGACAATTGTGATAACGATGTCAGCAATATCGTCAAGGTAACCGGAACGTTTGTTCCAGCAGCTACCTGTACCGAGGAGGGCAATTACACGAACACCTGGACAGTAACTGATTACTCTGGCAATGTCAGCGCAGTATACACCCAGGTCATCACCATAGAAGATACACAGGCCC
>CALGYY010000175.1 GCA_937934705.1 uncultured Bacteroidota bacterium
CATTGGTGGTGATGCTGTAGGCGAGATACTCTATGACTTCGCGGGGCATATTGGCCCCGTCGTTATAAAGTTTCTTTTCGATGATGGCTACCCTTGTTTCAAAATCCGGAACCTGCAAATCTGCTGAGAGTCCCCATTTGAAGCGCGACAGCAGGCGGGGTTCCATACCTTTCATGTCGACGGGCGCTTTGTCGGAGGCGATGACGATCTGGTTGCCTTTCTGGTGGAGGAAATTGAAAATATGGAAGAAGGCATTCTGCGTGCTTTCTTTTCCTGCGAGTGACTGGATGTCGTCGACAATGAGAACGTCGATCATCTGGTAGAAGTGGATGAAGTCGTTCACCGTTTTGTTGCGTACCGAATCTACGTATTGATTGGTAAACACATCACAGGGTACATAAAGCACGATTTTGTCGGGGAAATTATTTTTGACCTGAATACCGATGGCATTGCAGAGGTGCGTCTTTCCCAGACCAGTGGCGCAATAAAGCAGCAGCGGGTTAAAGGCAGTTTTTCCGGGGTTGTTCGCAACGGCAAATCCGGCAGAACGGGCCAGCCTGTTGCAATCTCCTTCAACGAAATTTTCAAATGAATAATTCTCTACCAGGTTAGAGCTGATGTTGATCTTCTTCAGTCCCGGTATGATAAAAGGATTAGGAATCTCCTTGTTGTCGTCATGATGGATATTCACAGGAATGGAAACCGGCGGGTTTTTAACCGCCTTCTTATTGCTTACCGAAGCCTTAACCGTGATGGGGTTGTTGGCTCCGTGTGAGTTGTCCATGATGATGTGATATTCCAGACGGCCATTGGCGCCCAGTTCCTTTTTAATGGTTTTCTTGAGCAGAGTGATGAAATGCTCTTCTATAAATTCGTAAAAAAACTGGCTTGGAACCTGAATGGTCAGGACGCTATCTTTGAGTTTTACGGGTTTGATCGGTTCAAACCAGGTTTTAAAACTCTGGGCGGGGATGTTGTCCCGGATAACGGCCAAGCAGTTGTTCCAAACCTCTGTGAAGCTTTTTTTCATTCCGTTCGTCCCTCTTTTTACCTGGTCTTTTTTTTGTTTAAGGCGACAAATCCTGCAATCAGTTCATATTAAACTGATTGAATTTGCTGTTACTTCCCAAAATGTTTTCTGATTTTCAGGGTACAAATATTTATAAAAAATTCAACATAAAAAAAGAATTTAACCTTTATTTTCTCCAATTTTTATTGTATACGCATCAGCAATTTTTAACCCCTTGCTTTTCACAAAGTAATAATCTATTCTGCCTATTTTCACGCCACCCCAACCGACCTGACAAATGATGATCTCCTTGTCTTCCGCGTTACTGAACACGTATGGATTATCGATAAATGTATGGGTGTGTCCTCCGATGATCAGGTCAATGTTTCTCGACTGTTTGGCCATCACCATATCACTGACTTTTTTATCACGGTAACTGCAGCCGAGGTGTGAGAGGCAAATGACCAGATCGCACCTGAGTTCTTTTTTTAAGAACCGGGCGGTTTCAGCAGCTTTGGACAGGGGGTCAAGGTAGCGGGTGGAGGCATAGGCCTTTTTGCTTACAAGACCTTCCAGTTCAATGCCCAGTCCGAAAACTCCGATGATCACGCCATCCACTTTGAAAATGCGATATGGTTCCGTCTTTCCTGCAAGAGGCGTATCAGAGAAATCATAATTGGTTGAGATCAGCGGGAATGAAGCGTTTTTCAATTGTTTCGCCAGCCCTTCAAGTCCGTTGTCAAATTCATGATTGCCAATGGTCATTGCGTTATAGCCCATTTCGCTCATCAGCCTGAACTCAACTTCACCTCCGTACATATTAAAATACGGGGAGCCCTGGAAGACATCTCCGGCGTCGAATACCAGTACGTTCTTCTCAATACTTTTAATTTTCCGTATCAGTGCGGCTCTTTTGGCAAAGCCTCCCATGCCCGGGTATTTCGGGTCGGAAACCGGAAAAGGGTCGATGCGGCTATGGGAGTCGTTGGTGTGCAGTATAGTTAATTTCACAAGTTCTCCGTCTGCCATTGCACTGAGCGGCCCGGCCTTTAGTCCGAGGATGGCGCCTCCTGCCAGCATGGTTTTAATGAAGGTTCTCCTACTGCTCATAATACACCCTCCCGTCGAGTTCAGCATTCACAGTTTTCCCGGCTGCAGTAAGCTCCTTCAGGTAAAGGATCATGACTTCCCTGATCAGAACGGGCAGGTCAGTCCGCTGCAGCGGATTGTTGAAGAAATTCATTTTATCCCCGCCATCCGCGAGGTAGTCAACGGTGACAACACGGTATGTTGCAGTAGTATCGAGAGCTTTACCCCTGATTAAAATATTCACAGCCGCATCTTCCTTAATGCCCATTCTTGCGCCTGACAATGGCATGCCTCCTTCGCGGGCCACGTAATTGAAAAGGCCCAGGGTCTTGCTGCCGCTCAGGTGCATTATTGTCAAGCGGTTTTCAAAAGGCAATAACTCAAAAACATTCTTTGTTTTGATCTCACCCTTCGGGAGACTGCTCCGCAGTCCGCCATTATTCATGAGACACAAATCGACCGGTTCATCCGTATAGTAACGGTCGACCATCCTGAGCACAAGATCAGTGACGAAATTATTGAGCAAACCTTCCGGTTGTGCTTTGCTTAGTGCCTGGTCCGCGTAGGCGATCACTTCTTCCATTTCTGCCGTCATGGAGGCTTTATAGGGGGCGATGATGGCCAGCGCTGTGGAATCCTCTTCTGCAAAGGTGCTGTCAAGTGCGATCACCGATGTGATCGTTTCCTTCTCCCTGAGCTTATAGTGGGTGTGACAGGCAGAGAAGCCTGCCATTACCAAAAGCAGAACTAAAGCGGTGAATCTGTTCAGGGTTTTCATATTACGTTTTCACGGCCTACAATGATAGCATATTTTCAGGCCCGGAACAAGCCCGCATGTAATTTGGAAACAGAATAAACCGGAAGCGGAAGAAGCGGCTTATCAGCTATTTCTGATCTTCTGATTTGGGTTGCCGGTTTCTTATTTTCAGGTGGCGTTTGCGGAAATACCATAAGCCGAGCCCTCCCAATAAGACCAGGATTACCGAAATGATTTCCGCCTGCGTAATCTGTAAACCTCCGATGTCGTAAGTGTTGTTGACCCTGATCTTTTCAATGAAAAACCTTTGAACTGCGATAAAAAGGATAAGTATGGAGAACATGTACCCCGGAATCCTGATTCTGTTTCTGATCAGGAGGAGAACGATGAAAAACAGTCCCATGATAATAAAATCGTAGAAAGAGGTCGGATACACCGGGTGCTCCAGGATGGTGCAGTATTTTCCGGTACAATGGTCGATGGCAACTCCCTCGCTGATCACATTATGAGGGAAGTCATAAGCCCACATCCAATCGGGCAGCCAGCTCAGCCAGCCTGGTTTGGGATTCATATTGGCGACCCCCCAGCATCCATCACCTGACATATGGCATCCCAGACGCCCAACACCATAGGCGATTGCGATGGCCGGTGCCGAGGCGTCGATCAATGGCAGTACGGCAATTTTTTGTCTGCGTGCATAAAAGATAACAGCGGCACTGCCAAGTATGAGGCCTCCATAAAAGGTAAGACCCATAAAGGAGAAGATCTGTCCAACAGGGTCCTCCAATAAAGCATCAAAATTCTCAAGGTTATGAAATATCTTCGCTCCGAGGATTCCGAATATTGCAGCGATGATCAGAATCGTTCCTGCCTGTTCGTGGGGTTTCACCTCCACCTCTTCCCAGACGGGTTTATCCAGTTTCTTTTTCTTTTTTGAATACCAGCGGTAAACAACAGCCCCGGCAGCAACAACGAGTCCTCCCCATATACTGCCTTCCAGTGAGAGAAGGTAATCCTGAGGATTGGCGGCGAAGGTTCCGTACTCGATGATCATCCCGCTGAATTTGTACCCTATGGCAAAGGAAAGTATCCCGAGGATGATCAGTTCCTGCACCGTAGCCGGTGCACCTACCAGTACCTTCTTCGTAGTTCCCTGCAATTGCCCCCATTTCTCCCTGATCTTCATTTCATTTTTTAACACCCATGTTCCGGTGAGATAAGCCATGGCCACGAAAAAACCGTAAGTCTGGACAGGGAGTGAAATATTTGTTCCCAGGATATCATTAATGAGGTCAGAAATGGCTGGATACATATGTTTGATTTTGATGCAAAGATACAAATGATTCCCGGAAAGCTTGCGAAGGAATGACGACCAGTCCTAATCGTCAGGGCTCCAGAATGATGGTTTCCCATTCACCCGGCCTTTCCTCAATGTTTTCATTTCGTCTGAACCTGAGAATGTTGTCTCCGTCGAAGCGTATATCCGTTCCGCAATCACAGTAACACATGGCCCCGCAGGTAAAATTTAACATACGGTCAAATTTCCTTTTGTCCCTGACAGCATAGTTTTCATCAAGGCTAAGCACGACAATCCGGCAGGATTCAGTATAATCATATTTTCGCTCCTGGTTGATCATCACAAAGGCCACTTTATGACCGGACGCTGACCAGCAGGGTCCGTTGTACCCGTCGAGGTCGGGATAGACTTCCAGTAAGGGGTAAGTCATGTCTGATGATATATCATATAATGAGATTATATTATTGTTCATATAACAGAGCAGCCCATCCCGGAGATCTGCAATTACCGGGCACTTCAGCCCTTCGGTCACATCAGCCGGAACCTTGACCGGCCTGTTCAGAGAATCGCGGAGCTCAAGATCCACGCATGACGCGTAATTGGCGGTTTCAAATAGTTTGAAGGCATTCTTTTGTGCGAACGACAAACTTGTTATAAAAACGAAAGTGCTCAGAAGAACGCTAAGTCTATTCATGATTTCATTAAGATTTACTGATGACACAGTTCAGGTAATCCGCAGATGCGGAGGTCAGCAGTGTGACAGTTTGAATACTGTTCACGAGTTCTGCGGACCAGGGGTGCCGGACTTTAATGTAGTTCTCTGTAAAACCATACAGGTATCCCTGCCTGTTCCGCGACTCAAAAAACACACGGGCCTGCCGGCCGGTATTGCTGTTGTAAAACGCCTGCTTTTTCCGATCACTCAGGTGATGGAACGCCAGGCTTCTTTCTCTGATTTTCAAGGGGCTGACAGGATATGGCAGTTGCGTGGCGTGGGTTCCTTTTCTGACGGAATAACTGAAAACATGAAGGTAAGATATGTCGATAAGATTAACATATTCGAGCGATTCTCCGAAAAGGCTGTCGCTTTCTCCGGGAAATCCGCATATCAGATCAGTGGCTATACATGCACGGGGCAGCAGAGCGCGGATCATGGATACCTTTTCACTGAAAAGGGCCGTTGTATAGCGACGTTTCATGAGTCGGAGCACTTCATTGCTTCCGGCCTGCAGCGGAATATGAAAGTGGGGGAGAAGCCTGCCGTATTCTGCAGATAAACTTACGATTCTTTCTTCCAGAAGGTCGGGCTCAATGGATGATATCCTGAGTCTTTCCAATCCTTCAGTCTGGTGCAATTCCAGCAGGAGCTGATAGAGGGTCTCCCCGTTCTGTCTTCCGAAATCACCAATATTCACCCCTGTAAGTACGATCTCCTTCACACCCCGGGCGGTGATCTCCTCAGCGGCTTTCAGGATCTCTGCGACCGTTCCGCTGCGGCTCCTTCCGCGGGCCAGTGGAATGGTGCAGTAGGCGCAGAAATAGTCACAGCCGTCCTGTATCTTCAGAAATGAGCGTGTCCGTTCGCTGACCGACCAGGATGCTTCAAATCCTGCTTCAGTCAAACGGGTGATCCGCGACCCGCTGTCGAGAAGAAATTCTTCCAGCCGGAATTTATCGGAGTTGCCCAGCACCAGGCTGACCCCGGGTTCTTTTCTGAGACGTTCTTCCTGCAACTCGGCCATACATCCGGCCACTGCAATCCTGGCCCGGACACTGCGCCGGTGAGCCTGCCTGACGGCCTGCAGTGTTTTCTTTTCTGCCTGGGCAGTCACCATACATGAATGAATCACATAAACATCGGCTTCGTCAGAAAAATCCACAACACAGAATTCCCCTTCAGAGAGTTTTCTTGCTATGGCTGATGTTTCTGCAAAATTCAGCTTACAGCCAAAGGTCTGAAAAGCGATGCGTAACATGGTGCTTTCGGTTGACGCTTCTGGTTTAACGGGATTCTTATCAGCGGCAGGATCAGAAGGAGATCACCTTGAACTCCGTTCTTCTGTTGTTTGCCCTTCCTTCTTCAGTATCATTGGTGTCGATCGGCATTGTCAGACCATAACCTTTATAGGTCAGTCTGGTCTTGTCAATACCTTTTTCGATAAGGTAATTGTACACCGACCTGGCTCGGTTTTCAGAAAGAAGCTGGTTGTATTCCTTACTTCCCTTATTATCGGTATGCCCACCAATCTCTATTTTAAGTCTGGGGTTTTTACTCAGGTGTTCTACCCAGCGGTCCAGCTCGATCCTGGATTCAGGCAGGAGTTCGTATTTGTCGAAATCGAAAAAGATGTTTTTCAGAATCACAATGGCACCTTCCTGCAAGGGTTGCAGGGGGATGTCTTTGAGAAAAGGATCTGTTTTGTCGTGCTCCCCTTTTAAAGTAAAGTTTTCAGAGAAAGAGAGGTAGCCCTGCAGAGATACGTTGAGCGCATAGTTCCTTTCGTTGGGAAGACTGACCAGGAATTCACCCGTTACCGGATCTGAGGATGAACTGACGACAATGTCTCCCGTAGCCAGGTCGATGAGCTCAAATGATGCTTCCAGTTTACCCATGGTGTTTTTATCGTAAACCACACCTTTCATATAGGTCACCACCACCGGCCGGGCTTCCTCGTAAAGTTCAAAGGTATACAGGTCAAGGCCACCGTAGCCCCCCAACTGATCCGAAGCAAAATACGCCTTGTCGCCTTTGGCATTGACGATCAGGAATCCTTCGTCTTTGTATGTGTTAATGGGATATCCGAGATTCACCGGCTTGCTCCAGTTTCCCGCAGTATCCATGCGGGAAAAATAAATGTCATTGAGCCCCATTCCAACATGTCCGTTGGATGTGAAATAGAGCGTACGACCGTCGGGATGAATAAAGGGCGACATCTCACCTCTGCTTGTATTGATTGAATCGCCCAGGTTAACGGGCTTCTGCCAGATGCCATTAACAAAGGTGGTTTTCCAAAGATCCATATTTCCTTTTGTCCCCTCGCGGGCGCTGGCAAAGTAAATGGTCTTACCGTCGGGGCTGATGGTTGGCTGGGAGTCCCAGGTGGATGAGTTGACTACATTTCCCATGTTTTTTGGTGTGCTCCATTTGTCACCTTCCCTTTTCGAATAATACAGATCGCAGCTTCCGTATCCGTCAGCCCTGTTGCATATGGTCAGGTACATGAATTTTCCGTCAGGGGAAATGCACTGTGCGCCTTCATTTCCATGAGAGTTCATCGGTGATGGCATTTTGCGGGCCTTTCCCCATGCACCTTCTATACGTTTGCTGATGAAGAAATCTTCTTCAAAGTCCAGTGAATGTATGGTCATTTCATCCCTGGGGCGTTGCCTCGTAATGATGAACGTCTGTTCATCAACGGTCAGGGTAGGAGAATACTCGTTATATTGCGTATTGATGCTGTCGCCCATGTTCTGCGGGTCAAAAGGCACCGGGTGCCCGGTGGCCCAGATGGCAAAATCGCAGCACTGCAGGTCGAACCTGATCCTGGGAAGCAAATGAGGATTGGGGTCAGGATAAGAAAGGTAGATCTCGTAATTCTTTTTACTGTCAGCATATTTTCCCAGACTGAGCTGGAGGCGTGCCAGGTTGTAGAAATTCCGGGGAAAGAAATCGGGGTTGATCTCAAGTGCTTTTTCGTAACAGGAAATGGCTTCTTCAATATGCTTCTGATCTTCTTTAATATCACCCTTCATCATCCATGCCTCGATAAAATAGGGGTCAGTGTTGGTTGCGCGATCCAGTTCTATTAAGGCATAGGCATAGTCCTTGGCCTGGTAATAGGATGCAGCTTTCATATAAGCCTTACAGGCTTTTTTGCTTTTTGATGACAGCTCAATCGGCTGTGCGGTGAGCTCCGACATGGGCATGCCCCATAAAGTGACAAGCAAGAGGAAAGAGAAAGTCAGTCTGATATTCTTCATTGTTTTGGTTGTTTATCAGGGTATCCCGATGTATTTATGAACCTGCAGCGACAGTTTCCAGCGAGGGTTGCTCCCGATATAATCAACGATGCCGGGTGTGATTTCCTTGTGTTTGCTCCATTCGGGCTGCAGGTAAAGCAGACAGGCCTTGCTGACCCTTTCGGCCTGCGTTTCGGCCCATTCGAAATCGTTTTCGTTTTCAATGATCACTTTCAGTTCATCCGCCAGCAGGCAGATGTCAGTAAGCGGGGGGGCTCCCTTTTTGGGTGAGAGACATATCCAGTCCCAGGATCCGCTCAGCGGCTCAGAGCCCGATGTTTCAAGATATGTCCTGCAGGCTGCTTCCCTGAGCCCCTCGCAAAGCGGATCAAGGTTGTACTTCAGGGGTTCTCCGCCTGTGACCACAACACTGGCAGAAGGGAAAGCCCTGATCTCGTCAAGAATTTCCTGTACCGGTGTCAGGGGATGCAGGTCGGCATCCCAGCTTTCTTTTACATCGCACCAGCGGCACCCCACATCGCAACCTCCGATTCTCAGGAATACTGCCGCTTCGCCTGTATGAAACCCTTCTCCCTGAAGGCTGTAAAACAGCTCCATCAAAGGGAGGCGGAGATCATCAGTTGGAGTGCTTTTCATGCTTTGCTTTTATCGTTCCTCTTTCGGATAGAAATTCCCGTTCCGGGCATGAAGGGTGTTCTTCAGCAATGAAACAATGGTCATCAGACCGACACCGCCGGGAACAGGAGTGATGTAAGAACTCAGGGGTGCGACTTCATCGAATTTTACGTCGCCTTTGAGGCGGAAGCCGCTTTTTGTCGTACTGTCGGGAACACGGTGCATTCCCACGTCGATCACGACTGCGCCTTTCTTTACCATGTCTGCAGTAACAAAACCTTCCTGACCAATCGCCACAATCAGGATGTCGGCGGCAGAGGTGATGGTTTTGAGGTCACGGGTCTTGCTGTGACAAACAGTTACCGTTGCATTACCGGGTTTCCGGTTGCGTGACATCAGGACTGACATCGGGCTTCCCACGATATTGCTTCTGCCCAGTATCACACAGTTCTTTCCTTCGGTTTCAATACCGGTACGTTCGAGCATCATGATGATCCCTGCAGGTGTAGCCGGCAGGTAAGCAGGTATTCCCAGCAGCATTTTTCCCACGTTAACGGGGTGGAAACCATCCACATCCTTTGCGGGATCGATGGTTTCAATCACTTTTTGAACATTGATATGCGCAGGCAAAGGGAGTTGAACAATGAAGCCGTCGATATCCGGGTCGTTGTTCAGGAACTGCACCACATCCAGAAGCTGCTTTTCGGTGAAATCACCGGGATAACGGTACACAGATGACATGAACCCTACTTCTTTGCAGGCCCGTTCTTTTGAGGCAACATAAGTTTGGCTGGCCGGATCTTCACCTACCAATACTGCGGCAAGGTGAGGTACAGGGCGATCCGCAGCGATCATTTTCCGGACTTCCCCGGCAATTTCATTTTTAATTTCTTCAGAGATTTTCTTTCCGTCAATGAGTTCCATAATAAAAAGATGTATAAGAAGTGCAAAGGTAGCGAAAACTCTTATGCCTTTCCCGCAATTTTCAGGTGAGGTCTTACGGCCCTGGAGTCTGATGTCATGCTTCAGGCCTTCACAATGCCCGGTGTGCGGGAGGCACTCCGGTATGGATGCTTTTTCTTACTTTTGTGACGAATTAAAACCAGAGGAGATGTTTGAAAGTTTGAGTGAAAAGCTCGACAGGGCTTTTAAAATGCTGAAAGGGCAGGGCCACATTACAGAGATCAATGTGGCAGAAACGCTGAAAGAAGTCAGGAAGGCACTGCTTGATGCCGACGTCAGTTACAAAATTGCCAAAAGCTTCACGGATGATATAAAGGATAAAGCTTTGGGGATGAATGTGCTGAAGGCAGTATCCCCGGGACAGATGATGGTGAAGGTGACCCATGATGAGTTGGTGCGCCTGATGGGGGGAGAGAAGTCTGAAATCAATCTCAAGGGTTCGCCTGCTATTGTACTGCTCTCGGGTCTTCAGGGTTCCGGTAAAACAACATTCTCCGCCAAGCTGGCCAATTTTCTCAAAAGCAAGCGCGGGCGTCAGGTGCTGCTCGTAGCCTGCGACGTCTATCGTCCGGCAGCTATCGAACAGCTGAAGGTTCTGGGCGGGCAGATAGACGTGGAGGTTTTTTCGGATGAACAGGAAAAGAATCCTGTCAATATTGCGCGCAAAGCGATCAGTTACGCTAAGGATAAAGGATTGAATACCGTGATCATCGATACGGCCGGACGACTGGCGATTGATGAGCAGATGATGGATGAGATAGCGGCTGTTAAAAAAGCGGTGAACCCCACCGAGACTTTGTTTGTGGTGGATGCGATGACAGGTCAGGATGCTGTGAATACTGCCAAGGCTTTTCACGACCGTCTGAATTACGACGGTGTGGTGCTCACCAAACTTGACGGGGATACCCGTGGCGGAGCAGCGCTAACCGTAAAGGCAGTGGTTGAGAAGCCTATCAAATTTGTTGGTATTGGGGAAAAGATCGATGCCATCGATATTTTCTATCCTGAGCGAATGGCCGACCGTATCCTGGGAATGGGAGATATCGTCTCGCTGGTTGAGAAGGCCCAGGAGCAATTCAGCATTGAGGAAGCCCAGAAACTGCAGAAGAAACTTGCAAAAAACCAATTCAATTTCAACGATTTCCTCAGTCAGATCAGGCAGATCAAGAAGATGGGCAATATTAAGGATCTCATGGGAATGATACCCGGAATGGGAAAAGCGCTGAAGGATGTTGATATCGACGACAATGCCTTCAAGGGCATTGAGGCCATTATCTGTTCCATGACGCCCAAAGAGCGTGAAACGCCCGAGCTTCTTAACGGCAGTCGCAGAAAGCGCATAGCCGAGGGCAGCGGAACCACCATACAGGAAGTGAACCGCCTGATCAAACAATTCGAAGACACCCGTAAAGTCATGCGTTCGGTAACGACCGGCGGCGGCAAGCAAGCCCTCCGCAACATGCAGCAGATGCGCCGCAGGCGTTAAGTGATTCGCTCATATGCGTAGAATCTTAATCCCCTTACTGTTGTTTTTTCTGAGTGTTCAGCTCATGGCCCAGGAAGGATTCGACAGCAGGTACGGGAGTTCCCTGAGCCCTTACGGCCGCATCCGTATTCTTACGATTTGTGTAAACATTATTTATGATCAGACGCCTGAGCGGGATCCATTTTATCAAACGGAAACACCTCAATGGCGGCCGGGAAATCCTGAAATTCTGAATGACCAGCCCCCGGTCTGGGCAAAGGATTTTCTCGATGCAGAGTCCCGGCCCGCGGGCCCGCATGGGACAATGACGCGTTACTTTTATGAGTCCAGTCTGGGAAATCTTCTGATTCTGGGTGATTTTGTTACAGTGAATATCCTGCAGTCAGAAATCACCCCGGATAATTCCGGGGCAGCTTTCAATTTTGATGCTGTCGTGAGGGCTGCCCTGGAGAGGATCAACAGACTGGGAGGTGTTATGACCATGAATGCTTACCATGACATAGGCGATTTTGACTTCACTGCACGCGGGACCCCCGGTAAGATGAAGCAGTCGGCGCCTAACGGAAAGATCGACTTTGTGATGGTGCTGACACGCAACACTGTCAGAAAGGAGGAGAAGGGAAAAGTGCTCTGGAATTACGGTCAGAACAATCCCGGTGAAGGTTATTCATATGAATCAACGGCATGCCGGAAATGCAGCCTGCTGATGAATGGTCTTTACTATGAAAATGAGATCACAACCGTACAATCTGTGGGGGTGGCCGAGTACAGCAAATCATACCGTAATATCGCTTTTCATGAATTTGCCCATAATTTATATGGAAGCAATGCTTTTCATTCAGCAGGTGGTAATCATTTCGGCACTTCCAACGCTGCGGTATTTCCAGGCCTGCAGGGCGGCTACGGCCTGATGGGCGGGTATAATTCAAGTCTGACGTCCTGTAATGCTTATGACCGCTGGCGACTGGGCTGGACGGATACGGTTTTCAACCCTTCTTTTCATGAGGTATGGGCGGGTGCGGTCAATGCATCGGTGGAGCAGGGGCAGGGTTCTCTGTCAATTCTGTTACGCGATTTTGTGACAACGGGTGACGCCATCAGGATCCGCTTGCCGGGGATCGACAGTAATGCGGCGCCACAGTTTCTCTGGCTGGAGAACCACCAGGTAGGCAGGAATGGCAAGATTGATTTTCTTCAATTTTCAAATGAGGATGCCTGTCGTGATCAGGGCAGCCCCGGTATCTATGCCTACATCCAGGTGGGGCGCGGGCAAAGGGTTTCGGATCATCCCCAGGAAGTTTTTTCAGGTGATGAGACTGACAACCTCCGTTTTCTGTCGGCGAAAGGGAATTGGGATTACCGGATGACCGGCGAAGAAGATACGCTGACCTGTATTGCATGGAATCAGGTGAAGAAGGTTGAAGCACGGGATCGGCCGAATCCCCTGACGGGTTATAATGAACTGCAAACCCATATCTATGACCTGAGCGGAGCTGCAGGCACCCTGAATGAACATTCATATTGTTCTTATCCATACAGGGTTAAAGATGGTGCTGATCAGGGTTCTGAACTGCCCTTTCTGGGTGATAAGGCTACAGCCTTTGTCAGTGGCAGCGGGATGAACATCGGGAGCAACCCGGCGCCTGTCAATGTGGTGACGCATTATACCACCCAGCATAATCAGCGCTTTGCAGCATATAAAGGAAGGGTCAATACCCGAAAGGTATACCTGAGCGGGCTGGATCTGCGTTTTACGGAAGTGGAGAATGCTTGCTTCCGGGTTGACATCAGGTGGGACAATTACAGTATCCGCACAGACATTCGCTGGGCCGGGCCCATCGTCCTGCGGGAGAGGCTCGAACTGGAAAAAGGGGCGGTAATCAGGCTGGAGCAATGTATGACACCCCTGCAATTGAGCAGGGATACTTCTTCTGCTTGTTTTGCACCACTGACAACACTTGAATGCGAAGCCGGCAGCACCTTGATGATCCGTAAAGGCGCCAGGATGATCCTTGATGACCGGAGTAAGCTCATCATCAGGCAGGGTGCTGAACTCCGGCTGGAAAAGGGAAGCCGCCTCCTCATCGGGAAGGATTGTGAACTGATCATGGAAACGGGTTCTTCATACATCAATGAAGGCGGCCGGCTGATCAGGAGGTAAAATCAGACATTTAACAGGGTGGAAGACTATTATGCTATACTCGGTGTACCGCGTGATGCAACGGAGAGCCTGATCCGGGATGCCTACCACGAAAAGGCCAAGAAGTACCATCCTGATGTATATTCCGGGGCGGGCGGAGATGTGATTTTTAAACGGATCAACGAGGCCTACCGGACCTTGTCCCATCCCCAGCGCAGGAGGCAATACGATTTTCGTCTGAAATACGGAAACTTTGCATACACCAGCGATTCTGTCCGCCGCGAAGTGGAGGAAAGAAGGGAAAGGATGCGCCGGGAGTACATGCGCAGGAAAATGGAAGCAGATCAGGCCATGGCAGACGGTGAACAGCGCTTCAACCGCATTGTGAATGATGCCCTCTTCTGGTCTATGGCTGTAATCATGAGTGTTCTGCTGATGTATAGCGTGCTTGATGCATGGATCAACGGGGATTTCCTGATGCTTGTGTTTTCCATTACCGGTGTGGGTGTGGGTGTGTTGGCTTATTATCAGCTGATGGTCAGGAAGAAGAAATAGTTTATTTTTGGCAGATCACCCATAACATAAGCTAATGGAAAAGAACTTTAGTTTGCGGAAATTTCTGCTTTACGTTTTAATCTTTGCGCTGGTGCTGAGCGCGGGTGCAGGTATTGTGGTTCTTCTTATAGGATCCTGGGGTGAATATGAGGAGAAGGTCCTGCTGACTACCGGGTCACTTGGTATGTATTCCATCTTTGCATTGAGCTGTTCACTTCTCTACGACAGAGGGCGTTACAAGGCATTTGCGCTGGCAGGCCCCCTGGTCTCTGCACTGGGATATTTGCTGATGCTTGTTCTGATCTGGGGTGAGCGCGACAGCGTGGAAGTGTTGTGGAAGTACGAGGGAAGCCTCGGCATCGCCGCATTCACACTGGCCCACAGCTGCCTTCTGCTTCTTTTGGTCCCACGGCATGCTCTGGTGCGATGGCTCCTCAGCTTAACTCTGTTCTTTAATGCCTGTTTCGCTCTGCTTTGCATCATCATTCTGCTGACTGAATATGATGGTGAGAATGATTTCTGGTACCGCCTCATCGGAATCTTTGCCATACTGGGTGTTCTGGGGACTATCCTGACGCCCTTGATTCACCGCTTTGTGATTCCTGCACCAGATAAAGGACCTGAGGCAGGATAATGGGATTTTGTTTATTTCCCTAAAAAAAGTATTTTTACCCCAAATTTATTCAGCATGAAAAAATTTCTCAGCCTGATCCTCTTGTTGTGGATGTTTCCTGCGTGGTCACAATTACCGATGAAGACAGAAGAGGCCCTGCGCGATTATCCCACCTACAGAACCACTGTTAAAATCCCTGTGGACAGTGTTTATAAAATGACCCTGGAGAATCCGGGCCTGCTGCCCGAGGATTTCGACAAGTTCAAGTATATGCAGAAACTGTGTCTGTTTGGTAATGACTATGATTATGATTTCTATCAGTTACCTGGTTATTTCTTCAGTTTTGAAAACCTCACCCATCTGACCATTGCCAATACCGACCTGACCACTCTGAACAAGAATATCGCGAAGTTTGAGAACCTGCAAAGCCTCAGTCTGGCCAATAACAACCTCGTGGCTTTGCCTGCTGAGCTGGCCGATATTGAAGACCTGCGCTCCCTGGTAATCGACAACAACATTAAGAAGATTCCGCCCAGCCGTTCTCTGACTCATCTGGAAATCATTTTTGAAACCAACGTAGGTCAGGACAGCGGCACGATTCCACAGGGAATTCCTGAACTCCGAAAACTGAAATCACTGACCCTGAATTCAGAACTTACGCTGATTAATATTCCCCAGATGATTAGTATTATCAAGGGTTTGCCTGCACTTGAAGAGCTTACTTTTATTGATCCGAACCTGGACGAGGAGGACCTTAAGGCACTGAGTGGTATCAAGAAGATCACCAGACTGCATTTGCCGGCTATTCTGGTTGACCCGGAAGTGATGAAAGGATTTTCTCATCTGAAAGAATTTTCATTTGGTAAATATCTAAATACTGAAGCTGTATCAAGAACAAAATTCTGGACGACCATCCTTGCTTTCCCCGATCTTGAGCAAGTCTCCACAACCTTTGAATTCCAGGACACCAACTTCTACCATCAACTGAAGAAACTGAACCTGACGCTGAATCTCGATCGGGGACTACAGGAGCAGTTTGCTGCGATTAAGAATCTGCCTTCGCTTAATATGCTGACACTTCCGCGCTCCTCCACAGTTCCCCGTAATATGGGTGAGTTAAGTACAGTGAAGGTGGTGGATCTGACTGACCTTTACGGAATTGATTTCTCCATTGTTTTTGGCTACCTGATGCTGGTGCCAAGCCTCGAAAAGATTATCGTTTCCAATGACCAGTTCACGGTTTTTCCTCCTGAAACAGTGAAATTCAAGCACTTGAAAGAGATGGAGGTCATCAATATTGAGCATGGTATGTTCCAGGCTATTACAGAGAAAGAGAAGAACAGAGCGAAGAAACTGTTGCCTGATTGTAAATTCACGTTTGTGGAAATGTTCTGATCATTACGGGCATCACGGTAAAGAAAAAGGGGCTGTCACAATGAGCAGCCCCTTTTTCTTTGTGAGTCAGGGAACTTACATTCGGATAAAGCGTCCGGTCGCAGATTTCCCGGAGGTCTGGATACGGATGAAGTATAGTCCTTTGCTGAGTGTACTTACATCGATCTCCGTCATCAGATCCTTTGGTGCAAGCCTTTGAAGCACCAGTCCCCTGCTGTCCAGAATTTCTATCGATTGCGGGATACAGCCTGTACTGATATGAATGAAATCGCTGGCAGGGTTAGGCCAGATCTCAATCCCGCTGAGGTTCCCGCCGGATATTCCGCTGGTATTCACTACCACAACACTATCGGTATAACCGGCGTAACAGGTTCCCCCGTCGTTGATCTCGAGGTAAACATAGAA
>CALGYY010000176.1 GCA_937934705.1 uncultured Bacteroidota bacterium
GCCCAGCGTGAAAATTGCCTCGGGGCGAGAAAAAAGCGCTTTTGTTACTTTTGGCAAGACAAAAGTAAAGCAATGAAATACAGGACTTTAAGTTGATTCAGGAGAATCATATCGACCACTGAAATATACTGTACTAAAATCAAGGATGTGTTCGGGAGCCCTCAGCTCCCGAACCATTCAAAAAAAAACCGCCGGGTGCGAACCCGGCGGTTTCCAAAGTTTGCAGAAGTGGATTATTTCTTAACCACTTTTACAATCTTAACATCCTGACCATTGATCATACGGATGCTGTAAATACCGTTGGCATATCCGCCCAGATCGAGGATATGGGTTTCCGTGCCGTTCAGTTCGAGAGATTCAGCAATCACCACGCGTCCGTTCAGATCCATCACCTGAATGAGGGTAAGTCCTTTCAGACCACCAAAATCTATGGTGAATACTCCCGTTGAAGGATTCGGATAAATGCGCATGGCAATGTTTCCGTTCTCATTCATACCGGTGCAAAGATCCCAGGTCACGGTGATGCTGTCGCGTGCAGCACAACCATTGGTATCAATTTCAACCCAGTAAACTGCGGTCATCATACCCGGCATGTCACTGGTATCGAAAGTAGCTGTCTGAGCTGATCCGCCATCCCACCACAGATAAGTGACGCCTGCGTGCGCACCGGCATCAAGCATGATGGACTGGTCAGCACAAAGGGTAGTGTCGGGACCAAGGTAGGGCTGAATGGTCTTTTTGATTTCAATGTCAACCGTATCTGCATCACCGCAGGATCCGGGGATCGCGTAAATGACCTCGTTCAAACCGATGAGGGCTGCTGCCGGTGAGTATAAACCTGTGGAAGTGTTGACCACACCATTGCCTGACCACACACCGCCTGCATCAACCGCTGTGAGATTGAAAATGGGCTCATTGTCGCAATACACCAGCGTGGCAGTGGTAATGGTAGCATCATATACTGATTGCACATTTACGTTAATGTCACCGCTGCCTTCGCAACCTTCAATACTTGTGACAGTGACACTGTAGGTAGCAGTTGTGTCGACGGTGAGATCCTGAGTACTGTGACCGGTTGACCAGAGGTAGGAGGCATAACCTGCACCTGCATCCAGATAGAGTGATTCACCGGTACAGAGCGCAGTGTCGTTTCCAAGATCAACCACAGGAATGCTGTTGAATTCAATGTTGATGGTGTCTCTGGAAGTACAGGTCCTGGTACCATAGGTGTAGGTTACATCCACCCAGTAATCACAATCACTACCATAGGCACAATAGGTCACATTCACCGGATGTATCTGTGTGGTTGAACCATTCCACCAGCTATATGAAGCGCCCGGATTTCCGGCGTCGAGGTTAATGGTAGAAGGTCCGCAGATCATGGTATCAGCACCAAGATCAACCACCGGATAACCGTGGAAAGTCAGCGTGAAAACTGTAGTATCATTGGTATTCACCATATCACCCACCAGGCTTACAGCCATCATTGCATTGTAAGTTGTGAACTGGTTGAGCAGGACCGGTGTGGAGAACATCACCATAACGGAGTCGCCGGGATTAAGATCAACCGGAATCGTGAGTGTCTCGACCACTGCCGGATCAGCATTCAGCTGATAGGTAGCTGTGACGGTTGTTGTGGCCGGGATCGTTACTGTACCTTCATTGTATAAAGCAATCGGAACAGGCACCAATCCAAAGGTATCGCACTCATGCACATCGCCCATGTGAACTGCGAGGTCAATGACGGGAGGTTCATAAAGAGTGATATTATCCAAATCAAGCTGCGCTCCGTCATCACCAACATATTGGAAAGCAAACTGGACATCTGCCTGACCGGCATAAGTTGCCAATGAAACGGAATCGGTCTGCCAGACAAAGGCTCCCATGGATGCTGTATCGCTCATATACTCATCCCATATTTCAACCCATGCTCCGCTGTTTACCCTTGCATAGATATTGAGATCATAGTTATCGTAAGGATAAACCATCCAATACTTACTCGCTCTCCAGTCAAATTTCAGAAATGGCATAGAGTTGCTGCTAAGATCAAAATGAGGGGTGATTAACCATTCGTCCTGATCGTAGTCAAAAAGAACCTGAGCGATTCCATTACCGAGATCCAATGCATAATGCCAGGTGGTGGTTGGGTCTACTGTATTGGTCATGAGGGTATCCCATCCGCAAGGAGGAAAGTTTGGACTTGTAAAAGTTTCCACGAAGGGTATGTACTGAATTCCGCCCGTACAGATACAGAAGCTTTCCACAGAAGACCATGCGCTGGTATCTCCAGGTGCACAAATAGCTCTGACGTAGAAGTCATAGCAACCATCAGGGATAGCATTTGCTGTGAAAGGGTTTGATGAGGTAATATACATCGGCTCAGAGGAATGAGAAAATCCCTGCGGTCCGATCTGGAACTGAAAAACAGAAGCTGAAGAGGTCCAGCTAAAGGTGCAGGAATCAGCATCCGGAACCAGTGAAACGGCCGTGGGAGGGAGACAACTGACTGCTGTAACGATAATAGTGTAATCCTCGACTTCACCATAGGTAAAACCAACCTGGCAAGGATCATTATTAAACGGAATCGTTCCCGTTTCGTCACCAAACTTGACCCTCATTCTGGTAGATCCGGGAAGTGCGGTCACAGGTACGGAGAAATTGACCGTATAAGGGGATACCGAACCATTCGCTGTACCTACCAGTTCTCCCGGATCGCTCAGAGAACCATTCTGATTCCAGTCAATAAAAATATATACCCTGTCACTTGAATACCATGTACCTCCGGAGGAGACCACAACCGTCATGGGATCACCAACGCCAACGCTTGAACTGAAGGCCGTAAAATCCGAGTAGGTCGTATGCGCAGTTCCGGTATTATTAATACCCCCTGTGGCAACAACTCCACCAATATATTCAAATGAAGTTCCGCCGGCAGCAGACGGACAGTAACCTGCTGACATGGTCACCTGCACAGGGGTTGAAGTTCCCGAATTACCTGAGCAGGTAACAATGCACTGATAATAGGTTGCTGTTATCTGATTTGTAATATAAGTTGGTGTACTTGTCCCAACATTTGTCCATGACAAACCGTCAGGTGAAGATTGCCACTGATACGTGACTCCTGTTCCGGTTGTAGGATTCTGAAGTGACAGAGTGAAATTTGCTCCACCAAAAACAGGATTTACTGAAGCCAGTGTGTTACCTGGAGCAGGGGTTCCGCTGCAAGGAACGAGGTCAGAACCATTAATAGTCAGGGTTCCGGGGCAAGGTGAATCCGGCGCAGGGTACGTATCAACCATAATATAATATGTATGTCCTGCTGTCACACTGATGGTCGTACCACTTGTCATATTGTCTCCAACATAAGCAAGAGTTTTCGATGAACCGCTACTGGTGTAATTTCCAATACACGTTCCTCCTGAAGTCGGACATCCTTCCCACAGAAAGATTCCCGTCCAGGTTTGCCCGGAATAAGCAAAAGTAACATTGCTGTAATCAACTGCTGGTGTCCAGACATATAACACCTCCCATCCATCCATATAGTAATCATTACCGCAGACACTTGCGTTGGAATAATTAATATCATCCGTGGTTCCACAACTAAGGGTGATCACATACGGCATTACGGGACTTGCAGGGACAACTGTTGCTCCGGGACAATCGGTTGCACCTGCTGTTTTCACCAAGGACATCAGCATGAAGCCAGCAATAACAGTTAGAAGCAACATGCCTTTGTCGATTCTTGAAACAAGGGTTCTTTTTGCATTCATAATATATTGTTTAAATGATTAACAGTTCCAAAAGTAATAATAAATATTTAAGTATTGCATTATCATGAGAATTTATTCAAAATTTTCCTATGATCAAACGCCAGTTCCGGAAGCTCAGCCAGGCGGAACCAAGCCACAGAAGC
>CALGYY010000177.1 GCA_937934705.1 uncultured Bacteroidota bacterium
AGCAAAAGTGGAAAAGAAAAAAAACCAGGTTCGGGAGTGGAGGACTCCCGAACCTGCAGCTAGTACAAAAGCGATCATCAAAATATCGTTTAATCGGACTCTCAGCCGGTCACGAAAGATCATATTTTGGCCGGATGACCTGGCATATGCCCGGGAATCCTAGAGAAGTGTTTTAAAAAGTGCCGGAAGATCAATCCAGCCGAATAACTGGACTACTGTGATCAGAATAAAAACGATCATTACCCAGCGCACAAAACCTGAACCCCATTTAACCGCATATCGCGTTGCCAGCCATGCCCCGCTAATGTTTCCGATTGAAAGGATGAGACCCAGACGGTAATCCACCTGGTCTTCGATAACGAAAACAAGCAAAGCGAACGGACTGTAGGCCAAAACCATGAGATTTTTTATGGCGTTGGCGCGGATCAGATCATAACCGGCGGCCAGCACCAGTCCGGCGATCAGGAAAAAGCCCACCCCGATATGAATGAATCCACCGTAAAAGCCTGTGAGAAAGAAGATAATCAATTGAAAAGGACTGATACGCCCCGTGTGCAGGCTTTCCTTTCCTTTGAGCCAGCGCTCAGGTTTGTACAGAATAAAAAAGAGCATCAGCAACATAACCACGGCAAAGGCTTTCTCCAGAATTCCATCGCCCGACCTGACGGCAACGAACGCCCCGAGCACAGAACCTGCAACTGCAGGAATGGAGTAGATCAGTCCGTTTTTCCAGTCGAGGAGTTTTTTACGGTGAAAACCGATCACTGATACCAGGGTCTGAAAAATCACAGCTATACGGTTGGTCCCGTTTGCGGTGCCTGCAGGTAAACCAAGAAACAGCAGAAGACTCACGGTAATAATGGTTCCCCCGCCTGCCAGGGTGTTGATAAACCCCACCAGAACCCCGGAGAGTACCAGGACAATAATTTCTGTCCAGCTCATGAGTGAAGGATCTTTCCTGCAGAGCGTGCTTATTCGGCGCCCCCGACCCGTTTCTTATATTCTTCCAGACCGGCCAGCAGCCACTCTTTGTAGGCTTCTATATCCTCGTCATATGCACGTGGGCGTTGCAGCATCCTTCCGTTATTGTCGAGCAAAATGTAGAAAGGCTGGGCATTGTTCTCAAAATAGCGGGCCTGGAAGTCGCTCCATTTATTGCCGACAGTCACAATGCTTTTTTCCTTCCCGGCAAATGTCGTTTTAAACTGCTGGTCTTTAGGTAATTCTTTTTTATCGTCCACATAAAGTGAAACCAGCACGTATTCTTCCTCGAGGATTCTTCCAACTGTAGGATCTGTCCAAACCGCTACTTCCATTTTCCGGCAATTTACACAGCCCCAGCCGGTGAAGTCAATCATCACCGGTTTCTGGTTCTTTCTGGCGTATTCTGCGGCGATATCAAAATCGTCGAAGTGGGCTTCCACGTGATTATCCGCCAGGTTGAAATCCTGCGTGGCAATGGGCGGTGAAAAGGCACTGATGGCCCTCAGCGGGGCGCCCCAGAGCCCGGGAACCATATAAAGTGCAAAAGCCAATGAGACCATGGCCAGGAAGAGTCGGGGAACGGACACGTGTTTCACATCGCTGTCGTGCGGGAATTTCAGTTTACCGAGCAAATAAATCCCCATGAGCGCGAAGATGATGATCCACAGTACCAGGAAGGTTTCACGCGGGAGAATACCCCAGTGGCTGGCCAGATCAGCGACGGAAAGGAATTTTAATGCGAAGGCCAGCTCCAGGAATCCCAGCACCACTTTCACGGTATTCATCCACCCGCCGGATTTGGGAAGAGAAGTCATCCATGAAGGGAAGAATGCGAAAATTGTGAAAGGGATCGCAAGGGCGATGGCAAAGCCAAGCATGCCGATCAGGGGAGCCAGCGCACCCCGTGAAACAGCTTCCACCAGAAGGGTTCCGATGATGGGTCCCGTGCAGGAAAAGGATACCAGAACCAGCACAAAGGCCATCAGAAAAATGCCGAATAAACCTCCGGTTTTCTCTGCCCGCCGGTCCATCGCATTGACCCAACTGCTGGGCAGTCGCAGTTCAAATGCACCGAAAAAGGCAATCGCAAACACCACCAGCAGCAGAAAGAAAAATACGTTAAACCAGGGATTAGTCGACAAATCATTCAGCTTATCTGCGCCAAAGATCAGCGTAACACCCAATCCGAGAAGTACATAGATGACTACAATGGAAATCCCGTAAATCAGGGCATCACGACGGCCTTTCTTTTTGTCTTCAGATTTCTTAACAAAAAAACCAACGGTTAAGGGAATCATCGGCCAAACGCAGGGGGTCAGCAAGGCAATCAATCCCCCGAGAAAACCCATGATGAAGATCCACCAGAGAGACATCCCCTCAATGCTGCCGATTCCGCCTTCACCGGTGAGGAATGTCTTGTTAAAAGCGGTATCGATTGGAAGACCGGTAGCGGGCGCTGTTGCCATGGTATCCGTAACAGCCTCGCTGCTGTCAGTTACTGCTGTGGCCGTATCCTGTACGTCATTCGCATTGGCCTTTGCTCCGGGGACTCCCTTGACCTTAATACTGAGGTTGTTGCTTAGAGCAACGCAGCTGCCGTTGTTGCAAACCATATAATCGACCTTCACCTCTATGGTGAAGTCTTTCTCACTTTGAATGGCAATCCTTTGCGTGAAGTTGGCCTGTTTGTCCCACGATTTGATGTTCATCTCAAACACCTCTTCATATTCTTCTTTAGGCTTGGGCCATTCGGTCGTCTTCCCTTCCGGTTTGTAGGCAGGAGAGGGCGTGAAAATGATCTCCGTTGGCAATGGTCCACCGGGCTTGATATGCTGCGAGTAAAGATGTCAGCCTTCATCGATCTTTGCGCTGATGATGATATCGGCTTTCGCCTGATCCAGCATCTTTACGGAATAAGTCCATGAGACCGGCTCTTTGAATCCTCCCTGCGCGAAAGCAGGCAGGACCATTGTGAATAAAACAGCAAAGAAAAGTGCAGCTTTAACCAGTTTTCGCAAAGACTGTTTCATAGTGAGAGTTTTGAGTTTACAAAGATAATACATTTCAGGGCAACAAATAGAGCTTTCTAGATATATTAAAAACCGTATTATATGGAACTTTGGCTTAAGTGTAAAATTATCAGGCGCTTAGTCTTTGTGGTGACCCTGAAGGGATGTGCCAGCCGGTGCCCGACCACCCAAACCACCCTGTCGCCCGTGCAGAGCAACCAGCAGTTTTCTTTGTCGATACGTGAAAACTTATGATCGGTGAAGAAATCACTGAGTTTCTTCTTCCCGAGGGCACCCAGGGGATGGAACACATCACCCGCTTTCCAGCGGCGCAAAATCAAAGGGAATTCGATGGTATCCCTGTCTATACAGGCCGTATGCCGGTCCTGAGGAATCGTGAAATTCGCCGGACGTTCCACGTATTCAATCCGTAAAGCAAGAGGTGTGTTGATTTCTTTTTGCGACGGACCGATCGTTACGCCGTCCTGACTTTTACTTTCTTTTTCCAGAGGCGTAAGGATCAGCTTGTCCCTGTCGTGAAGCAAGCGGTAATGCGCAGACTGATAATATTTTCCGGATTGTCTGGTCAGATTCAGGAGCAGTTGGTCAATCACATCTTCATGAAAGCCATATTCTTTCAGAATATGGTGCAGAAAAAAGGGGAGGGGCTTGTACTTACTAAGTGCCTGTAATGAAATATTGGTGGTTTCCCTATGTCTCAACACACTGTCTTTAACAGATTGATCTGTCAGTGTTTTCAGGGCAAGTCCTGCTTCCTGAAGCCGGCTGAGGTTGGCCTTCATTGTGTTCTTGAAGTGGGGAGAAATCCCGGTGAAGACCGGAATCAGCTGCTGACGGATTTTATTGCGGAGATAATGATCTTCATCATTGGAGGAATCCTTACGGAAACGCAGGCGGTTATCTTTTACATAGTTTTCGATCTCTTCGCGACCGGTAAAAAGCAGGGGCCTGATCAGTTTTCCGTTTTTCAGGGGAATGCCCTGCAATCCGCTGATCCCGGTTCCTCTCAGCAGATTGATAAGGAAAGTTTCAATGGCATCATCAGCATGATGAGCCGTGGCGATGACTCCGAAACCGTGCTGCCGGGCAATATCTTCAAACCATGCATACCGCAGTTCGCGTGCTGCCATTTGCACCGAGATACCCTGCTCAGAAGCATATTCCTGCGTTTCGAAATGACGACTGAAAAAACGGCCCCCGAGATTATGCGCCAGCTCCTGAACAAAGTATTCATCCCCGTCGCTTTCAAGACCCCTCAAACCAAAATTGCAATGTGCCACGGCGAAATCCATCCCGGAGCGGGCAAACAGATGACACATACAAACGGAATCTATCCCTCCGCTTACGGCTAAAAGCGCCGGTTTTCCGGGAACGATTAAGTCGTGGGTCAGCAGGAACTGCTGAAAGCGCGAAAGCATTTTGTGTGGTTTATTCGAAACCGTCCTGAACTTTGGTCTTGTTCTCCTGTCCTTTATTGATGGCGTTTTCTGCACTCCACTCACTCATCTTTACCCCGTTCTTGAAAGTTGCTTTATAAATCAGCTTACCATCAACATCCCAGTACTGCCATACCCCGTCTTTGCGGAAAGACTTATAACTCCCTTCGCCCGACTTGTGCCCACCTGTGTGATATTCTACCCATTTGCCCTCAGGCAAACCTGCCGCAAAGCCCTGTTCCTTATACTTAACACCGAAAACATCATGAAAGGTCCAGTTCCCGCTTTTTTGATCGTCGAGGTACTGACCGGTCTCAGCCAGTTGTCCGTTCTCATGCCATTCCGTCCATTTACCATTCCTCATTCCGCTTTTGTACGGACCCTCGAACCTCTTTTTACCGTTCTCCCACCAAAACTGGGAGGGCCCCTCTTTAAGACCGTTCGCATAGATATACTGGTACTTCTGCTGTCCGTTGTCATACCAGCCCTTCCACTCTCCAACCATCTGGCTGTCGTCGAACGAACCCTGATCTTTCATCCGGCCGTTTTCATAATACGTGGTCCACAAACCATCTTCCTTGTCATTGGCAAACCGTCCTTCGCGGTCCTTGTTCCCGCTCAGGTAATATACCACCCACTTCCCGTTGCGCTTGCCATGCAGATATTCGGCTTCACGGAGCTTCTCTCCGCTGGGATAAAAATAAACCCATAAGCCTTCCTGTATGCCCGCTGCAAACAATCCGGTACTGCCCAGATTACCATTATCATGGTAAAACTTCCAGATACTGTCCTGCAGATCGCCGCGGATGTTGCCCTCCATGTCCATTTGACCGTTTTCGCGCCACCAGCGACCATAACAGAAGAGGGAATCCTTAACGTAATATCCCTCAAATTCTTTCTGTCCGCTGACAAACCAGGAACTTACCGGACCTTCTTTCAATCCCCCGTGGTATTCCACCTGGTTTTTGATTTTGCCGTTGGGATGCCAGGAAACCCATAATCCCTCAGTCTTTCCCGCTTTAACGGTCCACTCCTCCATTTTTTGTCCGTCGCTGTACCAGATAATATTGACCCCCTCCGTGTAATTCAAATCCTTCCATTTATTCCCGTCTTCATAGTAGTGCATCCAGTGACCGCTCTTTTCATCGGCTGTGTAATTCCCCTGCATCATGATCTTTCCGTTATGATACCAGATGGTTTGTTTCCCTTCACGGAGATCCTGACGGTATTCCGTTTCACTTTTGAGTTGACCACCGGGGAACCATGCCTTTGAAATTCCTTCTTTTTTGCCGTCTTTTAAGGTCCATTCGCTTTCTTTATTCCCCAGGGTGTCATACACCACTACCGGCCCGTTTTCGATGCTCAGCGTTTTCCATACGCGACCATCCGGATACCAGTATGTCCAGGTTCCCATCTGAGCATCCATGTTAAAGTAACGCTCCGCCTGCTTTGCCCCGCTTTCATAGAAATTTTCCCACTTCCCGTCTTTCAGTCCCTCGGCGTAAGCTCCCTGCTCACGGATGTTTCCATTTTCATAATATTCCGTCCAAACACCGTCTTTACTGCCCTTGATGTATTGACCTTTCAGCTCAGTTTTTCCGCTGGGATACAGCTTTTTATCGGGACCATTGTCATAGTTGACTTCCTCCCAGAGGTTGCCGTTCATATACCAGTATGTCCACTGTCCGCACTGGCGGTTTTTGCAATAACTCCCCTCTGCCCATTTTTGCCCGTTCTTGTGCCAGTAGGTCCATTTGCCGTCTTTGACGCTGTCAACCATCGGGCCTTCGCCTTTTTTCGCCTTGTTCTCATAATACTCCGTGCTGATCTGCTGGGCTGATGCGGTTGTTAACCAAAAGAAAGACAATAAGATAATCAATACCTGCTTCATACTTGCTGTTTTTGAATTAACGGACTCCTTACTGCAAAAGTATGCATTTGTCAAAGTCCCGACAGCCCTCCTGCACGATTCCGTTGCATGATACGCGATCAATGCCCCAGAAATTCATCATACATCACCTGAAGATAAGCCTTTCCGTACCTGAGGTCGCAAGTCTTTCCCCCTGTCAGCACAGTTTTTCCGAGGTCGTGATCGAAAACTACCGTTCCGGAGTCATTGATCCATCCAAAACCATTGTCGAAAGTGTAGAAAGCAAAATGAGGAACACAGGGCGATAGCGGATTTTTGCTGTAACTGAAGGCTGTATCGCTCAAACCTGTTTGATTCAGAAGAAAAGCCGGAAAATCGCACTGAGATGCCACCTCGTCAAAAACATGACCCCTGAATTCTTCCTTGATGGCACCCCCCAATAAAAGAAACGGGATGTGATGTCTTTGTGCAGAATTGCTCGCAGAATTGAGTGGCCAGAAATGGGCATGGTCGGAGGTGACAATGATGATGGTATGATCCCACCAGTCCTGTTCACGCGCCCGACGTATATATGCGGCAATACAGGCATCCGTGTATCGTGATGTGTTTTTATAAGCGTCGGCCTCCCCCTTCACAACGAAGTGCTGAGTCACATCAGCGTCGAAAGGCTCATGATTGGTTGCGGTCATAATGATGCTGAATGAGGGATGTGGATCCTCCGCGGCTTCCCGGAGATGACAACTGAATATTTCCTCGTCGTATGCGCCCCACTGGGTCGTTTTTATCCACTCACGGGCGTCCTTATCAAGGATTTTAGTGAAATCCTGTGAACGCAGGTAGGCCCCGGTATTGGCGAATTCCAAGTCCCCGGAGAAATAGAAGTTGCAATGATATCCGGCCTGTTTCAGATGTGGCCCCAGCCCCGGTAATCGTTCAAATTTATCAAACTCCCTCATGATCGTAGAGGATGGCTGTGCCGGGAATCCGCTTAAAAGGGCTACCAGTCCCTGTTCCGTCCGGAAGCCACTCGCATAAAAGGAAGTAAACAGGATTCCCTCCCGGCACAAACTGTCCAAACCCGGCATAATGTCTTCCTGTCCGCCCAGCTGACGCATGTTTGCGGCACTGATGCTTTCCATCAGGATCAGCACGATATCGGGACGAGAAACCTTTAGAACAGACAGACCTGAATCACAGGATGAATGATGAATTTCACTGAAAATCAATTCAGCCTCTTCGTCAGGATAATACCGGTACGGATTCTCCTTCTGATCCAGATGTGTCAGCACATACACCAGGTTCCATGAACTGTTGAGTGCGGCATAATTGAGGCAACGGTTGGCGCTGTAATAAACGCTGCTTTTCCCGAGAGGGTATTTCTGGAAACCACCGCGAAAGGCCAGGGGCAGAAGAATCAATACACCGAGTATACTCAGAAGTGCCGGAAGTAAGCGCGGTTTGGGAACAACACGGGCCCGCAGCCATCTGAGGAAGATTCCACCGAAGACAATGATCTGTGCCAGCCCGGTAAGCACAAAAAGCCATACCGGAACGGCATTCAGTGCCTTCATGCTTTCCCCCGGGGAAACTGCGTAAAATACAGCTCGTTCGTTCAGCTTGCTTCCCCAGTTGGAATACAGCCCGGTATCAATTGTTGCGATAATCACAACCAGTATTAACAAGAGGATGGTGAAGCTGTTGGCCAGTACCGGCAAAACCCTGGTCCTGCTGAAAAATCCGGCCATAACCAGCAACAAGGGCAGCGCCATCAAAAAGGCACTCGTCCCCAGATCCATTCTTAATGCAAACCACCACGACTGCATAATCAGTCCTGTTGATTCGTCGGACAGCCCGCCGGAATTACTGATCAGAAATATGGCCCGCTGTGTGGCGAACAGCACCATCCAGAACATCAGGTTCAGGGCGAGATATTTAAAGAATTGCTTCATTGCGTTGAAGCAAAGTTATGACAAATACTTTGTTTGCCGGGTGAAAGGCCGCTCTTAATAGGCCCACTTCAGATAAACCGCTCCCCAGGTGAAGCCGGCACCGAATGCGGCGAGAATAATATGATCACCTTTTTTCAGCCGGGGTTCCCATTCCCACAGGCAAAGGGGAAGAGTGGCTGCAGTGGTGTTGCCGTATTTCTCAATGTTGATCATCACCTGATCTTTACTGATTCCCATGCGGCGGGCCGTTGCTTCGATGATGCGCATATTGGCCTGATGCGGCACAAGCCATGCAATATCTTTGGATTCCAGACCGTTACGACTCATGACCTCCACGGCCACATCGGCCATCTTTGATACAGCCATCTTGAAAACGGCCTGGCCGTCCTGGTAGATGTAATGTTCCCGGGCATCAACTGTAGCGTGACTGGCCGGTTTCACCGAACCTCCGGCTTTCTGGTGCAGGAACTGACGGCCGGAACCGTCGACCTGCATCTGGCTGTCGATGATTCCATCACCATCCTCCCGGGGTTCAAGCATTACCGCTGCAGCACCGTCACCAAAAATGATACAGGTGGCCCTGTCAGTATAATCCACTATGGCCGACATTTTTTCGGCGCCAACCACCACCACCTTTTTATGGGTGCCGGATTCCACAAATTTGGATGCTGTTACCAGGGCATAAAGAAAACCTGAACAACCGGCATTCAGATCGTAACTGAAAGCATTGCGGATCCCGAGTTTGTCGGAGATCACGTTGGCTGTGGCCGGAAACTGCATGTCCGGTGTAACCGTTGCACAAATCAGAAAATCAACCTCTTCAGGGCGGGTGTTGGTTTTTTTCAGTAACTGATCTACGGCCGATGCCCCCAGATCTGATGCGCCCAGTCCCTCGCCCTTGAGGATCCGTCTTTCCCTGATCCCCGTACGGGTCATGATCCACTCATCGTTGGTGTCGACCATCTTCTCCAACTCCGTGTTGGAGAGCACGTAGTCGGGCAGATAGCCGGCAACCCCAGTAATTGCTGCTCTTATTTTTGACATGGCACCACGTTTTATATAAGATCCGCCTGTTTCCCGGGGGAAGCTTAGGTCAGGAACTAAAAACTATGCGGTAGCTTTTTCAATGGCAACCTTGCCCTTATAATAACCGCACTCACCGCATACCCTGTGATACAGTACCGGTGCGCCGCAGTTGGAACAAACTATAACTGTAGGATTTTCAGCTTTGTAATGGGTTCTTCTTTTTTTTGTCCTGGTTTTTGAAAACCGGTGTTTTGGGTGTGGCATAATACTGATTTTTAATTGTTTTGCATATCCTTCAAACGATCCCAGCGGGAATCGGTATCCTTCTTCTGACTCAATTCTTCCAGCCTGCGCAATACCTCAGCATCGCACCGGCTTTGCCCGGATTCATCATCAGGATGTACCCTTCTGAACGGAATCCGCAGCAGAATCAGGTCGTAAATGTACTGACGCACATCAATTTCCTGAACATCCGCAGGCAAACATTCATCATCTCCAGAGGCTTCGCCCTTTTTCCCGAGTTTGATCAAAACACTCTCCTCATCCTCAATCTCCAAATCATAAGGATCCAGGCAGCGGTCGCAGATCAGGCCAAGTTTTCCGCTTAAACCAAAAACCAGCACCAGACTGTCTTCCTGGCGTATCAGGTTGAGGGTGATCCTAATATCACAGCTTTGTATCTCATTCTCAGGATATTGCTCAAAGAACCTGCTGTCAATATGATAATCTGACTGACAGCTGCCCGGGGCCGCTCCGGCCAGCGGGATGATAAATTGTTTCCCGTACTTCAAAATACACCCTATTATTTCGGGCCGGCAAAGTTAAATAAAATTACTGATCTGCCGCTATTCTCTCCGGATAATATCATTTAAACGCCTTTTCCATCAATGCATCACCCCCGGGCTTCAGACGCGAGAAGTAATCGGGTACCGCCTTGCCCTGCAACTGGTCAACATACAGTCGGGCCAGGTACTGACCCAGCATGAAGCCCTGACCACGTAAGCCAAGGAACAATCCCAGCTCCGGGTCAATCACCATTCTGGGTTCAATGTAATAACCTGCCCAAACAGCCTGAAATCCCACAGAACTTAATTCCGGAATCCAGTCGATGAAGACTTCGGAAACAATCTCCAGAAATTCTTTAGAATTGATCTTAAGGGTTTTATCCGTTTCGAGCGGTTCAACCATAGGCGAAGCGCAACCGATGATCTGCCCGGTTTCAGCCAGCTGCTGTCCGTATACTGCCACAAAACCCTTGTACTTCCTGCGATCGATCAGCATGTCAAGCGGACTTCCGTTCAGGCCCATCATGGGAAGGCGACGGGTGATAAATGCCTGATGCTTAACCGGGAACAAGCCGGTTTCTATCCCCAGCATACGGGCAAATTTTTCCCCCTCAGGCCCCAGTGCATTGATGAATACTTCAGTCTGATATTCACGGTATTGTTTCTCATGATCCCTCACCAATACGGTGTAAAGGCCGTTATCACGGTGAACATCCACCAGCTGACAATCCTCCAGGATGCTTCCGCCTTTCTCGATACCGATCCGGCGGATGAGGTCAATGACTTTGCCCGGACTGGCCTGCCAGCAATTACGCGTGATCAGGGCCGCAAGGTATTTGTCGAGTCCCGGACGGATGTATGGAGAGATCTCTTTTTGGAAATCTTTTGCTTCAACCATGTACGCATCGGACCACGACATTGAATCCTCGCAGGCCCTCAGCATATCAGCATCATGCGCGAAGGTGATGTAGCGGGTCTGATGGAAATCAACCGGGTGGATTTTATCTAGCTCCCTGAAAATATCAAGGTTATGCGTGGCAATATCCGCTATCTCAGGCAGGCTGAAAGCCGGACGGCCCCCGGCGATATTCCTCCACGAAGCTCCGCGCCCGTAATTGATCATCACAGGCTCATATCCCGCTTCTGCCAGGTAGCGGAACAAAGCGCTGCCTCCGATTCCACCACCGGCAACCAGGGCCTTCACCTTCACCGGCGCGCTTTTCTTATGCGGGATGATCCTTTCATACACCGGTCGCGGATA
>CALGYY010000178.1 GCA_937934705.1 uncultured Bacteroidota bacterium
AAGACTTAAATGACCTTGATACTCAATATTACCTGAATCAATAGGAAAAGAAAAACAAGGTTCGGGAGCGGAGGACTCCCGAACCTTCAGCTTGTACAAAAGCGATCATTCAATTTTTTATACTTCGGTTAAATATCTTTTGGGGTACCCGTGTGATCGAACCACGTTTACTACTCAATCACCTTGATCTCCGTTCGCCTGTTCTTCGCTTTGCCTTCATCTGTTGTGTTGCTGGCGATAGGCGTGGTTTCTCCATACCCTTTGGTCAGTAAACGGCCGGCGCTGATCCCCTTGGTCACCAGATAGTTTTTCACTGCGTCTGCCCTGCGCTGACTGAGCTGCATATTAAAGGCATCCGGTCCGTCACTGTCGGTATGACCGCCGATCTCAATCTTCATGGCAGGGTCTGCTTTCAGCATATCGTACAAACTGTTGAGTGCGGCATTGGATTCAGGCTTGAGATCCCATTTGTTGTAGTCGAAATAGACATTATCCAGGACAAAAGACCGGATATAACGCTCTACAACTTTAATTTTCAGATGGAAGGTATATTCAGCAAGATCCGGGTCAGGCGGAAGATCCAGATCAAGGTTAAACTCCTTACCGAATTTATTCACAATCAGCTTGTAATCCTTGTTCTTGAGCAACATGACCTGACAATAACCATCCACATCTGTAGTACAGCTGAAGACCGTCCTTCCACTTTCTGTCACTGCAATTTTCGCTTCAGACTCCACGATTCCCTTTTCATCGGTCACGTGAAAGATCACCTTGACACTGTCTGAAGCCGCTTCTCCGGAAGCAGCCAGTTGCAGTTCAAACTGTACCTGATCCTCGTTTTCGATCGGAAATTCGGTTTGCATGGTCCGGCCGTTGATCTTTGTTTCAAAGCGGTAAACCGTATTCTTTTTCAGCTCAATCGTGGATTTCCCCTGAGCGTCGGTCTGGAAATCACCCAGTTTGGCAGCACCCTGATAGTAGAGGCTGAATGAATGGCCTGCGAGAGACGCCCCGCCTTCACCGACCAGATAGAGTGTGAGTTTACAGTTCCCCGTATTCTGGGCATTAATCGCCATGCATGGCATCAGCAGGAGAATAAGAATCAGTTTTCTCATAGATGGTTTTTTAAAAAGACGAATAAAGGTAATAAAATATTGTCCAGTTCTCCGCTAACCGATAAAAGTAAGGCATTCATCGATTCCTGCAGAATAATCTGCAGCCGTATGCCGTTATTTGCATATTATTTAAAATACTACATTTGTATAACGATTACCCATACTCCTAAATTCCTGCATTATATGAATGATCTGAGATTTGTTAGCATGAGGGGCCTGACGTACGCTGTATTGACTGCTCTTATGATCGTGATGATGAAACCTGCATCATCGCAGGTTCACGACCCAAAAAAAACGGATCAGAAATTTGCATCCGCTCTTCAGATTATAAGATTTGCTTATGTGGACACTGTCAATGAAGAGAAGCTGACAGAAGCTGCCATTGAAGGCATGCTCAAAGAACTGGATCCGCATTCCACCTACATGTCGAAAGCTGAGGTTGAAAAGGCCAACGAACCGCTTCAGGGAAACTTCGAAGGGATTGGCGTTCAGTTCGACATCATCAGGGATACTATCCTGGTGGTTACGCCTATCCCCGGGGGGCCATCAGAGAAGCTCGGGATCATGTCAGGCGATAAGATTGTCACCATCGATGGTGAGGATGCCACAGGCACCAAGGTCAACAATGAATACGTACTGGGAAAACTGCGCGGCACCAAGGGAACAACGGTAGTTGTTGGTATTTATCGCAAAGGCAATAAAAAACTTCTTGAATTCAGCATCACACGTGATAAAATCCCCATTTTCAGCCTGGATGCAGCGTACATGGCCGCACCCGGGGTCGGGTACATCAAACTTAACCGTTTCTCTGCCACCACCATGGAGGAATACAGGACGGCCATGGCCAAACTTAAAAATCAGGGCATGACGAGCCTGATCCTCGATCTGCAGAACAATTCAGGTGGTTATCTGAATACCGCCATTGACCTCTGTGATGAGTTTCTGCCTGAAGGTAAACTATCGGTTTATACCGAAGGTTATTTCAGCCCGAAACAGGAAAGCATTGCAACGCGTAACGGCAGCTTTGAAAAGGGCCGCCTGGTTGTGCTGGTCAATGAAGGCAGTGCATCGGCCAGCGAGATTGTTGCCGGGGCTGTTCAGGATTGGGACCGCGCCATCATCATCGGACGCAGGACCTTCGGAAAAGGGCTCGTTCAGAGACCTTATACCCTGACTGACGGCTCTGTGATCCGCTTGACCACTGCACACTATTACACCCCCACCGGCCGATGTGTTCAGAAGCCATACGACGATGGCGTCGACAAGTACTATGAAGATCTGACCAAGAGGTTTGAGCATGGAGAACTGGTCAACTCTGACAGTATCCGGTTTCCGGATTCCCTGAAGTATTATACCCCCAACAAAAAGCTGGTTTATGGCGGAGGGGGCATCATGCCCGATATCTTTGTTGCACTTGATACCACCAGTCTGGAGTATTACACCAGTGTGATCAGGAAAGGCATTCTCAATGAATTTGTTCAGAATTACATGGAAAAGAACCGGGAGTCGCTGAAGAAGCAGTACCCCAATGTTGATGCCTTTTCAAAGGATTACCAGGTCAGTCCCGCCATGATGAAGGAATTCACCACCTTCGCCGAAGAAAAGGGCGTAAAAAAGGAAGAAACCGATTTTGCACGCTCAGAAAAACACCTTCGGAACCTCATAAAGGCAAGAATCGCCCAGAATCTTTTTGATTTTGCAGCCTTCTGGCAGGTTTTTAACGAACTGGACGACATTTATCTCAAGGGACTGGAGATCATACAGGATAAAAATAAATTCAGGGAATATAAAATCAACGAATAGAAAGGAGCCCCGATCCGGGGCTTTTTTTTTGTGTTTTACGCATAATTCGTATCTTTGAAAAAACTAAACCATTCATTTATGCAGCCCATTGAGAACTATTACAAGATGGTGGATAACATCATCACCAAACTGGGGGTTGACCCCGCAACATGTCGCGGTGAGCAGGCCGGGCAATGGAACCTGAAAAAAGGTAGTGCCAGTGTGTGGGTCGACGTGTGGAAACTTCAGGACCAGGATTATGGTTATATCCAGATCATGGCTCCTATCACAGAAATCCCGGTCAACAACCGAGACATTTTTCTGACGGAAGTACTCGAGATTAACCACAACCTTTACGGTGTCGGATTCACCAAATACAAAGAGTGGCTCTATCTGAAATCCATCCGTGAACTTGAAGGACTGGACGAAGACGAAATCATGGCCACTTTCAATCGCATCGGAAATTACAGCGACGAATACGACGATTACTTCAAAAACAAGTATTTCGGTGGTTCGGGTCAACGCCCGCCCCAGTAAGCGTTAGATCCAGCCTGATCACTTTTTGCATGAGAATGATCAGGTTTCAAAAGCGGAGTCTGTCGTAACCGGCAGGCTCCGCTTTTTTTGTGAAGAAGCTGTCCGAAGCACCTTAACATCAGGGAACCAGAACCTTTTCCCTGATTTTTCGTATATTTGTCTGTCGCGCCTGTAATTTTTAAAAACTTTTACATTCAAGCGCTTACGCAATCATCATGGATTTGATGAATGCCGGATGGTACGGTATCATGAGGGCTAAACACAGGTCCGGAAACATTTTCAGAAGCAGTATTCTCGGGATACTGCTTATTGTGCTTTGTGTTACCGGTGTCAGGGCGCAGGACAGCAGCGCGCGTAAAAAGGAATTCAGGGAATGGGAAGAGGTGTTTAAGCTTCGCAACAAATTCCTGAACGGGAATTACGGAAGCCATTATTTCATGGGAGTCTTCGATGGACGTTTTATCGGTCCCAATGATAAACCCGAATACGGGATCCGGTCATTCACCACGGCCTTTGATTACCTGATTCTGGGTAACAATCTGCTTTCGCTGATCGTCAACCTGGGTTACCGGGCTGACAATATCAGCTTTCTTTCAGCGGATAAAATTCCCGATGGAAAAACCTATAAGCTAGGGTGTATCTGGTTCTATTCAATCGCCGGTGACAAGTACCTGGTGGATTCGGTATACAGCACCAAACTGAACAAAATGGTGCCGGTTGAGAACCCCTATTATGCCAAATCGAGTCGTTTAAAAATCGACTCAACACATGTTCAGGTTAAGATGGCTGGTCTGATCCGGAAAACTAAAGAAGGCAGGAAGATTACCTACGACACCCTTATGCTTCCTCCCATTGAGGGTACTGGATCATGGAAAGACGCCAACAATTATGACCTGGTGTATGAATGGATGGAGTTTGTTTTTGAACGCTATAAAGACACTTTTGATATCCGCAAACGCCAGTTTTCCAAATTCTGCCCGCCTGATGTCAAAAACTGCATTCTTCAGCGCTATGACACCGACAAGTATCTCAGGCAACACAATCTTACGGAGATGGATCTGCAGTATTCGCTTCGGGATCAGTTGGGGACCAAGGCTTATGACATGATCAACCAGGAAAACGGAAAAATTCTGACTTTCGGAAACTTTGAAGTTTTTCGTTTTTTTAATGATGTTTACTGGAGAGTCGCCTCCAACAAAGAAAGGCATAACCCGGTCTGGCATTCAGCTTTCCAGTATGACAAAGACGTTGAGAGGAATACCAAAGGACTGATAGACTTTGTGGTTCTTGGATATGGCGCCAAAAATTACATTATGCCTACGGTCATACCCCGAAACTTCACGGTTTTCACGCAATTCGAGGGGGTCGTCATTTATCAGAAAGGAACGGAGCGTGAAGGACATTCAAACAAAGATGATATCTGGGTAAACACTCTTAATGGCAGAATGATCGACCGTAACTTTTATGAATATCCTCATGAGCCGGGAATTCTGCCGCTTAACGACGACGGTACGGTTGACCGTATTTATAAAATCTATGCATGGAAGGATAAGAAACTGTATTGGGCCTATATCTATTGCGGAAAGCATGCAGGTGTGAGGGGTGGCAAGCCCGGGAAATCCTTTGTAGAACAGGTTGATAATTTCAGGGCACAGTATCAGGCAGCCGAATACTGGTATTTTGTTTCAGATATCGACTATCATGATGATGTTAAAAACAATCTGGGTGCATTCACCCAGGACCTTTACAATTTCGTGAACAAAGCATCCGGCCTGGAAGGAAAGACCGTCCCGAGCGTTAACATCCTGCTTGAAACCCAGGACCCGAAAAATCCCAAAAAGAAATACTCAGAAATTAAAAAGCTCGTGTTTTTCGATGATCACACTGCACGTCTCGATCCTGAAGGACTGATTGTTCCCTATGAAATTGAGGAAATCAAAGATGAGCGCCTGCGCAGGATCAGGAAAGTCAAGCTTAACCTGCTCGGAAATACCGTATATATAGAAGATCTGGAGGACCACCTCAAAAACAACAAGTTCAGCGGATCCGATGTCAACAAATTCAACAAGAAATTTCTGAAAGAAAGGGAAAATTTTGTGGAGATACCTGACAGTACGGAGAAGACCACTGAGGTTTATGAGAAACAGGCTTATGATCTGACCAATGTTCAGGATGCAAAAGCGCTGCTGGAGCGCGTCATACAGGATATAGCAAATATGGATTACCAAATCCCGCAAATGGAGGAAAATGTGGCATGGCAGCGGACGAATAAGGTTGAACACATTGAGAAGCGTCTGGTTGAACTGGAAATGTCTGACCAGGGCGGTACCGAAATCCACAAGAAGCTTCAGCAGGAATATGAAAAAGAATACGCCAAACTAGAGAAACTGGAGGAAGATCTGTCAAAAATGCAGTATAAGAGGGAGCAACTGCAGCAAAAGCAGTACGCTTTCCGCTCCTACTATATCAGAAGCCTCGAAAGCAACCTCTATCACCTGAAAGAAAAGAAATCCTTCATCCTGAACCAGATCAGCGAGATCGAAAAAAACATGAAAACACTCGAGGATGAAGGCAAAAAAGGCACTGATGCCTATCTCCAGATGCAACAGTCGCTGAAAAACAAAGACGGCGAAATCCAGGAAACCACCGAGAAGGAAAACGAGGTCATGAAGGTACTTGCAGAACAACGCCTGCTGAAAGAACAGGAACAATAAGAAGAATCTATTCCTTTTTCAGTATGGCAACCTGATGCTTGTCAGCATATTCCAGGGCTTCTTTCCGGGACCCAAAAACCCGCACGACATCATATTCCATATAAACTGTCGTCCCTTCCACCTCCACTGCTGTGACCGGGCGTGCGACCATGCCATTTCCGGCAAACAGTGTCAGAAGGCAGTACTTTTCCTGTTTTGCCATTTCTCTGCATTTTTCACATGCGTTGACTCCCCTGGCACAGTGGGTGAGTCTCATTTTACGGATCACTTGCCTGCCGGACTCTTCCATAGGTTTCTGTTCCTGCGCGCTGCAGGAATTAATCGTTAATAAGGGAATGAAGACTGCAATCGCAAAAAAGAATCTTTTCATGGCTGTGGTTTTAGGTTTATACATCCGGCCTGAGAAAGGATAGCCCGCTTAATGAAAGTTCCACCACCTGAGTTTAGTCACAATTTCCCATCCGGCCGTAGTGTGTTCAAGAATATATACATTCGGAAAACCGTTCTCAACCCCGCACTGATAATGAAAATATACCAGCGCAGTGGTTTTGCTCATAAAATATGCCCTGGAAATTTCACAGAAGCACTCACACCCGTATGTTTTCAGTAATTTATCAAAACCTTTGACCGAAAGTATGATCTCTCCGGGATTCTTAGGAAGAGTGAAGAACTTCCGGTATTCCG
Organism: uncultured Bacteroidota bacterium; assembly: GCA_937934705.1. Classification (GTDB taxonomy): domain Bacteria; phylum Bacteroidota; class Bacteroidia; order Bacteroidales; family CAIWKO01; genus CALGYY01. The sequence goes on from CALGYY010000178.1 coordinate 6,833, forward strand.
TCATCGGGATCCTGAGCAGGATACTGTCGGGCAGCATCTCCTGCGTGATCTCAACCTTCTCTTTGGAGTAATCAATGAACCCGCGCCTGAATACCTCAGCATCAAAATAACTGATCTCTTCAAACCCAAAGTATTTTTTATTGATACTATCCGGAAAACCTCCGTAAAAGACCGCTTCACAGCTTGAATCAGGAATGGCTGCGCGGGGAAAATCCCGGCTCGCAACAGAATCAATGAAGTCTTTAAGTACCAGTTTATATATACTTACCTGATCAGTATACTCCTGTGCTCCCGCAGAAAAACCAAAGAAACCACACAACATCAGAATCAGGAGAACACGCTTCACCAGATTTCAAAATTTACTTTTTCAACTTTCTTTTTAAAGGCAATTTGTAACGCCTTATCCCATCATAGGTATAGAAGGCGTTAGCGACAGCTCCTGCGGTTGGCACCAGTCCAATCTCCCCGATTCCCTTGGCTCCGTAGGGACCATGAGGATCGGGTACTTCAACCCCGATCACGACGATGCGGGGTGTTTCTCCTGCTCTGAGCACGCCGCAATCGCGCAGACGACGGCTCTTCAGGTATCCATTTTCCATCGGGAGGTCTTCCGTCAGCGCATAACCAAGCCCCATATGAACGCCTCCTTCTATTTGTCCCTCGAATTGCAAAGGATTCAGTATCCGGCCTCCATCATGCGCCGCATAAACACATTCTATCGCTCCCTTATCGTCCAGTACAACCAACTGAGACGCATAACCATATGCGAAATGTGTTATTACCTTCCCGGTTTCAGCCCCTGGCTTTGTGGTCCAGTCGCAGATCCAGCGTCCTTTGTACCTTCGGCTAGCAAGTGCATCCAGGGTTTTGCCTTCAAGATCACGTTTCATGGCTGCTGCCGCATCAATAATGGCATTCCCCAGTAAAGCTGTCGCACGTGATGAGGTTGTCATTCCCGTAGGGATTTCAGCAACAGAATCTACTAACACCCGGATCACAGCCGGGTCAATTCCTGTTTCTTCTACCAGGGTCTGGATGGCAATATTCTGAACCCCCTGCCCCATCTCTGTCCAACCATGGTATAAGATGACCTCACTGCCTGATACCACTTCAATCACGACATCACTGTAGTCAGGCATTCCATTCCCGACACCGGAATTCTTGATCCCGCATGCCAGGCCGGCGTAAGGAGCCTTGAGGTAATGTTCCTTTAAGGCCTCCAGGGTGGCCCTTACACCAACGCCACCTTCAAGAACCTGTCCCGTTGCAGTCATCCTCCCTTCTGTAAGCGCGTTATCGTAACGAAACTGCCAGCGGTCGAACCCTCCCTTTTCGCAAAGTTCATCAATCAGCACTTCAAGGGCAAAAGCTACCTGATTGGCCCCGAAACCGCGCATGGCTCCTGAAGGAATATTATTGGTGTATATGGTTTTGGCTTCAAGGTCCACTGCCGGAAAATGATATGCCCCGGTCGCATGACCAGCCACACGTTCCATCACTTTTGTCCCCACCGAGGCATACGCTCCTGTGTCGCCATGGGCACGAAGGTGCAATGCCGTCAGCATTCCTTTCGCATCGCAGGCAATGCGCATATCCATCCAAACCGGATGTCGCTTCGGATGCATCATGATGGACTCCTCCCGGCTCAGAGCCAGCATGACCGGTTTCTTCAGATGCCATGCAAAAAGGGAAACATGTCCCTGAACGCTCAGATCTTCCTTACCGCCAAAACCTCCCCCTGTCGGGACCAGGATCACCCTGACCTTTTCTTCCTTTATACCAAGCAAAGGTGCAATCTGCCGGCGGTCTACATATATACCCTGACCCTGTGTGTACAAGAGTAATCCTTCCTCACCCTCAGGCAAGGCCACTGCAGCCTCTGTTTCCAGGAAGGCATGTTCTATTCTTTGTGTCTCAAACCGGCCACTGGCAATAATTTCAGAGCGATCTATCAATGCAGGTACGTCTCCTCCCCTTCGCACTACGCAATTCTCCAAAACGTTTGATTTTCCGGGATGAACCTGAATCCGGTCTGTTTCGGCATCAAATACATCGCTCACTGCTTCAAGCAGGTCATACTCCACGGTAATCTCCGATGCTGCCATTCTGGCGATTTCTTCACTTTCAGCAACCACACCGGCCACAACATCTCCTATATACCTGCTGATCTCTCCTTCAGCCAACATCACAGGCCAGTCCTTAAATATCAAACCCACGTATCGCTCACCGGGAATATCCGCCGCTGTAAAGATCCGGACCACGCCAGGTATCTTCGCGGCAGCTTCTGTGTTGATGGTTCTGATGAGGGCCCGGGGATGCTCACAAAACCGAAGAGCTGCGTACATCATACCCTCAAACCTCAGGTCGCGCACAAACTTCCTTTCTCCGGTCGCTGTTTCAACAGCCTCATACTTCGGATAGGCCGTACCTATTTTTCCGCTCGGATGATGTTGCTCCGGCAATTTGCCGGCTTTCAGATTCCTGAGCGCTGCCTCAACAGCATCCACTATCTTTACATAACCTGTACAACGACACAGGTTAATATTGATCGCCCGGTTAATGGCATCGCGGTCTGCATCAGGATTTTCCCTGAAGAGTGTCCGGGTTCTCATGATCAGACCCGGGGTACAGAATCCGCATTGTACCGCGCCCTTTTCAACAAACGCTCCGGCAATGATCTTTTTGATTTCTTCGGGAAGGCCTTCCATGGTATAAACCGTGGCACCTTCAAGTTTGCTCATGGGGGTCACACAGGCAAGCCGTGCTTCTCCGTTGATTTCCACAGTGCATGCTCCGCAGGCCGCCTGGCCGGAGCAACCATCTTTCGTGGCTGTTAAACCGCGGACATTCCGAAGGTAATTCAGCAGGCTCAGGCCGGGATCACCCTCCCATATCCGGGGAACATCGTTCAGTATAAAGCTGACAGATTTCATGAGGCTATGATCCTTTGAAAATTATACGGATCGGTATCGGCTTCCGTATTGATCAGTAAAACACGTGTATTTTTTCCGACTCCTAAATACTTCCTCAGAGGCTCCAAAGAATCATCGTGCATCAGAGCCAGTAATCCGGCCAGCCCCGATGCCCCGGACTCTCCGCTGATGATCCGCGGATCAGAGCCGGCGGGCATGAAATATTCCCTCATAGCCTGTTCTGCAAAAATATCTTCCACAGCGATAAAAGCATCTGCAGCATCCCTGATAAACGGGAAAGCCACCAATGATACCCCGCAATTCAGGCCGGCCATGATCGACTGGTAATCTCCCCTGGAATCACGGGGTTCCCCGGCCTTTGCTGACTCCAGAAAAGAATCAGCTCTGACGGGTTCTACAATGATGATCCGCGGAGACTTCTCAGCATAATGGGAACGGTAATACCAGCAGGCAGCCGCAGCCAGTCCGCCGACACCCGCCTGCACAATGATCAGGTCCACATCAGTATGCGATACATGATGAATGATGCCTTCCATTTCGTGGAAAATGGTAGAATATCCGGCCATGATAAAATCCGGCAATTCCATATAGCCGGGATAAGCAGTATCGGCAATGACCTGCCAGTGATTCTTTGCAGCATCCCGGTCGCATTCAATGACACATTCATCAAAAGTACCATCGATCAAACGGACCTCAGCCCCTTCGGAGCGGATGTTTTCGATTCTGGACTCCACGGTATTCAGAGGCATATAAATCACCGCCTTCTGCCTGAGTTGCCTGGCAGTCCAGGCCACAGCCCTTCCGTGGTTCCCGTCAGTAGCTGCACAAAACGTAAAGGAACCTAATTTATCCATGACCTCCGGCTTCAGGAAATCTTTCACGCCGAGCTCCTCTCCGCTTTTCTGCCGGTACTGTTCCTTCAGGAAACGAAAAATAGAATAACTGGCTCCCAAAGGCTTAAAAGCCTTGACGCCGAAACGCTGCCCTTCATCCTTCACATACACAGTTTCAAGTCCGTGATGTGCAGCCATTCCCGGTAATGCATGTAAAGGGGTCACCTGATAGCCGGGAAGAGACCGATGAAATTCCAGCACTTCTGCCTGACCGAAAGCGCCATAAGGTTGGTACATCCAGACAGGGTGATCCGTCCGGTGCGGATTGATCAGAAACTCACTCATCTTAGAGAAATCATCAACTTACTGCAGGTTCAACAAATTCTGTTTCGCCTCGGGGGAGAATTTATGAACATGCGAAACCAGATCACATGAATCCATTCCGTCACAGCTTCCGCAGTGCTCATAACTCTTGCCTTCGGCACAAAGCCTGATCTGACAGGCAGACCAATGCCCGATTTTCGGGCCTTCCCGGCGACAACCACTGCAGTTGATCATTTCCGGTGTAATATCTTTAGCGCCGTACTGAACCTTCCACTTTTCAGCAGTTTCCTGTCTTAGCGCATCATCGTTGTTTTTCCACGCCAGGTAGGCTTCGCATTGTTCGCAATTCAGCCCGCAGCAGGAGATCATTGTATTCATCATCAGGGGAATTTTGACCAAAAATACTTTTTTTTTCGACAGATTCGGGGCATTGATCATCAATAAAAGTCCATACGTAGCTGAAAAAGAAAAAATACCTGTTTTTGCAGCTTCACAGGCCACCGCAGACACATTGCTCATTGAGCGGACCACGATCCGGTCCGTCATCAGCATGTTCTCCAAACAGAAAATCAATGAAAATTTTGTATTCCCGGGCCTGATTTGTATTTTTGTCTGAAATATTCCTCCTGATGAAAAAATATCTGCTACTGATCGGCGCATTATTTCTCCTGATATCCTGCGGTAAGGAAGTCACTTCTGACTTCACAATGGACCGGATACAGATACAGGCTGGTGAAACCGTTAATTTCACCAACCTCAGTCTCGATGCAGAACATTATCACTGGAAATTCGGCGATGGCAGTACCTCCCGGGAGGTCAATCCCAGCCATACCTTCACCAAAGCAGGAACCCTGATGGTTCACCTCCATGCATCCAACAAAGGTGGTGACCGATGGGATGATGCCTACAGGGAAATCAGGGTTACAGGCTATTACGATGCCTTCATTGATAACTGGGGAGTAACTGAGGACTATACGAGCACGACCTGTGGTAGTGGCAATCATCTTTACACCATGAATATCCGTCATGGCGATAAGGCCGATGAGGTCTGGGTGGATAATTTCGGAGACATGTTCGCATTCCCGGTCAGGGGACGATCACCCTATCTGGCTCCCAACAAGATTGAATTCAACGAAAGCAACCTGATGACGAAGTCCGGTGAAATGTACAACCTTGTGGGCAACTTCGTAATCACGGGTGCAATTCTGGACATCAACTATACCCTCACTCCTACCGGTGAAACGCCGACTGCCTGTGGCACCATTTCGGCTGACGGTACAGGCATTGCTTACTGAGGCTGGTCTGTCTTGCGGTAGAAGCTTCTGATCGCCGGAAGCAGCATCAGCAGCAGGCTTACGATACCCCAGATTAAGTAAAAAACGGAAAGGAAATTGACACCCCACAGGGCAAGTTCCCCTATGGTCCATACAATCAGATAAGATGCAGTAAAAATGCTCCATGAAAATGGCCAGAGGTATGCATTCAGGACATTCATGCGGTTCAGGCTGCTGAATGTTGCAGGTCGGAGAAGCCCAATGGTATTAACAAATGGCAGCACACCCAGAAAAACCAGAAGGAATATGCCAGGGACCAGAAAGTTATCAACCGGCAGGCGATCCAGCAGATCCGGAGGAACCCCCAGATATGCCCCACTTGTGTCGCGCAGCAACATATAAGCACCGTAGAACCCTCCAGTCCCCAAAAGAAACTGAAGAACAGCCGCCACTATGACCACCGGTGGCCGTTTCAATGGCTTTCTGAAACTTTCGTTTGTACTCATTCCTGTGATCCGGTTCGTTAAATCTTTACGCCGGTTTTCTGATTGAAGCTCTCGATCAGTTCATCCCAGCGCTCCACCTGATTAAAGACTGCGGGCCACAGACTCTTGTCGTACCAAAGTTGATTGAGATCTTCGATCTCTTTGGCCTGCTGCTCCACCCATGTGAAATATTTCAGGTTGTGAATGGCCTTGCGGTCCTCATAAGTAAGTTCTTTCATATAGTCGGGACCGCAGGCATATATGCACTTTTCCAGGTCTCTGCCTGCCCTGATCTGATCGTAGGCACCTCTTTCCTCTCTGAGTTCATCCAGGCGGGAAACATACATTTCAGCGGAGTCCGTCGCCACCGTAACGATGATATCATCGGATGTCATCTCATAATAACGCGCCATCTTTATGGCAGAAAGCATATTGCTGATGCCGGAAATCCCGAGCAGGGACAACTGCTGAATGACTTCAGTGGGAATGCCTTCTGATTTGAGTGCTTCATGACCGGCCTTTTCGTTGAAAAGCCGCAAAATCCGCATGCAGTCCTCATCATCCACCGCAATTACGGCATCGGTATTCTTTACATTGTGCACCCAGGGCACATGTTTGTCGCCTATTCCTTCAATCCTGTGACCGCCGAAACCATTCCTGAGCAGTGTAGGACATTGCAGGGCCTCAGATGCGCCCACTTTAACATGGGGCCATTTTGTCCTGAGAAAATCCCCCGCAGAGATCGTCCCGGCAGAACCGGTGGCAGAAACAAAGCCCGCGAGATCACCTCCGCCGCGGATTTTCTTAACGAGTTCCTCGATGGCGCGTCCCGTGACATGATAATGCCAGCAGGAATTACCAAATTCATCAAACTGGTTGAAGATCACGCAATCTTTACGGTTTCGTCTGATATCCCAGCATTTATCGTAAATTTCTTTGACATTTGATTCGCAACCGGGCGTGGCAATGACTTCCGCTCCGATCTCACGCAGCCACTCGAAGCGTTCTTTACTCATCTCTTCAGGCAGAATGGCAACAGCGGTTACATCCATCAGGTAGGAATCAAAAGCACCGCCCCTGCAGTAGTTTCCGGTGGAAGGCCACACGGCCTTGTGATAGGTGGGATCAAACTGGCCGGTGATGATTCTCGGTGCGAGGCAGCCATAGGCCGCGCCCACCTTATGAGCGCCTGTCGGAAACCATTTTCCGATGAGCATGACAATGCGCGCATTAACACCGGTCAGGGAGGACGGAAGTTCAAGGGAATTAACATCACCGTAGAGTCCCCCTTTCTCCTTTGGTTCATTCTTCCAGGTAATCCGGAAAAGATTCAGCGGGTTCAGATCCCACAATCCGATACCCTTCAGTTTCTGCCTGATCCCTTCAGGTATCAGCTCAGGATTCTGCATCTGTTTAAAAGTAGGAAGGATGATCCCTTTTTCACGATAGCGGGCCACGGCTTTTTCAAGCACTTCTTCATTTACGACACGATCAGTCAGTTGTATCATAATCTTCTTTATTAAACCACCCGCAAAGATAGGCTTTTTCCTGCAACGCCTGATTTGGCGACATAGAGCAGGGAAATTGAAAAAAATACGTATTCATCTTAAAGTCCAGTCAGTATGAAGGAGAAATGATTACTTTTGAGTCTAACCAAAATCCATCATCATGAGAAGACAATTACTCCTGACCCTCGCCTTTTGCAGCATGGTTCTGCTTTCACAGGCACAATGGGTCCAGCAGGCCACAGGCTTCCCCAACCCCTCGAGGGGCATCCGCAGCATATGCGCTGTCGACACCAATGTGGTGTGGGCAACGGCATATGACGGCGTGACACCAACCAATGAGATACAGGAATTCACCCGCACTCTTGACGGGGGCAATACCTGGGTTCCGGGCGTTATCAGCGGCTATACCGGATGGGGCCTGTCGATGATCTGCGCAGTGGACGGAATGAAAGCCTGGATACCGGCCTGGAATCCTGCAGGCGGTGGTGCTATCCTCTATACATCTGACGGCGGTACGACCTGGACCCCGCAAAGCTCTGCCACTTTTGATGCGCCCGCCGGTTTCCCCAATGTGGTTCATTTCTGGGATGCCGACAGCGGTTTCTGCATGGGTGATCCCAATGGCGGGTATTTCGAGATATATACTACGGTGAACGGAGGCACCACCTGGACCCGCGTTCCCCAGGCCGATATCCCCGCCAACCTGGCCAGCGAATGGGGCGTGGTGGGATATTATGATGTGGTGGGTGACAATGTATGGTTCACCACCGGCAAAGGCCGGGTGTTTAAATCAACCGACCGCGGCTACCACTGGACTGTTGCTTCCACTCCAAACACCACCAAGCAGATGCAGATCAGCATGCGCTCAGCCCTCAGCGGAATCGTGCAAATCAACGAAGCTCCCTATACCGCTTACCAGACCCAGGATGGCGGAATGAACTGGACATTGCTGACCCCCATTGGAAACTTCTTTGCCAATGATTTCTGCTATATCCCGGGGACAGCATCCACCTATATTTCGGTGGGAGCAGATATCAACAATTTTTTCAACGGAGTCTCCTACTCATCCGATGACGGCGCTATCTGGGATGATTTTATCGGATCAGATACCGGTCAGTTCCTCGCCGTTGACTTCACGGATCCGAATCACGGCTGGGCAGGAGCATTCAACACTGATGCCGTAACAGGAGGTATGTGGAAATACACAGGCAGTATTTTTACAACGGATCCCTGTGCAGGATTCGGCGCCTATTTCAGCCAAAGCGCAGATACCGTCGACCTGGCAACTTCGGCCATGGTCAGCTTTACGGATCTTTCAGCCGGTAATCCC
>CALGYY010000179.1 GCA_937934705.1 uncultured Bacteroidota bacterium
ATCTGCGGCAGTCTTTCCCTTCGTTTCAGCTGCGGCTATTGCTATGGGCTCGAAACCCTTGCTGCTTCGCAGCAATTGGAAACCCGTTATAGTATCTGACGTTCCGGGTGAAAAGCTTGATTACCCCGGCCTTCAGGCCGGGGGTAACGGCCCGCCAGGACATTTCTTTCGGCGCATGCACTGCTGCTGCCGGTAAGAAGGCCTGGCATGCGCCGGTGCAGTGAACCAGGGTTAGTGTGCAGAGGACTCCCGAACCTGAGGTGTCAAAAATGCGATCATTCAAACAGATTTTAAACAGCCTGCGGCGAACCTCTTTAAGGTCCTGAATCTCCGGCTCGCAATTATTCAGTAATTTTGTCGTTCTGAAAATCTTCTGATCATCCCATGCTGTTTGCATCTCCATATTTTCTTCTTGGCCTCCTGGCCATTGCCATCCCGGTGATCATTCACCTTTTTAATTTCAGGCGTTTCAGGAAAATCTGGTTCTCCAATGTCCGCTTCATCCGCGATATTCAACTGCAAACCAGAAAGCAATCCCGGCTCCGTCACCTCATCATCCTTGCCCTCCGTATCCTTGCTGTTGCAGCCCTCAGCATCGCCTTTGCCCAGCCTTATATTCCTTCAGGAGACCACAACGGCCGGAGAGGCGGACAAAATGCCGTCAGCATATTCGCTGACAACAGTTTCAGCATGGAAGCCGCTTCCGACCGTGGCCAGCTCCTCGATGAAGCACGGTATTCAGCGGAAGAAATTGCAGCTGCTTACCCCGCAGCCACGCCTTTCCAACTCCTGACCAGCGACTTCAGCGGTATGCAGCAGAGATTCATCAGTCGCGATGAACTCCTGGAACAAACTGCCATTATGGACTATTCTCCCATGCACCGCAAACTCTCCGAGGTCATCACCCGGCAAACGGATCTGATGAGCAGTGCATCCCAAAAGAATAAAGACCTTTACGTCATTTCTGATTTTCAACTCAGCTTTTTCGACCCGGAAAACATCCGCTTCGATTCAACCGTCAGGGTTCACCTCATCCCCCTGAAAGCCAATCCTACCCCCAATATTTATATCGACACCTGCTGGTTCGCGTCTCCGGTGCATCAGCCGGGGCAAAATGTGAAACTCACGGCCAGGGTGCGCAATGTATCGGAACAGGACTACGAAAAGGTTCCGCTGAAACTCCTGATCAATGGCCGGCAAAAAGCAGTCAGCAGCTTCAACCTGACCGCCGGAAGCGAAACAACGGTAAGCCTCTCATGGAGCGACCTTGAAGCAGGATCCCGCATGGGCGTGCTTGAACTGACCGACCATCCCGTCGTCTACGACGACCGCTTTTATTTCTCATATGAAGTCCTCGCCCGCATCCCGATCCTCTCAGTTCACCGCTCACAACCCAACGTCTACCTCAACGCGCTGCTGGGTAACGACAGTTCACTGACCTGGGTCAGAAATACCGACAGGGCGCTCGACTATTCATCATTTAAACAATACAGCTTCCTGATCCTGGATGAATTGCCTGAAATCCCTTCAGGACTGGCAGATGAGGTCGCTTCTTTTGTCAGTAAAGGCGGCAGTGTGCTGATCATCCCTGCTGCTGACGCTGATGCGGATTCCTACAACAGGCTCCTCAGCTCCATCGGCCTGCCCGCACTGGGACCGTGGCGCAGCACAAAGCAGCTCATCAACCGCATCAACCTCAGCCACCCCATCTTCCGCAATGTGTTCGACTATATCCCCGAAAACATTGACCTCCCAGCTATGCTCAGCTATTATGCTCTTCAGCCCTCCGGCCGGCAGCTTGCCGAAGATCTGCTGGTGATGCAAAACGGCACGCCGGCGCTCTGTGCCTCGCGCAGCGGAGCAGGTAAGGCATACCTTTTTGCCTCGCCCCTGAGAAGTGAAGTGACCGCTTTCATGCAGCACGCTATCTTCGTCCCGGCCATTTATAATATGGCCTTACTGTCGCAACAGCAAAGCAAGCTGTATTATATCACTGGCGGTGAAGACCGTCTGGAATACCGGGGTGAGACCGGTGGCGATCAGGTTCTGAAAATCAGAAAAGCGGAAGGCGATTGGGAGTTTATTCCCCGACAGCTGCCCGGAGAAGGGGGAACAGGCATCTATGTACATGATCAGGTCAGGGAAGCAGGTCATTATGTCCTGAACGCCGGGGAAAAAGACCTGGCCGTGTTTGCCTTCAACTATCCCCGCGATGAGTCGGACCTGAGAACACTGGAGCCTGAGGAAATCAGAAAAGGACTGGAAAAGGCCGGCCTCACCAATTTCAGCGTTCTGGAGAATACGGGTCCCAAACTCAGCACCACCATACAAGATATGAACATGGGGCTGCGCCTCTGGAAACTCTTTATTATCTTAGCACTCGTTTTCCTTGCGGCGGAAGTGCTTCTTCTGAGGTTCTGGAGAAGCCAGCCGCCAAAAGCTGAAAATACTCCTGTATGACAATGATCCCTTAGCAAGAACGATTATCCGTTATGGCAAAAAAGAAAAACCCTGAGGAATCCCCCAGGAAAAAGAAAGAAAAACCGGCAGAGACCGAACCCGTTCAGGATCCCCAGGAACAGTACGACCTGGAAGGGGAGGGCGGAGATGCCCTGCCCAAGTCCGTTCACCTGTCGGACATGTACCGCAACTGGTTTCTCGATTATGCTTCCTATACCATACTGGAACGTGCCGTTCCCCACATCAACGACGGCCTGAAGCCCGTTCAGCGAAGGCTGATGCACGCCATGAAGGAGCTTGACGACGGACGTTTCAACAAAGTCGCCAACATCATTGGCCATACAATGAAGTACCATCCACACGGGGATGCCAGTATCGGGGATGCCCTGGTACAAATGGGACAGAAAGACCTTCTGGTCGAAACCCAGGGGAACTGGGGGAATATCCTTACCGGGGATGCGGCTGCAGCGCCCCGCTACATCGAGGCCCGATTGTCGAAATTTGCCCTTGAGGTGCTTTTTAATCCAAAAACAACCACATGGCAGGCTTCTTACGATGGTCGTAACAAAGAACCGCTGACCCTGCCGGTAAAGTTCCCCCTCCTGCTGGCCCAGGGGGGTGAAGGTATTGCCACCGGTCTCACGTCGAAGATTATGCCCCACAACTTCCTCGAGCTGATCGATGCTTCCATCGATTACCTCAAAGGGAAAGACTGCGAACTTTATCCCGATTTTCCCACCGGCGGCATGGCCGATGTTTCCAGATACAACGACGGAAGCCGCGGCTCGCGGATCCGTGTCAGGGCCCGCATCAGCGCCACCGATAAAAAAACCCTCGTGGTTACGGAACTGCCTTTTGGCGTCACCACCACATCACTGATAGATTCTGTTGTTACAGCCAACGACAGGGGGAAGATCCGTGTCCGCAAGATAGAAGACAATACCGCGGAAAACGTGGAGATCAATATTCACCTCGCACCCGGTGTTTCTCCGGATCAGACCATTGACGCCCTATATGCTTTTACCCACTGCGAAGTTACCATATCACCGGTATGCTGTGTGATCGAAGACCAGAAACCCCGCTTTATATCAGTGAAGGAGATCCTGGCTTTCTGCACCGAACAAACCCGCTCCCTGCTGAAACGCGAGCTGGAGATCCAGCGTGCCGAAGCCATGGAACACCTGCATTTCGCCAGTCTTGAAAAGCTTTTCATCGAAAAGGAAATCTATGAGCCCATCAAGAAATGCCGTACCGATGAAGAGATCGACAGCACCATTCTCAAAGGCTTCAAGCCGTACCTTAAGCAACTTATCCGGCCCATCAGCCCTGAGGACATCAAACGCCTGCGCAAAATTCCCATCGAGCGCATTTCCAAATTCAACAGTGATAAGGCCAATGAAGTTATTCAGGCCATTGAAGACGATATCCGCCAGCTCGACCATGACCTGAAGCACCTCACCGAATACACCATTGATTATTTCAAAAGGATACGCAAGAAGTTCGGTGCCGGACGTGAAAGAAAAACCGAGCTGAAGAACTTCGACGTAATCCAGGCGACCATGGTAGCTGCTGCCAATCAAAGGCTCTATGTGAACCGCGAGGAAGGATTTGCAGGAACCAGCCTGAAAAAGGACGAGTTTGTC
>CALGYY010000180.1 GCA_937934705.1 uncultured Bacteroidota bacterium
AAAAGGCTTGTCAGCAGCTGCGGCAAGCCTTTTTTCTTTGAAACTTCTGAGAAACACACTATGTAATTTGCACGGACAATGCCTTCGCTATCTTTGAAACCGGAAAAGCTATATAAAATACAAGGGAACCTCATCCGGTTCGCTCACCCTGCCGATCAACCGGCTGCAGGAATAACCAGCGTCAGTCAGCGCTGTGAGCAAACGCTGAGATTTCTCCGGCCTGCAGCAGATCAGCAGCCCCCCGGAAGTCTGCGCATCCAGCATCAGCATTTTAAGCTCGTATGAAACTTGCTTTTCGAACTGAACCCTGCCATCTGTGTACTCCAGATTTCTGAAACAGGCGCCCGGCAGACAGCCCGTCTCCGCCAGCTCTGACGCACCATCAAACAGGGGGACAGCCCCGGTGTTGATCACCAGACTTTTTCCTGAGGCCACAGCCAGCTTGAGCGCATGCCCGGCAAGACCGAATCCTGTAATATCCGTTGCACAGCGTACACCGGCTTCCTGCATGCAACGGGCACCCTCACGGTTCAGATGCTTCATGCTGTCGAGCACAGGCTTCAGCCTGTCAGGCCCGGCGCTTCCTATGCGGTGACCCGCCAGAACCACACCCGTACCGATGGCCTTGGTCAGGATCAGAACATCTCCCTCTGCTGCCTCCGCATTGGTGATCACGCGCGAAGGATGTACACTTCCGGTGACCGCCATTCCATACTTGGGAACTGCATCCACGATGGTATGCCCCCCGGCCATTACCCCGCCCGCTTCTGTAAGCTTGTCCGTCCCCCCGCGCAGTATTTCGCGCAAAGCCTCCAGCGGCGCATCCGCCGGAAACATAACCAGGTTCAGTGCACTCAGCACCTGGCCGCCCATGGCATAAACATCACTGAGCGCATTAGCCGCCGCGATCTGACCAAAATCGTAAGGATCGCTGCACATGGGCGGAAAAAAATCCGTGGTGTGGATCAGTGCCAGCTCATCAGATATCCTGTAAACACCGGCATCATCATGGGTCTCCGTCCCCACCAGCAAACGGGCATCCGAAGGCACCACAAGCCCTTGCAGCGCTTCCTCCAGTTCCCGGGCCGGCAGTTTGGCGGAACAGCCACCGTATTCCACCCATTCCAACAGGTCAAACTTCTTCATCGCATCTCCTTTTCTTCAAGACGGTAATTCAGCTTTGCCGATGCCATCAGATCCGCTGTCTTTTCAGCATCGAAGGCCTCAAACGGTATGCGGACGGAAACACCGCAATCAGAAGAGATCTCCTTAGGCGTCGGTATGATCTCATGCCTGATACATGCTCCCTTCAGGATCAATTCTGCCTTTAAAACCTGGTGCGTCGATTCGAACAGCAAAAGCTGATATTTCATAATTATTATGGATATATCACTTTGGAAGAACTACTCAATACTTCTATGATATCATACATATTTGAAACTCTGCCAACAGCAAGTTGCGCCTTCCTGCCATAAAAGTCCAGGCAGGTCCCGCAACTCAGCATCTCCACCCCTTCCGCTTCAAGCTTGCGGAGCGCTTCCAGTACCGGGGAATCATTCAATGCCAGGAATATTCCCGAATTCAGGAAAACCAGTTTCGAAGGCCGGTGATCTGCCTCCGGAAGGGTATTGACGAATGCCTTGATCAGCAGTTCCGACAATTCAGGATCACCATTCCCCATTCTGTTCTGCTGAAAGGCGATCGCATAATCCGCACCTGGAGTTGCGGGCAGCTGACAATAAGCCTCCGCCTGCACCGTAGCATCCATGCTGCCGGTCTTGTTTACGATCAGTTCATAAACACTTCCCTGCTGCCGGACCTCCACTTTCATCTGGTGGTCCTCCAGAAAGTGCCTGACATTTTTCATCGAAGTTTCATTGTCGACCAGCACCAGCAGATCCTCTCCCGGCCCGGCTTCCAGCAGTGCCTTCTTCGTCATGATGAGGGGCAGAGGGCATCGTTTTCCTTTTGCG
>CALGYY010000181.1 GCA_937934705.1 uncultured Bacteroidota bacterium
GGAAGTCTGTGCTGTCACCCCGGGCCATCAGAAAAACTGAATGCATTACCGCCTCACTGGCAGTGAAATACAACTACCTCGATGCAGTGCCGCAAGGACGGTTCCCCGTTCTGCTCCTGAGCCTGCCGGGTATCAGTTATGGTGCACTTTATATGCTCTGGGGAGCACTCATCGACCGGCTTCCGCTCAGATTGCGGATGTCGCTGATCCATTTCATGGCCCTGATCTTCAGGCCCTGGTGGAAGCGGTATCAGAAAACAGATCAGGGATAATAGAACCATTTTCCACGCTCATCCTCCGCCCGCCGGACCTTTAAGACCGAACGCCCGAAAGCGTCTTCAAGTGCCTGACCGGTTCCATTCTCATAGTCTTTTGGCTCAAGAAGCATGGCCAGTACCTTTTCTGAAGGATACAGCCTTTCCATCGCCCTCAGCAAACGGCTGCCTCCGGCCTCGAAGGCTTCCCTGGTCAGTACGAAACGCTGCAATTCATTTTCTTCCTGGCCTTCACATCTTACATATCCAAAACTCCTTATGTATGACAGCGCCTTGTGATTATCGCGGAGGACCGATACGTACGATGCTTTCCCTCCGAATACGTAAAAGCCCATTTCACTGAGCATCAGTGAAGCCATAAGCGGGATGTGCGTATCCAGGTAACGTTCGTCCCAGATGAACAAACCGGTTTCTGAGGTCCGTTCTTCCCAATTGATGTTCTTCTCGTTGAAAAGACCGATCGCCTCATCGCGGTAAATGATCAGGTAATAAAAGTTGTTGATGTTGTTGATCCTGATGAACCACGCCTTCTGTTCTTCCTCTGTAATATAGTCCCTGTAATGCATGGCCTCCCTGATGTGCTGTGAATTCCGCTTTTCCCGGACCAGTTCGATGTCTTCCGGGCCGATTCGTTTCAGGACCAGTCCATACTTAAAAAGCTTCACTTCAGAATCTTTTTTACCCTGAAGGGCGGTTTCCTGTTCTGCACCATATAGATCCTGTTCAGGTACTCACCGATGATCCCCAGGCATAAAATGATGATTCCCGTTGAGAATAAAATGGCCACGATGATAGAGGTATAGCCCGCCGGAACCTGGAAAAAGATCTTACGGATAATATAATAAATACCGATCAGAAAGCTGATAATACTGCATGCAAACCCGCCCCAGGTCATTATCCGCAGCGGTAATGCCGAATAATACATAACAATATTGGCGGTAATCTTAAAGAGCCTGATGTTGCTGTAACCCGATTTTCCGGATTTACGGCTGTAATGCTGCAGTGCCACGAAGCCTATGCTGTCGGTATACCACAGCAGAAGCTCATCAATAAAAACAAAACTCTGCGCATGTCCGAGAATTTGAACCGCCAGATCTCTTGAAAAGACCCTGAAGGAGGAGCCTTCGCCCGGACCGCCTTTGAATAATTTTCCGCTGCGTTTCAGAATGCGGCTACCGGTATTCCTTGTTACTGAATGTTTCTTATCAGGAAACCATCCGTAAACCAGATCAAATTCCCCGCTGTGATAACATTCCAGAAGTTTCGGGATGTCCTCAGGCACCATTTGCAGGTCATCATCCATGGTGATGATGATGTCACCTGAAGCATGGGCCATGCCGCACAGACTGGCATTGTGCTGTCCGAAATTTCCTGAGAGTTTAATGCCTGTGATGGCTTCACTGCTTTCCCCTTTCATGGCTTCAATCACACTCCAGCTCTGGTCAGTACTGCCGTCATCCACCAGCAGAAGTTCCCATGATTCACCCGTTTGCTGCATAACTCTTCTGATCCTGCCGAAAAGCTCAGTCAGGATCCCGGCACTGTTATAAACGGGAATTATGAGAGAATACCTGATATTCATGATTGTTTAGCTTAAGTAAGCATAAGGCCTCCGTCAAGAAAGAGTGTTGTTCCCGTCATCCAGCGGGAAGCATCGGACAGGAGATATATGGCGGCATTGGCCACATCGGCGGGTTCTCCGAAACCCAGCGGATACTTCTTCTCATAAGCATCCACATTTTCCTGGTCGGCTACACCACCCATGTATTCATCAAAAATGGGGGTTTTGACTATGGCCGGGGAAATACAATTTGAACGTATTTTTTTGGGGGCATGCTCCACAGCCAGAACTTTTGAAAAGGATTCCAGCGCATTCTTGGAGCCGGCATAAAGGGCGCCGCCGTAATAAGGCCTGTAAAGCGTACTGATGGAGCTGATAAATACAAAGGATGCGGAATCTGCGACTTTCTTCTTCTTCAGCAGCCTGGCCGTCAGCAAAACCGGTGCTTTGTAATTGATGTCAAACATATCATCAACTTCTTTTTCCGACAGAAAACGGATGGGAAAAGGGTGAAGGATTCCGGCACAATGGACGATGCCGTTGAGCACGGGACAAAACCCGGCAAGTTCTTCCACAAACTCTTTGTTGCGCAGGTCACCGGCCAGTGCGAGGTGCCCGCCCTCCCCCAATGCTTCAAGGGTTTGCTGCAGGCGTTGTTCATCTCTTCCGCTGACGACCACCTGTGCACCCATTTCCGCCACGCTGATGGCCGTCTGCCGGCCGATCCCCGAGGATGCCCCGGTGACCAGTACTACTTTATCATTGAGATCAAAGGGTGTTGACATATCAGTAATTGATTACTTCAGGACATACTACATCGCTGGTTTCCAGCAAAACCGATCCCCACGACAGCCCCACACCAAAACCGCATAAAACAAGCTTCATTTTCTGCGAACCCAATTGCTCATGAAGGGCATCTGCCATGGTCAGGGGAACAGAGGCTGAACTGGTATTGCCGTATTTCCCGATGGAATGGGGCACCCGCTCCGGCAATTCCCTGAGCTTTTTACGCAAGGTTTCATTAATCAGGAGGTTGGCCTGGTGAA
>CALGYY010000182.1 GCA_937934705.1 uncultured Bacteroidota bacterium
AGAAATTTTTACATCGTTGCCCGGGGTTCCGTATTTGAATGTGTTGCAATTTTTGTGTAGTTTTGTTCCCTTAATCAACTGGATGTTTTCTTCTGTTTCGGATATTGTTCTGTAAACAATCTGTGCGCTCTGCGCAGATTGTGCCCCCGCTTTGTTCCCGCATAATTTCTGCCGGGAACATTCCCTGTTGAATCGTTTTAAGTTAAAATCTGCATACACTCTTGAGAGCATGTTGATGCTCCGGGTGTGAGCAACAAATTTTCCGACAATGAGTAATAAAAAGCAAAGCATTCATGAATTTGATGTAAGTATGATTTATGATTTTTTCTCAGGCTCCGAACGTCAGGGACCCGGAAGCCCCGAAGAAACACTAAAGGCCCTGGACTTCATTGAAGGCCTGACAGAGAAATCATTAATTGCCGACATCGGCTGCGGGACGGGGGGTCAGACCATGGTTCTCGGGGAAAATACAGCCGCTGAGATCACAGGGGTGGACATCTGGCCCGGATTTATTGAGCAGTTCAACCAGAATGTACGGTCGCGAAACCTGCAGGAAAGAGTGAAAGGCCGGGTAGGCCAAATGGAAAACCTTACCTTCAGGGAGGAAGAACTGGACCTGATCTGGTCGGAAGGGGCGATTTATCATATTGGATTTGAAAAAGGCCTGAAAGCGTGGAGAAAATTCCTTAAGAAGGGAGGATATATTGCAGTTACTGAAAACACGTGGTTCAGCGAAGAACCACCTGACGAGATCCGTGATTTCTGGCGGAATGCCTATCCGGAAATTGATACAGTAGCAAACAAGGTGACACAGATGCAAAAGGCCGGCTTTCTACCTGTAGCGGTTTTCATGCTGCCCGAAACGATCTGGACAGAATATTACGCCTGGCAGAGCCGCAGACGGGAAGACTTCCTGAAAAAACATAAAGGGAACAAAGCAATAGAAGCATTTATTGATTCCCAACGCTATGAGGCTGATCTGTATAATCAGTACGGAGCATACTATGGCTATATGTTTTATATCGGGAAGAAAATGTAAAGTGCCAAAATGGCCAGTCCTTCACTGGTCATTGGGGTAAGGAGCATATTCCTTTCGTGTGTTGACCTCTGCACACGAAAGGAATTTTTTCGGATGGAGAATGAAAGCCCCCACAGAATGACTATTCCGGGGTAAGCACATTTTTTCAATGCAAACGGAATGAACAGATTCAGCCTTTTGTAGCGGTTATGACTTCTTTAAGGCTTGCAAACAATCCTGAACCCTACATTCCGGCCTTTGTACTCCGGAGTGAAGTAGTTTCTGGATGCTGAACGGCACTGCTTGGCGGCAACGTTCCAGTTCCCACCGCGTATCACACGGAAGGTGCCCGTGTCCGGCCCCCGCGGATTCATGATGCTGTCTTTGATGTAACTACCGTACCAGTCGGCACACCATTCGTGCACATTGCCATGCATGTCGCACAAGCCGAAAGCGTTCTGCTTGTAACTGCCGGCTGCCGTGGTTTTCTCTTTGTAAGGACCAGGGTCACACATGACATAGGGACTCTTGCCATCATAATTGGCCTGATTGGCATCCAGGCAGCTTCCTGTTGAATAGGGGCCAGTGGTTCCACCCCTGCAGGCATATTCCCACTGAGCCTCAGTGGGCAGCGAATAGGTCTTCCCGCTCAGTTCGTTCAGCCGGGTAATGAAAGACTGGGCATCGGTCCAGCTCACGGTCTCTACCGGACAATTATCACATCCTTTGAAAAAAGAGGGATTGTTGCCCATGATCGCGCTCCACTGAGCCTGCGTGATCTCGAATTTCCCGATGTAAAAATCATCCACCTGTACCTGGTGCTGGGTTTCCAGGGCACTGCAATCCATCTCTGTGCGAGGACTCCCCATCATAAAAGTACCCCCTTTAACCAGTACCATCCTGATCTGAGCCCCTCCGGCTGTCTCCACGTAGTTATCGCCGCCCTGTCCGTAAGAAACAAAACCACTCAGAATCAGCAGGAATATTGCGTAACACCTCTTCATAACCCCTTTTACGATCAAACCACATGAAAAGGTTACAATAAATAAGCGACTGATGAAATAGAGGTCTAAAATTTATTGATAAAAAAGTCTGATTTTTTGGAGGATAGTAAAGAAAAATGCCTATATTTGTATTCGGTCTAAATAAAACTCAATAAGATGAAAAAATCCATTTACCTTTTAGTTTGTACTGTGTTGATTGTTTCAGGCCTGAATGCTTCAGCCCAAACAGTTAAATTCACAGAGAGCTTTGAAACCTGGCCACCGGCCGGCTGGACGATTACCAGTGTGCTGGGGGCTAAAGTTTGGTCACAGGGCAATACCTCTCAGGCCAATTTGTTCCCTCCTTTTCCGGATGGTTCATTTGTAGCTGCTATGGAATATGAAACCACCGGAGGAGACGATTGGCTGATTACACCACAGATCACGGGTGTCGCCTCAGAGGATTCGTTGTTTTTCTATTTCATTAAGCGTTTTTCTGATGGGCCCTATCCTCCTGATTCTGCTTTCATCAGGGTTTCAACAACGGGCACCAACCCGGCTGATTTCACCACTTTGCTTCTCCCGATCTGTCTGCATTGTTTACCCGTTGGCACACAGACATGGAGCAGGGTTGCATTGCCCTTGTCTGCCTTTGCAGGTCAGAATATCTACATCGGTTTCCGCCATATCAATACTGATGGACATGGTATGGGCCTTGACCTGGTTCAGGTGGTGAATTACGGTACTGTGGGTATCTCAGATCTTAAAGATCAGGAGTGGAGTGTCTACCCGAATCCGGCAGACCATATGCTCCTCCTGCAATCAAATCTGGCACCCGGGACATATGAGGTTCAGATTCACACACTGACCGGACAGTTGATACATAAGAGTGTCGTTGAGCAAAGCCTCAGTACTTCAGAATACACCATTGATGTTTCAGACATCCCGGCCGGAGCATATGTGCTCAGTCTGACAGGTAGCGGGACAATTCTTCATAAACGAATTGTGATTGAATAGACTCGTGTGTGCTTATTAAGCAGGCTGTCACGAGTGATGGCCTGTTTTTTTTGTATCTTTACAACAATAAGATGAGAATATGGGCAGGATAGTACGCTTACTCTTCCTGGTTTTTCTTTTATTGATTAGCTTCTCATGCCGGAAAGATTCCGACATCACCCCTCCGTCCATTGATCTGAATAGTCCGGTCGAAAATGCCCAGTATCAGGTTCCGGCCGAAATACCGGTAATCGGTACGGTTTACGATGAGATCAGCCTGAAAGCCATCCGCATACAATTGCTCGATGAAAATATGGTGCCGGCTGGGCAGGCCGTTCATATCACACCGGAAGAGAATTCATACAGTATCAACCAGTCGCTGGTGATCGACAATATCCTGCTCGACCCGGGAATCTATTTCCTCCACGTTCAGGCCAGCGACGGCGTTCAGGCCACGAACCGCTATGTAAAAATTTATCTGAATGAAGCCCCCAGGGAACTGAAATGCTATATCGCAGTCACCAGAAGCAACTCAACCTTACGGATTTACCGGATCAGTCCTGATTTCAATGACTCACTGGTCCTGAGCCGTACTTCCGACTACCTTGGAAGCAGCATGATGAATGATTATGGCTTGTTTTTCATTTCGGGAAGCTACAATGGCTCGTGTACCGCTTACGATGTGAACACCTGGCAGATGCAATGGGAAGTTCCGGTCACCATTGATCCGCCATTTGCCTGGTTCACAGGATTTTATGTGAATTCCCCTTACCTGTGGCTGGGTTACCGTTCCGGCAAATTTGAGAAATACGATGCTTACGGAGCCATCAAAATGTCGGTCAATACGCACACAGGCTTCGCGCCGCTGAAGTTTTGTCTGGCAGGCGACAAACTGGTCAGCGAGGAAAAAAACCCCTTCGGGGTCGACCGTGAGATTGTGGTACACTACGAATTCTCGGGGGTAGTCCACGATGAGTTGTTTATTACGGATCCTGTAACAGCCCTGCTTCCCCTGGCAGAGGATAAGCTATGTATGATCAGCAATGCCGGGACAGCTGATGCCCTGTGGCAGGCCTTTGATGTCCCTTCGGCCAGTGTATGGACACCGCCTTCCAACTTTGACCCGGGTAAGGTCAATGCCGCGCTCCG
>CALGYY010000183.1 GCA_937934705.1 uncultured Bacteroidota bacterium
GGCAAGGTTGTTGAAATGGGATCCTACGCCTATTATGTAAAATTCCGTCTGCCCAGCGGAGAGTATTTTGAAAAACGCGGCTCGGTTATGGTCGTAAGATAAACTCACTTAAGATACTCAAAGAAATCGCCTGACTCTTCAGGCGATTTCTTTTGTTTTACTGCAGGACATTCCATCACATGAGTATTATGCTTAAATTTGCACGCAATATCAAAGAATATTGCCATGGATGCATTTCATGAAAAGTTCATCGGTGAAGGTTTAACCTACGATGACGTTCTCCTTCTCCCCGCCTATTCAGAAATTCTGCCCCGCGATGTGGATGTTTCTACTTTGTTCACACGCAACATCAGGCTCAATATTCCCATTGTTTCAGCAGCCATGGATACCGTAACGGATGCCGTTATGGCCATTGCCATTGCCCAGGAAGGCGGAATTGGCGTTTTGCATAAGAATATGACCATTGAAGAACAGGCTGTAGAAGTGAAGAAGGTCAAGCGTGCCGAGAACGGAATGATCATCGACCCGGTGACCCTGAATAAAGAAGCCCTGGTGGGGGATGCACTGCAAATCATGAAAGAGCATAAGATCGGAGGCATACCTGTGGTTGACGAAAACCAGCACCTGGTGGGCATTGTTACCAACAGGGACCTGCGTTTTGAACGCAATCCGGAGCGCCCGATCACTCAGGTGATGACCTCTGACCGCTTGATCACAACAACGGAGTTCACGGATTTTGAAAAAGCAGCGGACATCCTGCAGGAGCATAAAATTGAGAAGCTCCCGGTGGTTGATAAAAACAATAAGCTGATCGGTCTGATTACTTATAAAGACATCATCAAGATCAAGGCCCGGCCCAATGCCTGCAAAGACCAGATGGGCAGGCTCAGGGTAGCTGCCGGGGTTGGTGTTACACGTGACATGATCGAACGGGTGGAGGCCCTGATCAAAGCAGGAGTAGACGCCATTGTGATCGATACGGCCCATGGACATTCCAAAGGTGTACTTGATGCCGCACGCACATTCAAGAAGAGTTTTCCCGCTGTTGAACTGGTGGTAGGCAATATTGCCACGGCCGAAGCGGCCAAAGATCTTGTCAAAGCCGGAGCTGATGCAGTAAAGGTGGGTATCGGTCCCGGATCAATCTGCACGACCCGCGTGATCGCCGGGGTTGGCGTTCCTCAGCTTTACGCGGTATTTACAGTATCACAGGCCATAAAAGGAAGCGGTGTCCCGGTTATTGCCGACGGAGGAATCCGCTTCACCGGTGATATTGTCAAGGCCCTTGCCGGTGGCGCCCACAGCGTTATGATCGGCTCCATGTTCGCCGGGGTTGACGAATCACCCGGTGAAACCATTATTTACGAAGGCCGCAAGTTTAAGATGTACAGAGGGATGGGAAGCCTTGAAGCCATGCAGAAGGGTTCCAAAGACCGCTACTTCCAGGATGCGGAAGATGATATCAAGAAACTGGTTCCGGAAGGCATCGTGGGCAGAGTCCCCTACAAGGGAACACTATCTGAAGTCATTCACCAGCTTGTAGGCGGGCTCAGGGCCGGTATGGGCTACTGCGGTGCTGCTACTACTCCTGCACTCCACAAAGCCAGGTTTATCAGGATCACGGCCGCCGGGATCAACGAAAGTCACCCCCATGATGTGATCATTACCCGCGAGGCTCCCAACTACAGCCGCTGATCTTCCGGGTGATTTACGGTCATTTGACCGGTTCAAACCTGACGGATTATCCTTGGAATAATAGGATAAAAATTATAATTTTGCCCTCCCTAATAATCAATCTCAAATATTAAAAGGATATGAAAAAGGCATTTGTCTGGATTATTACAGGTTTACTCTTTGTTTTTCAAGGGATCACATTCGCCCAGAACAAAGATGTGGTTCTCATGAAAGTAGCAGGCGAAGATGTAAGTACCACAGAATTCCTGGGTGTTTACATGAAAAACAACATCAAGGGCGACGCCCTCGACCGCAAATCCCTGGAAGAATATCTGGACCTTTACATCAACTTCAAGCTGAAAGTCAAAGAAGCCGAAGAACTGGGTCTGGATACTGTCAAAGGATTTCTGACCGAACTGGCCGGATACCGCAAACAACTTTCCCAACCCTACCTGACCGATAAGAGTGTGGAGGATGCCCTGCTCCAGGAAGCCTGGGAGCGTTCAAAAACAGACCTGAGGGTCAGCCATATTCTGATCAAGGTCAACAAAAATGCCCCTCCTGAGGATACCCTGGCCGCGTATAAAAAGATCATGGCCCTGCGAGCCAGAATCATGAAGGGAGAAGCCTTCGATAAAGTGGCCCGTGAAGCCAGTGAAGATGAACTGGCCAAAGACAGGGAAGACCCGCAGACCAGGAAAATGATCAAAGGTAACGGCGGCGACCTGGGCTATTTCTCGGTTTTCGACATGGTGTATCCTTTCGAAACCGGCGCATACAATACTGAGGTCGGTCAGGTTTCCATGCCTGTCCGCTCCGACAACGGCTATCACCTGATCAAAGTCACTGAAAAAAGCCCGGCCGCGGGAAAAATGACTGTTGCGCATATCTTTGTCAATGTACCTAAGGATGCAGAAGACGCAGCGGCCAAAGCGGCACGCGAAAAAATTGACGCGGCCCTGCAAAAGCTCAAAAACGGCAGCAAATGGGAAGATGTTGTGAATGAGTATTCTGATGACAAGGGCTCTGCAGCTAAAGGCGGACAACTTCCGGCCTTCGGCGTGAATCAGATTGTCCCGGAGTTTGTTGCCGCCATTAAAAAACTCAATGCACCGGGAGATTTTTCAGAGCCCGTTCAGACTTCCTATGGCTGGCACATCATTAAGCTGATCGAAAAGAAAGGTCCCCAATCATTTGAAGAAGACAAAGGTGCACTGAAAAACCGTCTGAACCGCGATAAAAGAATGAACAGAAGTAAGGAAGCAGTTTACGCCAGGGTTAAAAAGGAAAATAGCTTCAAGGAAAGTCCCGCTGTGATTGCTGATTTCTACACAGTACTTGACACCAATGTTTTTAACGGGACCTGGGATGCGGGGAAAGCAGCCGGCCTGACCAAGACCATGTTTGAGCTTGGCGGAAAAACGTACTCTCAGGCTGACTTTGCGGCCTACATCGCCACACACCAGCCCAAAAAGGTGAAAGGCGACCTGAAGGTCTATGCACACGAAAAGTACAATCAGTTTGTTGAAGAAACCGTGGTAAAACTGGAAGATAGCAAGCTGGAATCCAAATACCCGGAATTCAGGACCCTCATGAAAGAATACCGTGATGGCATCCTTTTGTTTGAGTTGACGGACCAGAAAGTATGGTCAAAAGCCATTAAGGATACTGCAGGTCTTGAAGCATTCTATGAGCAGAACAAGAACAATTACCTCTGGGAAGAGCGCCTGGACGCATCCATCTATACCTGCAAGGATGCAGCAACAGCCAAGGCAGCACGGAAGCTCGCCAAAGCAGCCGCCAAGAAGAATTATTCCGATCAGGACATCCTGACAAAGGTCAATACCGACTCAATTCCTGTATTGAAAATCAACAGCAAATATTTTCTCAGGAAAGAAAATTCCCTGATCGACAATATTCCCTGGGAAAAGGCCATCACTGCTGACCAGGTCATCGACAGTTCGGTGGTCTTCATCGTGGTCAGGGGCATTGTCCCGCCCACCCCCAAAACCATCAGGGAGGCCAAGGGTGTGATCACTGCAGATTATCAGAATTATCTGGAGAAGCAGTGGATCGAAGCCCTGCGCAAAAAGTACACGGTTGTGGTAAACAAGGATGTTTTTGAATCCCTGATAAAGGAGTAGCATTTTGATTTCTTTTAAAAAGATCACCATTCTCCTGTTACTGTTCTGCGGTATCCTTCAGGCTTGCCATGAGGAGAGCAGCAAGCCTGAAGACGCGATAGCACGGGTAGGCGATTATTACCTGAGCAGGTCGGACATCGATGGGCTGGTTCCTGAGAATACCGGCGCCTCCGACAGTCTGCAAATCATTCAGGATTATATCGATAACTGGATCAGGCAGAAACTTGTTCTCAGGCAGGCGGAGAAAAACCTCAGTAAAGAGCAGAAAGATTTCAGCCGCCAGCTCGAGGATTACAGGAATTCGCTGATCATCTACACCTACCAGCAGGAGTTGATCCGCCAATCCGTCGATACCGTTGTTACCGAGAATGAGATCGTCAATTATTACAATGCCAACAAAGCAGACTTTGAGCTGAAGGAGAACATTGTGAAGGTTTTGTATGTGAAACTGGCCAAAAACAGCAACAAAGTCCAGGCTTTCCGCCAGCTTCTTCAGTCGGAACGCGAAGCCGACCGCAAGAAGCTACTCGAGCTCAGTTCCAGGCATGCGGTGAACTCTTTCATGGACGATCAGAGCTGGTTGATCTTTAACGATATACTCAAAGAAATTCCCATCAAGACCTACAACCAGGAGGAATACCTGCAGAACAACCGTTACATAGAAATTGAGGACTCCACCTTCAAATACCTTTTGAATATTAAGGGTTTCATGATCAAGGAGAGCATTTCTCCCCTGAGTTTTGAAACTGAAAATATCCGCAGTATTATTATCAACAAGCGTAAGATCAAGCTGATCCGGGATATGGAACAGAGTGTATATGAGGATGCCCTGAAAAACGGAGATTTTGAGGTAATCCGCTAGGATGTTGAAGCGGGCGGGCAAGCGAATAATAATCACCGCAAAAATGAGTTTTACTGGATTAATAAAGCATTAAGATGAAAATTAAAATACTGCTGCTCCTGTTCCTTCTCCTGACCCTTCAGAACCTATCAGTTGCACAGGACAGCATAAAACCGGCATCAGGACTCATCGTAGATGAAATAGTTGCCGTGGTTGGCGCCAACGTGATTCTGCTCTCAGATGTTGAAAATGAATACATTCAGTACATGTTGCAGGGCAACACCCAGGGAGGGGCTGCACTCAGGTGCCGTGTGATCGAAGAACTGCTCTTTCAAAAGTTGCTATTGAACCAGGCTGCGCTCGACAGTGTTGAGGTCACGGAAAAGCAGGTGGATAACGAGCTGGAGCGTCGTATGCGCTATTTTATCGCCCAGGTAGGATCAAAAGAAAAACTGGAGCAGTATTTCGGAAAAAGTATACTCGAAATTAAGAAGGATCTCAGGGACCGGATCAGGGATCACCTGAAGATTCAGAATGTTCAGCAGGGCATCACCATGAATATCAAGGTAACCCCATCCGAGGTTTCCGATTTTTATGCCAGCATCCCATCCGACAGCCTGCCGCTGATCAACGCAGAATATGAGATCATGCAGATCGTCAAGAAACCACCCATCAGTGAAGCAGAAATTGCTTTTGTGAAGGAAAAACTGAACGGGCTGCGGGACCGCGTGCTTAAAGGGGAGGATTTTTCAACGCTTGCCAATCTTTACTCCATGGATCCCGGCTCCATGCACAAAGGCGGGAACCTTGGACTGATCGGACGGGGGGAAACCTACCCTGAATTTGAGGCTGCAGCATTCAGCCTGAAACCGGGTGAAGTATCCCCGGTGGTCAAAACGGAGAAAGGCTATCACATCATCCAGTTGATCGACCGCAGGGGTGAATTTGTTAACCTGAAGCACATCCTCATCATCCCCCAGCCCAGCGTTGCTGATCTGGCTAAGGCCAAGAAGGATCTGGAGCATATCGCATCACTCATCGAAATGGATTCACTGACATTTGAAGAAGCCGCCGCGCGATATTCCGATGATCCGACAAAAAATAATAATGGTCTGCTGACCAACCAATACAGCGGAAATTCACTTTTCGATCCTGCGGAGATTGACCCGGCCATTTTCTTCGTCATCGACAAACTTGACATCGGACAGATCTCCGCCCCTGCCCTGTTTACCTACGAGGAAGACCAGGTGCAGGCCTATCGCATCCTTATGCTGAAATCACGTACAGCGCCCCACAAAGCCAACCTGAAAGATGATTACACCAAGATACAGGGGATGGTTTTGATGCTCAAGCAAAACGATGAGATCAACAACTGGATCCGCAAGAAATCGGCATCCACCTTTATCAAGATCAATCCTGATTTCTCAGATTGTGGTTTTCAGTATGAGTGGAATGCCGTAAACCAAGCCCAGTAGAACCCAACACCGACAGAAGCATGCTGACTTATAAATCCGACGTGGAAGCCCTGGATGCCATGGGCGTGAAGTACAAAGAGCTCCGAAACGAGATCGGCCGGGTTATCATCGGTCAGGATACCGTGATCCGCAATGTGATCATCTCTATTTTCAGTAAAGGTCATGGTTTGCTGATTGGCGTTCCGGGACTTGCCAAAACTCTACTGATCAATACATTAGCAAAATCACTCGGACTTTCTTACAATCGCATCCAATTTACGCCCGACCTGATGCCTTCGGACATTATCGGCACCGAAATACTCGATGAAACCCGGAAATTCAGGTTTATCAAAGGACCAGTGTTCGCGAATATCATCCTGGCCGACGAGATTAACCGGACACCGCCCAAAACGCAGTCTGCTCTTCTCGAAGCTATGCAGGAAAAGGCTGTTACCGTAGCCGGTCAGCGTTATACGCTGGAAGAACCTTTCTTTGTGCTGGCCACCCAGAACCCAATTGAGCAGGAAGGGACCTATCCCCTGCCCGAGGCGCAGCTCGACCGATTCATGTTCAACATCATGCTCGATTATCCTTCGCTGCAGGAGGAAATTCAGGTGGTTAAAAGTACCACAACGGAGAATGATCCGCAGGTAGGCATAGTGCTCACAGCTGAGGAAATCCTTTTCTTTCAGAACCTGATCCGCAGGATACCTGTTCCCGATAATGTGTATGAGTATGCAGTGAAACTGGCTGCCCTTTCACGCCCTGACACTGAACTGGCCCATCCTATGGCGAAGAATTATATCGCCTGGGGAGCCGGACCAAGAGCTTCACAATATCTGATCATCGGGGCTAAATGCCATGCCGCCATTCAGGGAAAATACTCCCCCGACATCGAAGATGTGAGGGAGGTTGCGGCTTCAGTACTGCGTCACCGCATTGTCAAAAATTACAAAGCCGAGGCTGAAGGCATCAGTGTGGATGCCATCATCAGCGGACTGATGCGCTGATCAGTAAAACGCTGGTGCAGATTTCCTTTTGTATTGTTCGTTCTTCGTCTGAACCGTCTTGTTCTTGGGATACTTAACCGTGTATTGAAGGGCAACAGTTTCTGTTTTGTCCGGTTCAATATTGAAATTCCACTTACAAATTCCGGTCAGCACATTATGTAAGGCCTTGCTGGTTTCATCAATGGTGATTTCAATCTCATCATTCTCTGATACCGGTACCTGGTCCTGAATCTCAATATTAATGGGCGCTTTGCGGTTATTTTTCACCACGATCTGATAGCGATATGTATCCTTTTGTTTGGTGCCGATCAGTTGCTTATCCGTGTATTCCTTCATCTTGGTCCTCGTCACCATGACTTTGTTATCCCTTCCCAGCGAAAGATCCAGAGTATCGTTCACGCTCCTGGTGTAAATGTATGACTGGCCCACATATGAACCACCGAAATAAACATTAGCCATCCCTTCGACCAGGTTCAGGTCTTCCCATCCTGTGATCCTCGCCAAAAGGAAAGCATCCCTGTCTTCCTTGGGAATGCAGATATGCTTATAGGTAGCCGGCAGGTTGAAGCTGGTAACGTCCACAATATAGGGTTTTGAATCGCTGGGAATACTGTATTTCGCCTTGATCGGAAATTCAACGGTGAGCTGTGATACCTCTATCGTGGTATACTTCACCTGTCCCTTCTGTTCTGTGTATTTTTCCTGCTCCTGCTGCCGGTAATAGAAGTTATCATTGAGGTTGTTCTGCGCCTGGTAATTGTAGCGGTTGTCCTTGCCGTCATAGGCCATCTCATATTCGTAGTTCAGTTTCCATGGGTTTAGTTTTGGCTGGGTTACTGATTTGGTAGGATCACCCGTCGAGAGTACCATATTCACATTCTTCCAGTCAATATCCGTATTATTGAACACATAGGCCCTGTATATCAAATCAATCGGCTGACCGATCTCTTCTGATTTGAGCTCGTAATAGGGCGCCCAACCTGCATCTGATACATAATAATTCAGCTTGAAATCAACATTCATTTCCTGTTCAACAGCAACCAGTACATGTATTTCCGCTCTCTGATAGCTGACCCGGGCATTCAGTTCTGTCAGCTCATTGTTCAGGTTGGCCAGAACGATACCCAGATCATTTGATTGCAGGGCTAACTGTGACAAGCGTTTGTTGACTTCAAAAATGCGGCTGGCATAGAAATCGGCTGCTTTCTGCAGATCGAGAATATTCACCCCTGTCTGGCTTCCGCCGATGGCCTGGTTCTTCAGCAACATCTCCTTTTCCACGCTCAGTGCCTCTTTCTCGTCCTGTAACAACTGCACCCGTGAAGTAACCAGTTGCACGGAATCTCTTAATGACTTAATCCTGGGCTTTTCATCATTCTTAACCAGGTAATCGATCTTGCTGCTGATCGAAAGCACTGAGACATCAGCATGAGTGGCCACCCTGATGCTTTTATCGTCGAGTTTGGAAGAGAGCCCTTCAAATACCAGCAGGTGGCGACCGGGAGTCAGCTTCAAAGGCAGTTGGTGACTGTACTCGGCACCATCAAGATACAGCACCACGGTGTTGAGCTCCGGCTGAAATTTCTGCGTCTTCTCCGTTTGTGCGACAGATACCACACAAAGCGCTAACAAACAAATACTTAAAATGGTCTTTCTCATGTTTTTTAACTTTTTGGGGGATTAGAAAAATGAAGTCAATTTTTTATTGTGAAAAAATAAACAATGAATGGATCTCAAAGTCAAAATTAATTAAATTTGTCCACCAATTAAAGGATTATTAACTCAAACTCAATTAAGGATATGGATAAGATTTTAATCATCGGGGCTGTGGGACAGATTGGCTCGGAACTCACGCTGGAACTCAGAAAGATCTATGGCAATGAGAATGTGATCGCCAGCACACGCAAAACCCCGCCGACGGATAAAGTTAAGGAATCGGGACCCTTTGAATTCTTCGATATTGTGGACGCCAAAACCATGGGAGAAGTCTGCCGTAAGTATAATGTGAATATGATTGTCAACATGGCTGCTATCCTTTCTGCAGTCGGAGAACAAAACCCGATGATGGCCTGGGATATCAATATGAACGGACTGATCAACGTACTTGAACTGGCCCGCGAAATGAAAATGAAACAGGTGCTCGTTCCCAGCTCTATCGCCGTTTTTGGCCCCGGAACTCCCCTGGATTGTGCACCCCAGGAAACGGTCCTCAAGCCGACTACCATGTATGGCATCACCAAAGTTGCCGGTGAACTCATCGGTGATTATTATGTCCGCAAATATGGCCTGGATGTTCGCGGTCTCCGTTATCCCGGCATTATCTCCTATGAAACCCTGCCCGGCGGCGGCACCACCGATTATGCTGTCGGCATCTATTTCGACGCTGTTAAACACGGCAAATATGAGTGTTTTGTGAAAGAAGACACCCGCCTGCCGATGATGTATATGCCCGACTGTCTTAAAGCCACCATCGACCTGATGCAGGCCGATTTCAGCAAGCTGAAGCACCATTCCGATTTCAACGTGGGAGCCATGAGTTTCAGTGCCGGTGAGCTTGCTGCCTCCATCAAAAAATATATGCCGGAATTCACCTGTACTTACAAGCCCGATTTCCGCCAGAATATTGCAGATTCATGGCCCAATGCCGTTGAAGATAAGGCCGCACGCGAAGAATGGGGCTGGAAGCCGGCCTATGATCTTGACGCCATGACCCAGGATATGCTCAAGAATATCAAAATCAAACATGAAAAGGGAGAGATCTGAGAAATACACAGGTCGCTTTCAACTGATATACAGGAACCACACATAATAACAGATAATCAATAAGAAAAACCAACAGATATGCAAACAAAAATGAAAGCCTTCCTGGCGGAAGAACTCCAGAAACTGCAGGAGCAGAAATTATTCAAACACGAGCGCATTATCGAAAGTGAGCAGGGCGCCGAGATTGTGGTTAAGGGCAAGAGGGTGCTGAATTTCTGCGCCAACAATTACCTGGGACTTTCCTCCCATCCGGATCTTATCAAAGCGGCTCACGAAGAGATTGACCGCCGCGGTTATGGTCTTTCCTCTGTCCGTTTTATCTGCGGTACGCAGGACATTCACAAAGAGCTTGAGAAAAAGGTCAGCCAGTTTCTCGGAATGGAAGATACCATACTTTTCTCCAGTTGCTTCGATGCCAACGGTGCCGTTTTTGAACCACTCCTCGGCGAGAACGATGCAATCATCACCGATTCCCTGAACCACGCGTCTATCATCGACGGGATCAGGCTTTGCAAAGCTCAGCGCTGGATCTACAATCACGGCAACATGGCCGACACCGAGGAAATTGACCCGGCTACCGATAAAATGGCCAAAGGCCTGGAGCGTTGTCTGAAAGAAGCCAGGGAAAAAGGTTGCCGCTTCATTATGATTGCTACTGACGGTAGTTTTTCCATGGATGGCGATATTGCGAAACTGGACCAGATTTGCGACCTTGCTGAAAAATATGATGCTATGGTAATGGTTGACGACAGTCACTCCACAGGCTTTCTTGGCAAGACCGGTCGTGGAACTCATGAATACCGTGGCGTTATGGGAAGGGTTGACATCATCACCACCACTTTCGGCAAAGCGCTCGGCGGTGCATCCGGTGGTTGCGTTTCAGGAAGCAGCGAAGTGATCAGCTGGCTCAGGAATAAAGCACGTCCTTACCTCTTCTCCAACACGGTCGCCCCTGCTGTAGTCGGCGCTACCATTAAAGTAATGGACCTGCTCATGGGAAGCACTGAACTCCGCGATAAACTGGAGAAAAACACCAAATATTTCCGCAGCAAGATGACCGAAGCCGGATTCGACATCATCCCCGGTGATCACCCCATTGTACCCATCATGTTCGGAAAATATCCCGATTGTTCCAAGCTGGCGGTTGACTTTGCCAACATGATGCTCGAAGAGGGTATCTACGTCATCGCATTCTCATTCCCTGTTGTGGCCCGCGGAAAAGACCGTATCCGTGTTCAGATTTCAGCCGGACACAGTCAGGAACATATCGACAAAGCGATTACCGCCTTCACCAAAGTCGGAAAAGCGCTTAAGATGATCTGATCAACAACTTTCTAAAAACATAGAGGCTGTCCTTACCGGATGGCCTCTTTGTTTTTCAACACAGCACTTTCGTTGAAAAAACGTAAATTTGAGCATGAAACGATTCCTGATCCTCCTGTTGCTGGCACTGGGTTTTGGCCCGGTCTGCGCGCAAAGCAAATCAGCTGCATTAACGGCCCTCGAAACGGAAATCAATGCCCTGAAAAAATATGATGGACTGAAGCATGCTGCCTGGTCCGTTTTTGTATACAACATTTCAGAATCGAAAACCATGGCTGAATACAACAGCCAGATGAGTCTGCTTCCGGCCTCCATTCAGAAAACCATCACCACAGCTACGGCACTGGCCCTGCTCGGAAGCCAATTCCGCTTTGAAACCGCTTTGGAATACAGTGGAAACATCGACTCGCTTTCCGGGACGCTACACGGCAACCTTTACCTGAAAGGCGGTGGTGATCCCACCCTGGGCTCGGCCCGCTTCGGAAAACAATGTAACGCCGACAGCGTTCTGAACAGATTTGTCAGAGCGCTGCTCAATGCCGGCATCAGGCACATTGACGGAGCGCTCGTGGCTGATGAGTCTGTGTTCGACCCCCTGATCCCCCGGAGCTGGGCCTGGGAAGATGTGGGGAACTATTACGCATGCGCCGTCAGCGGTCTAAGCATCAACGAAAATATGTACCGGCTCTATTTCGACGCCGGCACTGCCATCGGGGATCCTGCCACCTTTACCGGAATGGAGACAGAAATACCAGATATGAAATGGGTCAACCTTGTCACCACCGGCAAAAGCGGCAGCGGCGACCAGGTTTACATCCTGGGAGGGCCGTACACCTGCGACCGGATCCTTACAGGCACAGTGCCCCTGGGCAAAAAACATTTTGATGTGGATGGCGCCATTCCCGATCCGGCCAGATATTGTGGAGACCTCTTTCTCCGAAAACTCATTGCAGCCGGGATCAACTGCAAAAACGGACTCTTGCTTTCGCGCGAAGAAAATTGGAAGGGAGCTGCAGGATTACAGGATACCCTGAAGCGTCAAAACCTGGCTACGCACTATTCACCGGACTTATCCGAAATCGTTTATTATACCAATCTGAAAAGCCTTAATCTCTTCGCAGAGGCCATGCTGAAAATGACCGGTCTGAAACAGGGTGGCTATGGCAGCACAGTCAAGGGAACAGAGGCTATTGAAGCCTATTGGGTTTCCAGGGGTATCGACTGGAAAGGCATGGAGCTTTATGATGGTTCCGGATTGTCGCGTAAGAACAGGATCACAGCCTCCGCTCTCGGACGTATTCTGGCTCAGTTTGCCTCTCATAAGGAATATTCAGTCTTTGCGGCCTCCTTTCCTGTTGCAGGCAAAAGCGGAAATATGTCTTCCCTGCTCAAAGGAACAGTCGCAGAAAACAACCTGATCGCCAAAACGGGAACCATGGACGGGGTGCGGTCATTTGCCGGTTATGTAAAAAGTTTGGGCGGCGATGATCTTTGCTTTGTGATCATCATGAACCAGTTCACCTGTACGCCTTCGGAAATCAGAAGTCAATGTGCATCTTTGATGCAGAAGATCGCTGAACTGGACTAAGCGGTGTTTTTATTAAATTTGCGGAAGGAAAAACGAACATATGAAAAAATTTGCAATAATTCTGTCCGGCTGCGGGGTGTACGACGGGACAGAAATTCACGAGGCCGTGATGGCCATGCTTGCAGTAAAACGGAATGCTGCTGAATACAGCATTTTCGCACCTGACAAAGAACAGATGCATGTGGTGAATCACCTGAACGGGGAAGTCATGAATGAAACAAGGAACGTGCTTACCGAATCAGCGAGGATTGCACGTGGCAGTATCACTCCCCTGGGTCAGTTGAAATCCGGCGCATATGACGGGCTGATCCTCCCCGGAGGTTATGGCGCCGCGAAGAACCTCTCCAGCTATGCAGTAGCAGGCAGTGCGATGATGGCAGATCCTGAAATTGAAGTAGTTCTGAGGGATTTCCATGCTGCTGCCCGACCCATAGGAGCCATGTGCATTTCGCCTGTCATTCTCGCGAAAATATTTGTTGATGCCGATCTCACCATTGGTAAGGATCCCGGAACGGCTTCGCATATTGAAGCCATGGGTGCCAGGCATCATATCAGTGGTCACGGTACAGTGATTATCGACCACAAGAATCGTTTCGTAACCACGCCCTGTTATATGATCGATGCCAGTATTGCCGATATTGCTGAAGATGCAGACCAGATGGTGAAAGCAATGCTGAAACTGATGGTTTAAGACTGAAGAAACAGTCATTTTCGTACTTTTGTCATCCAAATCAAAGAATATGGAACATCTCCGTAGGAATAGGGTATGCGACCTGCTGAAAAGTGAAGACTATGGCAGGGAAGTGCTGGTCAAAGGATGGGTCAGAACGCGCAGGGGTAACAAACAGGTGGCCTTTGTTGCCCTGAACGATGGCTCGTGCATCCATAATATTCAGGTAGTCGCAGACCTTGAAAAATTCGGGGAAGAAGCCATTAAACCGGTGACTACAGGTGCATGTATCGCCGTGAAGGGAATCCTCGTGAAATCGCCCGCCGAAGGACAGCCGGTTGAGATCCAGGCGGAATCATTAGAGATATACGGAAAAGCAGATGCCATGCTTTATCCTCTCCAAAAGAAAGGTCACACTCTTGAATTTCTGCGTGAGATTGCACACCTCAGGCCCAGGACCAACACCTTCGGGGCTGTGCTGCGGATCCGTCATGCCATGGCATTTGCCATCCATAAATATTTCAACGATCAGGGATTTTTCTACCTGCACTCCCCTATCATCACCGGATCGGATGCGGAAGGTGCCGGCGCCATGTTTCATGTGACCACTTTAGACATCAGCAACCCGCCCAAAAATGAGGCAGGCGGAATCGATTACGGCCGGGATTTTTTCGGGAAGCAAACCAGCCTCACCGTTTCAGGCCAGCTGGAGGGAGAATTGGGGGCACTCGCACTGGGCCTCATATACACTTTCGGACCAACCTTCAGAGCCGAGAACTCCAACACCCCGCGCCATCTCGCCGAATTCTGGATGATTGAACCGGAAATGGCATTCTACGAGATCACCGACAACATGGACCTGGCAGAGGACTTCCTGAAGTACCTTGTCCGCTACGCACTCGACCACTGCAGGGATGACCTGGAGTTTCTGAACAAGATGTACGACAATGAACTGATTGCCCGACTGGAATCTGTTGTAAAACTGGCCTTTAAACGGCTGACCTACACTGAGGCCATAGAAATACTGAAAGCCTCGGGGGAAAAATTTGAATTCCCCGTGAACTGGGGTCTTGACCTTCAGTCGGAACATGAACGCTACCTGGTGGAAAAACACTTCAATTGTCCGGTCATACTGACTGATTACCCCCGGGAGATCAAAGCTTTTTATATGAAGCAGAATGACGACGGCAAAACGGTCAGGGCCATGGATGTTTTGTTTCCGCGTATTGGCGAGATCATCGGCGGCTCTCAGAGAGAGGAAGACTATGATAAGCTTCTGCAGCGCATCAGGGAACTCGACATACCTGAAAAGGATGTGTGGTGGTATCTGGAAACCAGAAAATTCGGCACAGCTCCGCATGCCGGATTCGGACTCGGTTTTGAGCGACTGATCCTCTTTGTAACAGGAATGGCAAACATCAGGGATGTGATTCCTTTCCCACGAACACCTCAAAATGCTGAATTCTGAGGAAAATCAGCACTTATTTTAATTTTTCCATTGTAAACTCTGCAAGATATTGTATCTTTATCTTTGGATAATGTCCATGGTATTGCCTTATGCTGAATCAGAAACTACAACAAAAACTCCTGCAAAAGCTGTCGCCTCAGCAGATTCAACTCATGAAACTGCTGCAGGTACCTACTGTGGCCCTAGAACAAAGGATCAAACAGGAAATTGAAGAAAACCCTGCACTGGAAGAGGCTTCCGATGATGACGACGAGCAGGCGCGTGACGAAGATCAGGAGGATCAGCAGGAGGACGACAAGCAGGATGACGAGTTTGACCTGGAAGAATATCTCGACGACGACTACATCCCCGATTACAAACTGACCGCCAACAACAAAAGTCCGGATGATGATGCCGACCGGCGCGACATTCCCTTTGTATCGCAGCTCAGTTTCCACGAATCACTGATCACGCAGCTCGGCCTCAGGCCTTACACGGGAAATCAGTATGAGATTGGAATGTATATCATCGGAAACCTCGATGATTCGGGCTATCTGAAACGGGATGTTGAGGCTATGGTGGACGATCTCGCTTTTTCGCAGAATATTCAGACCACCAAAGAGGAGATTCTGGAGGTCCTCGCCCTCATCCAGGAGTTTGACCCACCCGGTGTCGGTGCACGTGATCTGCAGGAATGCCTGCTGATCCAGCTGCGGCGTATAGAAGATCCGGAACCCCCTGTTTTGCACGCTATTCAGATCATCTCCCGGAATTTCAACGAGTTCATCAAAAAGCACTTCGACAAGATTACGAAAAAGATGAACATCACGGAAGAAGAGCTGAAACTGGCCTATAATGAAATCCTGAAGTTGAATCCCAAACCGGGTAACAGCCTGGGCGAAACAGCCAAAACGGCACATTATATTGTCCCGGATTTCATCATCACGGCCACAGAGGGACAGCTTGAGCTTACGCTGAATTCACGGAATGCCCCCGAACTCCGGATTAACCGATCCTATCAGGAAATGATAGAGGGTCTGGCAGCCAGCAAGAAGAAACCCAGCGGACAGGAAAAGGACCTGATCGTTTTTGTGAAACAAAAGATAGATTCAGCCCGCTGGTTCATCGATATGATCAAGCAAAGACAGAATACCCTTTACGGGACCATGAAGGCCATCATGGATTATCAGTCAGAATACTTCAGCACCGGCGATGAAACCAAGATCAAACCTATGATTCTGAAGGATATCGCTGAAATTGTGAACCTCGATATATCCACAATCTCCAGGGTCGCCAACAGCAAATATGTTCAGACGCCTTATGGTACTTTCCTGCTGAAAAGCTTCTTTTCGGAGTCCTTGTCCACAGATACTGGCGAAGAGGTTTCTACCCGCGAAGTCAAGAAGATCCTGACCGACTGTGTGGAAGCGGAAGATAAAACCAAACCTGTGACCGATGAGGAACTGATGAATATTCTCAAATCCAAGGGTTACAATATTGCCCGGCGCACCGTTGCCAAATACCGTGAACAGCTGGGAATCCCCGTTGCCAGATTAAGGAAAGAGCTCTGAGGGTGAACACCAGCAGTATCAACGGTTTTGAAAGTAACCTGGCGAAAGGCATTTCCTACGCTTTGCATCCCCTGCTGATCCCCCTTTACGCACTCCTGCTCATTTTCAGACTGCAGACCCTCAGCGTATATATCATTCCGGAAGCCGCCCGCTGGCTCATCCTCGGAATGACTGCCATCTCCACCATTGCTTTTCCCATTTTGATCATCCTGTTATTCATAAGAAAAGGTCTCATCGGAAATCTCAGAATGGAGAAGCAGGAAGAAAGGATGTATCCCTGCCTGATCGTTTCCGTGATCTATTATGTGATGTATCTGTTGTTCCAGAGCATAAAAATTCCCGGTATCGTCAGCAATTTCTTCCTCGGCGTGGCCACGCTGATGCTGCTCGCCCTGTTTATCAACCTGAAATGGAAAATCAGTCTCCATATGCTGGCGATGGGCGGAATCAGCGGGACGTTTGCCGGAATCGCGGCTGCTTATGAACTGAACATTGTCTGGTTGGTCGCCCTCTGGCTGTTGTTGAGCGGAGTTGCCGGTTATGCCCGTCTAAAACTCAACGCCCACAAGGCCTCCGAAGTTTATTTCGGCTTCCTTGCGGGCGCTGCAGGGATGTTCCTTCTATATTACCTGATGTAATATTCTGTCAGAATGCATAGCGGTTGTCCTCGATCAGGACATCCGCAATCCTGCGGCGTGCTTCCTTGACGTTAACCGGCTTGCAGGAAGTAAGAGTGTGCAGACTCCTTCTCAGGACCTCGAACTCCTCCCCTTCTGCAATACAGGTCACGGCATCCATTCCGAATTTGTTGATCCTGCCGGCAGCTTCATATGCAAAGCAATCCAGCATATCTCTGTAAATCGCATTCGCATCACCCCGGAACTGTTCCATTTTTCTGACGCGCAGGAACATGGACTCCGTAACGTAAAGCTGAATAATCATATCTGATATACTCATCATGATCTCCTGCTCGCTGCTGTATTGCTTTCCGACAGCCTCATAAGCCCGGCCCAGGATCAGAAGTACTGCCTTTTTCATCTGGCTGCACAATTCACCGTAATATCCATAATAATCATTTGATGCTGCAGGCTGAAGCTTTCCGGCACGTGCTTCTTCCCAAAGTGCAGCGGCCTGCGCAAAAACAGGAGAAGCTGCTTTTTTGGCAAATTTCAAAGTCATGTCAGCAACCACCAGACGGTTGATCTCATTGGTTCCCTCGAATATTCTGTTGATCCTGCTGTCGCGGTAGCAACGGTCAACCGGCATCTCTGCAGAAAAGCCCATGCCTCCATGTATCTGTACGGCCTCATCCACGATATAATCCTGCGACTCTGAGCCGAAAACCTTGAGAATGGCGGCCTCAAGAGCATACTCCCCGATGGCCTCCAGGTAGGCTTTACCTTTATCCATACCTTGCTGTACATGGAAGTTGATCGTGTCATCCACGTACTGACTGGTCCGGTAAGTAGCCGTTTCCGTTGCAAAAGTACGGATGACCTGCTCAGCGAGCTTATACTTGATCGCACCGAAAGACGAGATCAGTGCACCGAACTGCTTGCGTTCATTCGCGTAATTCACCGAATGTAGCAGGGCACGTTTACAGCCACCAATAGTATTCGCTCCCAGCTTGATTCTCCCGATATGCAGGATGTTCAGCGCAATCCTGAAACCTTCTCCCCTCTTTCCAAGGAGGTTCTCCACCGGCACCTTGCAATCGTTGAAAAATATCTGTACCGTGGAAGAACCCTTGATCCCCATTTTATGCTCCTCGGCACCAAAACTGACTCCCGGAAAATCGCGCTCAACGATAAATGCACTCAGAATTTTATCGTTGTCGATCTTGGCAAAAACAGTCAGCACATCTGCAAATCCCCCGTTGGTGATCCACATTTTCTGACCATTGAGAATATAATGCTTACCATCGTCAGACAAGGTTGCCCTTGTTTTTCCCGAATTGGCATCAGAACCGGCGTTCGGCTCAGTCAGGCAATACGCTGCAGCCCTTGCGCCGGATGCAAGATCGGGCAGATATTTCTTTTTCTGCTCCTCTGTCCCATAATAAAGAATAGGCAGGGAACCAATTCCCGTATGCGCCGAAAATGCCACCGCATAAGAAAAGCCACCACCCAGCTCAGCGGCCACCAGCATACTGGTGACAAACGATTGCCCGAAGCCTTCGTACTCCTCAGGAATACTGACACCCAGCAAACCCAGTTCCCCTGTTTTTGAGATCAGCTTGCGCAACAATCCCTCTTCATGATGATCAATCGCATCAAGATGCGGAAAAACTTCCTTGTCGAGAAAATCGCTGCAGGTTTCAGCGATCATTTTCTGTTCCTCATTGAACTCTTCAGGGATGAATACATCCTCGGCATCGCGCAGCAGGAATTCACCACCTTTTAAATAACCTTTGTGTTCCATAATTTTCTGTTTCCGGATTTTTTGAAGGTGCAAAAGTAATATTTGATGCCCAATCACTCAGCCTTTGGTACAGTGGATTTCACCTTTGATGATGATAAATTCCTGTTATACTGCATATTGCAATCTTAATATTTATACATTTTTAACAAAGTCAATGCTTCAGAAAATGCAGAGCATGAAGGATGGAAGATTTTTTTTTAATGATCGCTTTTGTACAAGCTGAAGGTTCTGGAGTCCTCCGCTCCCGAATTGTGTTTTTTTTTCTTTTCCACTTTTGCTTGATTCACGCCCGCACCGGACCGCGGTTTCGACCCTGCCACCGCACACCTGCTAACTTATTGGTTGCAAAACCAAAAATACTTTTCATCAGGGTTATCTTGCACGTCCTCAACAACGGAGGGTTTCCAATTGCTGCGAAGCAGCAAGGTTTTCGAGCCCATAGCAATAGCCGCAGCT
>CALGYY010000184.1 GCA_937934705.1 uncultured Bacteroidota bacterium
AACGTCGCGAGACAGTTCGGTCCCTATCTGTTGTGGGCGTTAGAAGTTTGAGAGGAGCCAACTCTAGTACGAGAGGACCGAGTTGGACAGACCGCTGGTGCACCTGTTGTGGTGCCAACTGCATCGCAGGGTAGCTACGTCTGGATGAGATAAGTGCTGAATGCATCTAAGTACGAAACTCGCCTCAAGATGAGACTTCTTTTAA
Source organism: uncultured Bacteroidota bacterium (assembly GCA_937934705.1). Lineage (GTDB taxonomy): Bacteria > Bacteroidota > Bacteroidia > Bacteroidales > CAIWKO01 > CALGYY01. Next base: position 206 of record CALGYY010000184.1, read on the forward strand.
GGACCGTCATAGACCATGACGTTGATAGGCTGCAGGTGTAAAGACAGTAATGTCAAAGCCGAGCAGTACTAATTGTCCGTAGCTTTCTATTGAAGTTCTATACCTGTACTTCGCTTATCTTTCTTTCCTCTTTATGTCAATTAGTCATTCAGGTATCAGCATCAACAATACCGAAAGATCTTCTGGTGACTTTAGCAGTGGTGTTCACCTCTTCCCTTTCCGAACAGAGCCGTTAAGCCCACTAGCGCAGATGATACTGCAATACCATGCGGGAAAGTATGTCGTCGCCAAAGTTTCACAGCCCGGTCCAAAAGACCGGGCTTTTTTTTTCTTATTATTTACGTTTTACGAATCGGCAGCTTACTTAATGCTAAGTTTATAAAGCCGTTGCTGCTCACTCAGATTCTTCTCCCGGAACAGAAAAAAAATCTCCCCTCCCCTGATCCTGAGGTTCTCAATATAAACAAAGCCTGGTACATCACAAACCCACTCCGCTGCCCCGCTGATCAGGCCTACATTGTAGATGCTGGTGATGCCATTCTTCTCAAAACTCACATAAAACAGCCCCGTTTGCTCATCCATGATCACATTCCGCATACAATTCTTTTCTTTCATGAATGGCGCATATACCTGGCGGGTCATCTCAGTTCCAGCGTCGAAAAACTCAATGCAGTGGTCAGCGTAATTAAAAAGTATCAATTCATCCCCCGACCGGAACATAGGGGCATAAACCGCTTTGTTGACAATCACCCGGGCAAAATGCAAATCAGCTTCAGTCCCGTCAAAATATGGCCCCCAATATGACCGGCTGATGGCAGCCTCATCCCCTATGGTCCGAAACAGATAACAACTACTGTCATTCTCATTATACCTGTAATAACTTAAGCGCTGATTTTCTTTTGTATACGACCTTAAAATCCATTGTGGAACTTTCACATCCACCACTACCGGGTAGGTCGCCATAAAACGATCACGCTCATCGGTGTATTCAATTCCCAGACCCCTATCCCCATAACTGACCTGATAAACTGAACGTGCTGTAAGTACGTAAACATTACCCGCAAAATCCCGGTATAATTCATCTGCTTTCATGATACTCCTGTAAGCGAGGGTATCTCCCCGGGAGTTCGTCAGCATTATAGCCGGCTGAAATATGCTTCCGTTCATATTGGCCAATATAAGGATGTAATCCCCAAGAAACTCAAAATCCAGAATTTCCCAAGGCTTGCCTTCCATCATTTTTTGCGGTTTCCTGACCGTGATTTCCACTTCCTTCAGAGGATGGACTGAAGGTTCAAGACTCAGATCAAGCTTCCCCTGGGGAAAGGAACTGAAAGTAATTTCAAGGCTGTTGTACGAAAGATGAGAAACCACAAGGACGGCCGGCACATCGGACAAGGACAGGCTGAACAATCCATCTGAACCAGTGGCCGTCCCTATAGTGGTTTCCTTTATCATGAGGCTTGCCCCCATGATGGGCTCACCGGTAACAGCATCCTTAACCCGGCCGTTCAGGATTTGTCCATCAACCGGAGACAAACCGCAAAGACCCGCCATGAGAAGAACAGCCGCTGTTGCTGACCTGATGAGCATATCGTGAATGTTTCAAAGAGCTCTAATTCCTGGAACTTAACCAATCAAAGTAACTTTGTGTTTCAATTACCACACAACCCCCAGTAAAATCACCGTAACGGGCAGGGACACCTCCTGTATAAACCTGTATGCTCCCTATTGATGTGGAGGGAATCTTGAAATGTTCGGCATTTGTTTTAATTCCGTCAACGTAGTATACAAAATCTCCGCTGCGTGAGCCCCTGAAGTAGAGTTCACCGTCTTCACTTTTATTTACATCGGCAGACATGATACTGATGATTTTGGCCAGATCCTGCTTTCCGGCAATGGTTTTCAGTTCCTTTTGCGGCATTTTGGGAACAGCTGTAGTTCCGATCACTTTCTCGGCATAGATAACGGTCTCAGACAAAAGTACTCCGGGAATAAGTTCAAAATCATCGGTTTTGACAATTCCATCCGCATAAACGGTGATCTCTTCAAGTGTACCTGTCCCATAGCCCACATATGACAGCTCCAGATTATAGGTTCCGGGGGCAAGGTTCTTCAGACGGTAATATCCGTCTGCATCTGTCTGGGTTCCAAGCAAGCTGTTCCCCGTTTTGATGACCACATTTGCACCGGGAATGCTCTCCCCTGATTTAGAATCAACAACGCGGCCCCAGATTTCACCGCTTCCTTGAGCAGCAGCCCAACTGAACGAACCGAACAGTAGGGCGATTAAAATAAATGTTCTCATTGTAAAAAGTTTTTGGTTAGACTTGTGGCGCAGACCCTATGAAAAAGCCCTCTGAAGGTAAAGGGGAAGCAGGGCCAGAAACAGTACAGGACAGGTTACGGTCGTTACTGAACATTTACCGGTCATTATTCCACAGTGAATGGAGCTTTTATTCCTGTCTGTTTTTCTTTTGTTCAGTTTCTTTGTATTTTTACAGAAAATAAAATTACCCCGCTTATGACCTCTGCAATTATCCTCGGTATTCTCGGTGGACAGGAGCTCTTGTTCATCCTTATTATTGTTTTGGTCCTGTTCGGTGGCCGAAAAATACCCGAACTCATGCGCGGCCTTGGGCGCGGTGTAGGAGAATATAATAAGGCCAAAAATGAAATCTGGGATCAGGCTGAGGATAAAAATCAGGGACAGGATAAAAAAAAGGATGAGACATCCAATGATGAGCCCAAAAAATAATTGATAGCGGGACCTCCCCTGCCCTTTCCCATGATTTCCCGATTCCTGTTTTCCAAACTGGCAGCCAAAAGTGATGACCTTAGCTTCTGGGAGCACGCGGAGGTATTGAGAGTTCATCTTTTAAGAATTATCCTGGTCTGGCTGGTTTTCAGTATTGCTGCCTTCTTCTTTAAAGACATTCTTTTCGGCCGCATCATTATGGGCCCAATGCAACCTGAATTCCCGACCTACGGATGGATCTGCAGTGCCGGTCAGATGCTGGGCTACGATTCCTTTTGCTTCGAAGGACTTGATATACAGCTTATCAATATCGACCTGGCAGGTCAATTCCGCTGGCATATGATCATTTCTCTTGTCGCAGGTGTTGTGTTCACTTTCCCTTTTGCAGCCTGGCAGCTCTGGCTCTTTGTAAAACCAGCACTTAAACCAGAAGAGAAAAAACAATCCGGTGGCCTGATCGGAGTCATCAGTCTTCTGTTTTTATTGGGACTCGTTTTCGGCTATTTCATTGTTTTGCCACTGACCATAGTGTTTCTGGCCAATTACCAACTTAGCGAACTCATTATTAACCAGATTACTATCAGTAGTTACATTTCAACCTCAACACTTCTTCCTCTATCCACTGGATTGGTTTTCGAACTTCCCGTACTGGTGTATTTTTTAGCCAGAATTGGCCTTCTTACCGCATCCTACCTCAGAAGAAACCGGAGATATTCTGTTGTTATCATTCTGGTGCTGGCAGGGATAATCACACCCTCAACTGACATTTTCAGTCAGGTGCTTGTTGCCCTTCCGCTTTACGTATTGTATGAAATATCGATCAGTGTTGCCCGGAGAGCTGAAAGATTAAGCGAAGCCATTACGTAGCCGCACATTGTTAATTTATGCTTAATCCTGTCTGCTTGTTTTCTTTCTTCATACATTTATTGTCTGCTTAACATTAATCTCATCCATTATGAAACTAACCATCACTTTCATTATCAGTTTCTTTTTGCTCTTCACCAGCTACATTTCTGAGGCTCAGATTCTCACAGGAAACAAGGCCTCGGATCTGATTCCCGGTGCAGAAATGATCCGATACAGCAACAATCCCAATACTCCCGACTATGTAAAACTCTTGCCAGGACATGAGGAGAGCCTGGAAAAGATGGGATCATGGATTAAGTCAGTTTTCAAAACCGGCGACACACATACGTTTGTCCTGATCGGAGATGAAACTGACGCATCAGGAGACAGGCATCTGCGCTATCAGCAGTGTTTTATGGGCATCCCCATCAGGGAAGCGATTTTCATCCTGCATACACGCGATGAGAAAATCTATGCGATGAATGGCAACATTTATCCTGAAACACCCTGTGCGACGACAAGCCTGATGAATGAAGCTGCTGCCAGGCAGTTATCACTGCAATTTGTGGGTGCAAGCCGCTATATGTGGGAAGAAGAAGGAGAAGAGGCCAGGCTGAAGACCGAGACCGGAAATCCCGGCGCGACCTATTTTCCCGCAGGTAAACTGGTCATTGTCCGCAATGAAGTATCGGGAGAATTCAGGGCCTGCTGGAAGTTTGATATCTATGCACTCAGGCCTCTATCACGTCAGGAGATCTATATTGATGGTCAAACGGGTAAGGTCATTTTGAATCTGAACCGTATTCATACTGATGATGTTCCTGCCACTGTAGTGACCAAATACAGTGGTACACAAACCATGACGACTGACAGCACAGGCCCGGGCAATTACAGACTGAGGCAAAGCGGGAGGGGTAACGGTATTCAAACCTTCGACATGAACCAGGGGACCAATTATGGTTCTGCAGTGGATTTTACTGACGCGGATAACTACTGGAACAATGTTAATGCGCAACAGGATGAAGTCGGGGGAGATGCCCATTGGGGAACAGAAAAGACCTATGATTACTTTTGGCTTGAACACAGCCGAAATAGTATTGATGACAATGGCTTCGCACTGATCAGTTACGTTCACTATGATCAGAATTATGCAAATGCATTCTGGGACGGACAAAGGATGACCTACGGTGACGGAGATGGATCCTATTCGGCCTTTACAGCACTTGACATTTGTGCTCACGAGATCACTCACGGCCTTACAACTTTCACCGCAAATCTGGATTACGTCGATGAATCCGGTGCTCTCAGTGAAGGTTTCAGCGATATTTTCGGAACCTGTGTTGAGTTTTACGGGAAGCCAGCACTGGCGAACTGGAGCTGCGGCGAAAATATTGGTATAACTTTGAGGTCTTTATCGAATCCAAATGCAACACAGAATCCGGACACATACCTTGGAGATTACTGGGATCCGGGGCAGGAAGTTCACCAGAACAGTACAATATGCAGCCACTGGTTCTACCTTCTTTCACAGGGCGGAAGCGGAACCAACGATAATAATGATGTTTTCAGTGTATCGGGACAGGGTATTGATAAAGCCGGGGATATTGCTTTCCGCACCCTGACAGTTTACCTGATCAATACCTCGGGTTTTGATGATGCACGTTTTTATTCTATTGTTGCGGCCAGTGATCTGTTCGGAGGTTGTTCCCCTGAAGTTGAGGCGACTACCAACGCCTGGTATGCTGTAGGTATTGGAAATGTCTACGTCCCGAATGTCGTTCCTGATTTTGATGCGGACGTCACTTCACTTTGTTCTGCTCCGGCTGATGTCGATTTCAGCAATATGACTGTAAACGCCAACAGCTACTTTTGGGATTTCGGAGACGGTGCGACGTCTACATCAACAAACCCTGTTCATACATACGCAAATCCCGGTGATTATAATGTTAAGCTCGTTGCATATGGTGGTTCATGCGGTACAGATTCCATTACCAAGAACGCCTTTATCAGTATCCAGCCCACAAATACAGCCAGTGTTTCAATGCCGGCCAGCGGAACGGGAAGAGCTCAGGATTGCTGTTCAGGAACCCTTTATGACAGTGGCGGAGAAGGAACATACGGAAATAATGTAACGAGTACAATAACAATTGCACCGACAGGCGCAATGAATGTGGTTCTCAATTTTGTTTCATTTGCAATGGAAGACGGTTATGATTATCTGTTTGTTTACGACGGCCCTTCAACGGCCAGTCCGCTGATCGGACAGTATGACGGATTCACATTACCCAATGGCGGCACGATTACATCAAGTGGCGGATCAATTACGCTGAGGCAGTATACTGACCCCGGTGTGGTGGAAAATGGATTCGAGATCAACTGGCAGTGTAATTATCCCAATGCGGCTCCGGTGACCGCGTTTACCGCCAATGTCAATGAGACCTGCACGGGAGAAGTGCAGTTTACCGACCAATCGACCAATGGTCCGCAAAGCTGGCTATGGGATTTTGGCGACGGTAACACTTCCACCCAGCAGAACCCTTTGCATCATTATGCAGCCGATGGTCTCTTCTCTGTGAAATTAAAAACCACCAATAGTTTCGGCAGCGACTCCCTGACCCAAAGCAATTATATTCAGGTGGACATGCCGGATGCTCCGGCAGTCTTCCCTGCCACCATCTGCGACTCAAGCAGTGCCGTGCTGAATGCCAGCGGCAGCGGGCAAATCGACTGGTATGATGCGCAGGTTGCCGGAACTCTCCTGTTCAGCGGGAATTCCTTCACCACTCCGCCGCTTTACTCTTCAACTACTTATTATGCGGAAGATGTGATTCAGGGCAGCATTCAATCGGGCGGAAAAGCAGATAATTCAGGTGGTGGCGGATACACCGCAAGCGGTGAAAGGTACCTGGTGTTCGATGCCTATACTGACCTGATCCTGCTTTCTGTTGATATTTACGGGAACAGCAGTAATCCTCCCGGAACGAGAGACATTGAGCTCAGAAACAGCAGCGGATTAATGCTGGCGACCACAACAGCCAATATTGCAGCAGGTTTGAACACCGTGAACCTGAACTTCACGGTTCCCGCCGGCAATGATCACCGTCTGATTATCAGCAATGTATCAAATATTTTCAGAAATAATTCCGGTGTGACATACCCCTACCTTACAACAGGATTAATATCTGTTAAAAACTCTGATGCGGGTACCGGATATTATTATGCATTCTATAACTGGCAAGTCAGGGAGCCGGATTGTGTCAGTGCAAGGGTTCCGGTTACAGCAACGGTAATCGATTGCATCGGTATGGATGAAATTCAAGGCATTTCAGGAATATCCATGGGACCTAACCCATGCAATGATCAGATTACCTTAAATTTCCGGACGACTCAGGCTGCGACACTCACGGTCGAAATCAGAGATCTGACAGGCAGGACCATTCTCAAAGAAAGCATATCAACAAACCAGGGTGAGAACAGGTGGACGGCTGATACACGCAAGCTTGCAGAGGGTAGTTACCTGATCAGCCTTGACGACGGGAACTCGGCCCGCATATTTCGTTTCGTAAAGATTTAAAAGAAAGAGGCGGTCGTTGACCGCCTCTTTCTTTTTAGTACCACAGATGATTTAACCATTTGTGTGTATCTGTACCACTGAAGTTAATTCTTTTGGGCTGCATGTTCTCAGGGCTGCCGCCTTTTCTGACCAGAAAAAGATCAATGGATCCGAGTGATGCGGTAAGACGCAAGGCCACACCAATGTCGGCAAGCGATTTCACTCTCCACATTGAGCTGTAGCTTTCATCATCATAACCTGCGGCTGCAATTTCCCAGGTTCCGCTTGTGATCTCTGAACCCCTCATTCTTCCTGAACCTGTGCCCTTGAGACGTTCCCCACTCCCCTGCTGGGTAACCCTTTCCTCAGAAATAAATGAGAGGTAAGGCTTCTCCTCCAATATGGATATACTGATTTCCTTGTTATCCTGAAAAGCAAAATTGGCAATGGCTTCATTTTGTTTGGGTGTTAGCTCAATAGTGGTCACTTCCACCACTGTATTTACACCATTGGACCTGAGGGTCAGCTTCACTTTTTCACCCGGTTTTACCGATTCAAACTCACCCATGGCTTCCTCAATGTTCCGGATATCGACATTCCCGATCTTCACAAGCTGGGCGCCTACTTTATCTTTCAGAGCCATTTCTGCAGGAGATCCCGGAATGATCCCAGTGATCACGGGCAGGCTATCACGAAGTTCCCAACCGTCTTTGGCCACAGAGCTATAGAGATTATACTCATATTTCTGTGTCAGTTCAATGCCCAGATAGGCACGCTTCACCCTGCCGTTATTGTTAATGATATCGTTGACCAGCCGGCTGCTGAGCAAGCCTTCCAGCGCGAAGTTGATCTGCGGTTGCCAGATCGATTCTCCGCCCACAGTGGCAAAGGCAATCTGTGAATTGATCCCCACAACCTGTCCTTTGGCATTGACAAGAGGTCCTCCGCTGTTTCCCCAGATAACTGTTGCAGTGGTTTGCAAAAATCCGAATTTTCCTGTTAATCCGCCCCTGACCCGGTTCTTGGCACTGATGATGCCTTCTGAAATGGTATAGGGATATTCTCCCAGAGGATTCCCAACCGCATAAACCTGCTCCCCGATTCGGGGTTCCTTTGCAGCAAATACAATAGCTTTGATTTCATCTCCGGGAGTAGTCAGAAACTCAAGAACCGCAATATCGTAAAAAGAATCCCCGCCCACGATCCTGACCTCATATTTGGTCCGGTTCAAACTGTAAACAAAGATGCTTCCTGACTTTTCTGATGCTTCCTCGATGACATGGGCGTTCGTGATCACATATTTTTTCCCGTTCTTCTCAATCACGAAACCGGAGCCTGAGCCCTTGGCATCGCTCAGATCAAGAATGCGCTCATAAGCCAGGTCTTCAGCGTTGCCCCTAAATCCGAGAATTTGTTTTGTTTGCTCAGTCTTTTCGACTGTAACAGTTACCACAGCGGTGAGTACATTCTCCAGAACATCAGAGATGGTGGGAGTGCTTGTCTGAGCCCTGAGTATTAAAGCTCCGGAAATGAAGCACACAATTGTAATCAGAAAACGTTTCATGGGATGTGTATAATTTAGATGATGAATTACTTCTTTTTACTTGTAATGGCAATTCTTTGGAAGCCCCAGTTGGCCGGGGTCGGGTTATTGGAAATCCCCCTGGTACCAACACCCACATCATTAATGAGGTTTTCGAGCGGACTGCCGTTACCACCGCCCCTCGTCACCACACCATCGCTGTTGAAGGCCTGAAAATTATTTATGGCTTCATCAGATGTGATCAAAAAATAAGAATCAACTCCAAAAGGTTCACTGATGCTGAAGCTTACGTTACCCAGCGCAATCTCAGTTTCAAACTCATAGGCCTTATTCGGCAGTTTGTTCCCTTCGTTTCCTGTATTCTGGAAAGGAAAAATCTGTTGTGTTTTTCCGTTAACATCAATGGTAAACACATATACATAACGGCTCTTCCCGGTCCAGGATTTCAATTTGCTCTTATCTGTCTGAAGAACAAGGCTGTATTGCTCCCCCTCATATACAGTACCACTCTGATAATAAGCTCCGGACTCCAGGTTTTTAAGGGCGAGGCTAAACGGGAATGAACCATCATCAGGAGGAGCTGAAAGATTGATCCATGCGTTAACTTTGCCCAGTCTGAGTGCATAGGTGGTCAGGCTGGTTCCTGCTGCTTTTGATTCATCTGCTGTTTTCACCTCAAACCAGTCTGTTCTTACAGGAAGTGTTGACAGAAAAGATGTATCCTTTTCTGTGATCCCAGGTCTGGTCCATGCGTATCTTGCCACACCCGCATGGTAAACACCGGTCAGGATATAATCCGCTGCAAGGGGATCCTTAACGATTTCAATGGCTGAATTTTCTGTTCCACTGCCAAGTCTGATGGCCTCAATCATCAATGCAGAAGGGGGCAGCTGAAGCAGTATAGTGCTTCCTTTTGGGACTTTACTGCTGATCTGGTCAGCAGCCGGGTTTTTCCCCAAATCGATGAGCTGACCCTCGGGTCCACTCATTTTCCAGAAAGCATCATTATATTGAATCACATAATCGGCAGGATCATTCGAAGGATCGGTACACCACCGATAATTTTTATTTCCTGCGAGGCTTCCGATATTGCGAGCCACCTTCATGACGTCTTCATGACTCAGGTTGCAGGCCGGGAACCACACCTTAAGATTGGGTTTATCACCAGAGGACCAACTCGTTATCTCAAAAAGATCACCTGCTTTAATATTGGCCAGTTCGCCCGATTTCAGGGTCGCTTTGCACTTTGCCATACCTGATACAGCAGTGATTTTGATGATTTCGCCCGCATTGGTGCCAACTTTCTTCAGTTCACATCCTGCATTCAGTCCGATGGCCCATCCCCCCTGAAGATCAATGTGTTCAGCGGAGTTCACTTTCAGGACTGCCACAAGCGTCTTGCCTGCGGAAGTTCTGAGATCCTCTCCGAAGAGACCTTGTTTACGCCTGGTTTCGTTGGCCCCCATCACGGGTTCCTGCGTACTTCCATTGGCCTGCATAATGGCTTTGAGACGGAGAAATAGAACTTCAGCCGATTCATTTACGGGGGAGGAATTGAGTGCTTTCATTAATGCAACGGTGAATGCCCCGTGAGGATTACCCTGGTCGTCGAGGGCTTCTTTAGCCAGTTGTTCCGGTTGAGCCGCCGAAAAGACCAATGCACCGCGGTCTTCGGGCTTCTGCGGATCTGTAGCATCCATGGCATCCACCGCATTTCCGTTGATATGCCTGGTTTTCGCAATCGATGGGGTATTGCTGCCGCGGGCAATGGAACCGCTGTGACAACTGTCGAAGATCAGTGTCAGAATAACCCCTTTGTCCAGTAAACGGTTGAATAAAGCAGCAAGTTCTTTGTCCCTGATGTCCAGCATATCAGCAGGGACAATACTCTCATCCTGCTTATCCCCTGAGGCTTCTGCCGACAAAGAATTATAAACCTGGGAGCCATGCCCGGCATAATAAATAAATACAATGTCGCCCGCTTTGGATTCACTGATCAATTTTTCCAGTGAAGCAATAATGACATCACGTTTGGCGTCCTGGTTATAGAGGGTTGCAATATTCTTCTCCTCAAAACCAAACCGGCTTTTAATGATTTCACCAATGGCCATGGCGTCGTTTTTACAACCGTCCAGATTGGTCCATCCTCCACGGCTTTTCTCAGTTTCTTCAATATTCACCGGCTGGTAAATATCAATACCGATGAGCAGGGCCCTTTTGGTCTGAGCCAGCAATTCAGTTGGTAAAATGAAGGTAAAAAGGGCGATGGTCAGAGAAAGAATAATTCGTGTCATATTTTCTCAATCTTATTATAGGAATGAATAAAGCATTGCAGCCTCAAGTAACCTTAAAAAAACGATTTTGATTAAGACATACAAAATTACATCATAATCGTAAAAACTTAACAAAATAAAAGAGGCCGTCATTCATGAACGACAGCCTCTTTTCGGGTTCAGAGCCTCAGGAATTAATCCCAAAGATTCCAGGTGTATTCATACTGGCAGTCGAAATAAGTAGGACCCCAATACATGGTACCGCCGATTGATTTACCATAAGCTTTGGTATTTCCGGGATACGCATATGTATAAGCGGTTGAATAAGCTGAAATCGTTCCCATCCAGTCACCATCAATGTAAACATCAATTGCGTAACCGGTGTAGTTGTTAATGTAGATGTAGCAAAGTTCACCGCGGGTTTTTTCAACCTTATTGGCTTTGGTGTCGTCAGTAGGCTTTGCTGTCTTGATGTTTTCATCGGCACCGCGTGTTTTTTCATACACTTTGGCCTTTTCCTCAATGTTTTTCTTTTCCTTCACCTGAGCCTGGAGGGCTGAGGGGATAATGACTGAGCCTAAAAAGGCGACAAGGGCAATGATCACGAACTTTTTCATTTTGATTGAATTTTGGTTAATAGAATTGCGTGAATGTTGTCAGATTTCAGAGTCGATAAAATAAACCGGGCAAAAGTAACCGTTTTTATTTCCGATGTTTGAAAGTTAATGCAAAGTTAATATAAAATAATGTATGAGCGCTGAAAATTTCCACCAGAAAAAACAAAGCCTGACGCCTTGTCTCTTTTAATTGCTCATTATCTATTGATTATGAGGATATTTATGAGTTTTCGTCCAGTCCGGTAAAGACTGATTGCCTATGCTTCTGATTTGTCCGTGGGAATTACATGACTCGTTTCGCAAGGAAGCATTTTGTAACACCCGGCGGAGATCAGATGAGTGGTAATAGCGCCTGAGGAACACGGAAATATACTGATAAAGCGGTCTTCATGGATTTCCATTGGTAATGAATAACAGGATATTCTTTAATTCCTTCGTGAAGGGAGCATTCCGTATGTATGTTTATCAGCAAATTTGTAGATTTGCATAGCCGTTGAGGGCTTGCCCCCGGATACCTAAATCGATGTAAAAGGAAAAAAAACCGCTGCGGGCGGATACTTTTATAATGGTCAAATTATATAACACTGAAAAATGCAGGATGAAAAAATAATCAGTGATTTCAGAAATCACGACATGAATGCCTTGCAATATGTGTACCAGACATACAGGAGGGATTTTATCAAGTGGGCGTCGTTTAAGTACAGTGTTGATACGGAAGTTGCAGAGGATGTTTTTTCAGATGCAGTAATTGATGTGTACCACAACGTTCTTTCAGAAAGATATCAGAAAAGCGACAGGGCCTCACTGAAATCCTATCTGTTTGAGATCGGGAAGAATAAAATCCTGAATATCCTCAATAGGCAGAAGATCTCAGAGAACCACCTGAAGATCATTGCCCATCAGCAGGGAAGCGTGTACAATAATATCTTCGAATCGAGCAAGAACGAAGAGATCACCAACAAAGTGAAAGAGCTGCTGGACCTGATCGATCAGAAATGCCAGAAAGTACTGACATTATTTTACTTTCATAGTTTGTCAATGGAAGATATAGCCCGGGAGATGGATTTCAAGAATGAGGATGTCGCAAAAAACAAGAAGTTAAAATGCCTGAAGCGTTTACAACACATCGCATTCGGGCGTTATGACAAAACCGATTTTTTTGACTAAAACCAGGTCCTATGGAAGCTGAAACATTACAACGATTTGAATCCTACGCTTTTGATCTAATGAGTGAAAGCGAAAAGCAGGCATTTGAAGCTGATCTGGTTTCAGATCCCGGACTGAAGGCGGAGTTTGAGGAATTCCTGCACATTGTCAATGGCATCAGGGCCTATGAAAGGGAAAAGATCCGCGGGATGATGCGCGAAAGTAAACTACGGTCGCTTCAGGGCGGCTGGAGGTCCCTGAGGCGTGTTGCGGTGGCAGCAGCCATTATATTGTTGCTCGTAATTCCCGGTTACGTAATTTTCCGGATGACGACAGTCACATCGCGTCTCGCCAAGGAGTACTATATTGAAGATCCCGGGTTGCCGGTGAAAATGGGGGCTTCCACCAATCGTTTGCTTGATGAGGCGATGATCGAATACAAAGACAAGCAATACAGGGATGCTTTAGAAAAGATCGGTATACTGAAAGCTGACAGCCCCGACAACGACACTTTAAACTACTATGCCGGAATCTGTCACTTTGAACTGGGCGAGAATGAGAAAGCTGTGCAGAGTTTCTCATCCATTGTAAATCAGGAATCGAATTATTACTATCAGGCTAAATACAACCTGGGATTAGCCTTCATCAAACTTGGCAAGACCGAAGACGCCATTAGTGCCCTGCGTGAGGTTGCTGAAAAAGGCCAGGATCAGCTTCGGCTGAACGCAATGGAAATTCTCGAGAAACTTTAGCACCAAATGATAAAGAAGAAAACCGGTCGGAATTTACTGACCGGTTTTCTTTGCTTTTTTAGCCTCCCTTTTTTCTTTCAGTGTTTTGGTGGCTTTTTTCTTTTCCTCTTTCCGGATGGTTTTCTCTTTTCCCATTTGTGTAAGGTTTTAGTTTCAGAAGGTAAAGATAGTCAATTTATGACTGCTTTTTTCTGAGTTTAAAAAGAAAATATAGCCCGATCAGAGCCACCGCACCAATCCAGGTAATCAGAATGTTCCCGGGAGTTGTTTCAGCTGGATCCTTCAGAGGAGTGGTTTCGCCACTTAGCACAAAACCCGCCCAATAATATGGATCTGAGGTTTGTCCTTTGTCTTTCGAAAGGATTTCAAGTTTGGCATTCCGCAGAGCGACATTCTTTGATAATCCTCCGGCGATTCCGGAGTAAAAAGATTGCATCAGAGCTGAGGTTTCCTTTTCATCGACATCCCAAAGGGAATAAACCAGTGACGGGCATCCGGCATAGTTAAAAGCGTAGGCCAGTGAGATCATCCCTTCGCCACGGCTGAAATTTCCTTTTCCTGTTGCACAGCTGCCTAAAACAGTCAATTCAGCATCCAGATCCATCTGGTAAATGGATGACGCATAAAGATAGGGTTCGGAGGAGGAGTCACAGCTCTCCCATGCGAAGACGATTCTTGATTTGAGAGGATCATCAGCATCTGCTATTGAATGGGAGGCCAGGTGAATGATGCTGTAATTGGGGGCTTCTGCGATAAAGCGCTTCAGTGTTGCATTCTGATTGGTATAAACCTCTCCTTTGAAATCTCCGCTGATTTCCTCCAGAACGCGCTGTGAGAATCGTTGTTCAGGTAAGGACAAATAAACACTGTCGGTGAAAGAAGGACAGTTCTTCCGGATCGAGTCCTTCATACTGATTGAAAAACCAGGAGCAAATGCAATCATTTCCTTGTTGCTTTCTGTAAACTTTCTATCCTTTGAACGGTGATCAAGTAATGCCGTGCTTGGACTCAGGGAAAAACAAAAACGTTTGATCAGGAAACGCATTTCGCTGTATGATCCCTGTTGCAGTGTATCTGAAATGAGCGCATCAAAAGGAAGTTCATTCAGCTCTCCGTCTGGTATCAGGCGGATAAAATGCGTTCTCCGTAACAAGGGTTCTGCCGGCCGGAAGATGCGCTTATACACGTCATAGGAGGCAAGGGCAAAAAGGCCGGGATCCGCTGTCTCAATCGATTTCCTGAATCGCGCAAAAGAGGCTCTGCAGGAAGAATCGTAGGGAATCCGCGTCCAATATCTGCTTTGATTGGTAATGACAAAAAGAAAAATTGCCGAATCTCCTGCAAAGTATTCCATCAATGCCTGATCAGACCCCAGAATTTTCTGAATCCCGGCGGGATGATCACCCGGATTCTGATAAATCAAACGCATCTGATCGGGCAGTATCCCGGAGAAGTGGAACTGTAAAGAGTCAGCACTGTTTTGCAAGCGGCTGAGGCTATCGTTCAGTTCACGAAGTTTCAGTGCGTCATTCTGGTCTGAGGCCATAAGCCTGTCGATCCTGCTTTTGAGAACAAATATTTTTGCATTAAGGTTTTTCCAGTGCATCAGAAAATCTCTGAAGGGACCTTCCCTGATTTGCATTTCTGCTGTCCGCACTGCCTCCGCCAACATCAGTGTTCTGCTTTTCTCCACGAGCAGGAAGGATTCATCGAGGTAAACCAGATCGCCCTTCACCCCATATAAATCATATCCGAGTTCTATGGCCCTTTCGTATCGCTGATGAAGATACCTGACCAGAACCATCCGGGATGCAGAATTCCTCAGCTGTCCCAGAAGAGTATCTGTCATAGAAAGTAACTCCCTGCATAGCTGATATGAGTAATGCAGGTGCACGGTATCCTGAAAATTCAGCTTCTGCAACAAGAGGTCTGCCCTGATATAGTACTGGTAAGACTCTAGCAGGAGTCCCTGCTGCCGAAGTAACCTGGCTTCCCGTGCCAGGGATTCAGCCTCCATGAAGTCATTGTGCTGCAATGTACCGCTAATATCTCCGGCGCGAGCGCCCGGCACCGCAAGGAACTGCAGAAAAAGCAGAGGAAGAATGAAGAATATAGTCTGTGCAGTTCTTGTCATGAGCCGAAGTTCATGACGCTAAGATACAAAATGGCGGTCAGTTGGTCATCAGCAGGCAATGATTCTCTTTATTCCCGCTATTCCGGACCTCAATCCTGTACTGAACGGTTGATGAAGGTGTAACTTTCACATAACAATTGTCAATGTTTTTCAGGTCACTTGCAATGAGCCTGCCCCTGGAATCATAAAGAAAGAGATCCATAAGCGTATTGCCATTCCCCATCACGAACACCTCGGCAACCTCACTGCCAACAAAAGTGGCCCATATTTTCACGCTTCCTTCTGATTCGATGAGGTATTCCTGGACGAGCGGGCTGAATTTTCTTCCCCTGGGAAGCCCTTCTTTCTCTTTCACCTGCAGTCGTGTTCTTTCTGCCATTGCGACCACCAGGCTATCGCTTCCTGCCATTTTTACTGCATCGCCGAGCAATTCATAAGGATCCAGTTCAATGTCTTTTGCCCCTGCCTGAAAGGATTTTTCCTGCGATCGGTTAAAGATAATGCTGTCGGGGGTAAGATCTCCCTTAACCGGGTACTCACCCAGGGTCTGAGCTGCGGCGATCAGGAATAACGGATCCTGCAAAGTATATCCCATACGGGCCAGTTGGTGTGCCACCGAAACCATTTTCAGCGCTTCATACTGTGGTTCATCAGCCGGTTTTCTGTCTTTTTGTGCAGATACTTCCACATTAATAAAAAGAATCAGAAATATTAATAATAACGATCTCTGTGTATTCATAATCCGGTTTATTTCAGGTCAGATTCTGCACTTTCCTGATCATCACCAATATGAATTGGATCACCCAAAAAACGGGGTTGTTTGTTCAACAGATAAAGATCAAGAAAAACGTTAACCCTGGCCAGCATTTCCCTGGTTTTTGTTTTAAATCCGCTGTAATATCCAACATCTTTTGCATTGTAGCCGATGGCCTCGATGCCATGTGCCCTTGCGATATAGATGGCGCGCTCATTCTGAAACAACTGCGAAACAAAAGTATAGCGCTTTTGCCCAAACACCTTCCAGGCCCGGATGACCGAATCGAACGTCCTGAAACCTGCGTAATCGGGATAAATCACGCTATCCGGAACTCCTTGCCGGATGAGCTCTGCCTTCATCTCTTTGGGTTCATTGTAGGATTTGGTTCCATTGTCGCCACTCAGGATGACATATCGGATCTTCCGGGCTTTGTAGAGCTCTGCGACTGCCTCGATTCTGTATTTAAAGTACAGATTGGTGCTTCCGTTGGCCAGCTTGCTGCTGGTCCCCGGGACTAGTGCGACCATGTTCTCAGGCACCTTTGAGATATCATCATAAATATATTCTGCTGTAGACCAGGAGATCCTCCAGTTTGTGTAGAAGACCAGGAGAATGAGCAAGGTGAGTGTAAAGGAAAAGAAGGCCCAGAGGCGGCGCTGCCATATGGGGAGGCGGGTTGTAACGCCTTCGGGAGAGGCGCAGGCCTCTTTCAGTCTGAAGTACCTGAGCCCATAGTACCAGAATCTCACGGATGAAAGGAAAAGCGGCAGTCCCATGATCAGGTAGAACAAGCCGATCAGTGCCGGATCCAGTGCACCCGAATAACGGAGTAACACGCCTGAGGCAATCATCAGCAGCATCAGGATATAAGACCTGACAGAGAAGAAGGCGAAAATGCAGGGTTTATCCGATTTCAGTCTGAAAATCCTTAATACATAGCGTAAAGAGATACGTGCAAAAAGAATCCACCAAAATATGAATCCTGCCAGTGAAGCGATCATCAGCACAAAACGCAACGGCAGGCCAGAGCCTTCCAGAAGAGAAAATCCCCGGTAAAAAAGGATACCTGCCGCTGAGGTCCATACAAGTGCGGCCAGGAAAATCAGCACCCTTCGGGGCACACCAGGCTTGAGTGATTGTTGCACGCTGTGTTTATTTCTCGATTTTCAGTTCGGGGCGGGGAATGGCTTTCACATTTATAGTGATGATCATGTTGGAGCGGATGACAACACCGTTGGAAACAGCAGGTGAGAACTTCAAACCTCCAATCAGCCGGGCCACCTCTTCGTCCACCCCATATCCAACGCCGCTCAAAACAACAATATTGGACAAACTGGAGTCAGGCATTACATCATAACTCAGCATTACGCTGCCATACACCCTTTTGTCAAGGGCTGCCTGAGGATACTTCAGGTTAATGTTGAAATATTCCTGGAGAGCAACATCCCCCTTGGGGTAATGAGCCTGCTGGGTCTGAACAACCTGAAAATTGCCCTGGGCAAAAAGGGCTGTCCCTGCCAACGAAATCAATATGCAAAGAATAAACTTTTTCATGCTGGAAAATTTTGGGTTTATACTTCTGACATTAGATAAGTAAGCAAAAAAAAGGGCCGGTCAAAGCAAAAAACATTCCGTTATTTCTCGATGATCACGAACTCAGTCCTTCTGTTTTTGGATCTGCCATCGGGTGTATCGTTAGAAGCAACAGGCTTCTCTTCTCCGAAACCACGGTACAGAAGCCTGCTTCCCGAGATCCCTTTCTCCATGATATATTCATACACCGAGCGAGCCCTGTCGGTGGACAGTTTAAGATTGTCTTCATCTTTACCTACATTATCAGTGTGCCCTTCAATGGAAACTTTGATATTCGGGTTTTCCTGAAGGAAAACGATAAATCCGTCAAGAACACTCCTTGATTCATCGTTCAACTCGGCACTGTTAGTGGCAAAATAGATGTCGTTCAAGCGATAAGATTTTCCGACTTCTATAGGCTTGATCTCAAAATCAATCTTTACAGGTTCGGGGGGGATAAGACTATCTTCGACTGCAATATACTTTGATTCATAGGCATAATCATCTTTCTTCACTGTCATGATGTAATCGTTCCTGAACACAATGGCAGCCACGTACTTTCCTGTAACACTGTCGACCGGAATTTCCGTTATCTTCTTTGTTTTAACGTTCATGATTTCCACCCGGGTCTTGGTGGGCTCTTTGTGGTCCTCCTGTGACACCTCACCCTTGATCAGAAAAACCTGTTCCGGCCTTGCTGCCTCGTACAGATCGAAACTGTATACATCATAGCCCCCCGGTCCGTTAAGTTTATTCGTTGTAAAATAGCCTGTCATACCGTTTGTGCTGACAAAAAAACCGGACTCATCAGATTCAGTATTGATAGGATAGCCGATATTGAGCGGTTTGGACCACTGTCCATCCTCTTTTTTCTTCGAGAAAAAGATATCGAGTCCTCCAAGTCCTGCGTGCCCCGCTCCGCCGCCTTCCAGTGCATCGCCTGATGAGAAGTACAGGGTCTGACTGTCGGTGTGGATAAAGGGTGTTTTTTCCTCGCCGGCAGTATTGATCACAGGACCGAGGTTCTCCGGTTCAGTCCATTTTCCGTCTTCAGACTTGCGGGTCACCCAGATATCGCCGGCACCGAAACCACCGGGCCTGTCGCTGACAAAATAGAGGGTTTTCCCGTCAGACGATACGCTGGGCATCGTTTCCCATGTCTTGGGACCGTTGATGCCCGGCACCGGAAC
>CALGYY010000185.1 GCA_937934705.1 uncultured Bacteroidota bacterium
TGTCACCCAGTATGGGTCCGTTTCCCCCAACCCGGATCGCATCGCCGGCATATATTGTGTCAGGATTGTCGTATGCATTCACGGCGAAGAAGTCAGCAAACTCCATTTCCATGGTATCGGTAATAATGGCTCCCGGAGGACCCTCAGGTCCGGTGGCGCCTGTTGGTCCGGCTGGACCTGCCGGACCGGCAGGTCCAGCGGGGCCGGGATCGCCCTGGGGACCGGTAGGTCCGGGTGTGCCGCTTGCTTTCGCATACAGGGCGTATGGAACGCTGAGCATTTGAGTTGTGCCGGCCGGGCTCATTCCGTTTCCGAAGTCGAGCATGATGTCAAGATATTTTGACCCGAAGTCCCAGGGTATGCTGCTGAATAACCCTGAAGTATTTGTACCTCCTCCGATTTCGAGGTTGACCAGGCCATAGGCGTTGGTGCTGACGTAATGACTTTCGTGATAAACATCCGGTCCGGTGGGGGAGCCGTCACGAATGGTGATCAGGAATTCAACCATCGTATTTGCCAATGGAGATCCGTTCAGGTCTCTGACAATTGCCTGGTAATTGAATTTCTCAGGAGCCTGTGCATAGGGCTGAACAGTACAGCACATTAGTGCAACGAACAGCAGAATAATATGTTTTTTCATCGGGGTATGTTTTAATGACATAAAACTAAGGATGGCCTGAGCCCGCATACAAGTGTCAATATTCCTGAAACAGGCCTGTTGAATCCACCCTGCAATTCAGGTTATTTATCCTGTTAGCTTTCTGATATGAAAATGCGCCAAAAAGCGCGGAAGTGGAGGGAGAAGAAGCTGAAAAAGCAAAAGGGACCGGTTCTTTACGACCCGGCCCCCGTGCTTGCCACCAACCCGTTCAGGCTCAGGGAGCCTGTTTTGCCACCGTGAAATTGAAATCCGATTTATCGATGTCCAGAATGATTCCGGAGCTCAGGTATTCCTGTTCGGAATGGATCTGCCGGATTCTGTAAACGGTATTTCCTGTCTGAGGTTCTTGGTCTGAAAAACAGTACATGAGTTCCAGGTTCGGATTGGGTGCCGGATATCCATCCTTATGTCCGATGACCACAAACTGGCCGTCGGCATCAGCACGCTCCACCAGAAAATCGCTGGCCGACTTTTCGCCTTTCACAATCCATTTCAGGTAAACCACTCCTTCCACATATTTGGCTGTAAAACTGACCAGGCCATTGATCGGGGCTTCGGTCGGATCATCCGGAGCCTGGAGCTGGTTTTCCTGATTCGCAGGAAACTGAGCCATGAGCATGATACTGAATATCATCATCAGGAAAGTCAGTGTAATTCTCAGAACCGGGGTGTCGGGGCTTTTCGGTAAGGTGCAGATTAATGTTTTCATATGCTTTTATTTTAATCAGATTTCAGAAACGGATACCGGATGGATCACTGCCAGATAAGACCTCCCGCAACTGGAATCGGTCACCAGAAAATAGGTGATATCATCCGGCAGATGACTGATCTTCTCGAGAGGAAGTGTCAGAATTTTGCAGCGAAGATCCCTTTCAATACGGTTGCGCTGCGGTCCGTAAAGGATGTCGAAACGTTCGCTGGCGGCGAGTTTGCCTAATCTTTGGGTGAGGGTGAGGGGGGCCATAGCTTCATCGTTTTGTATTGATGTAAAACTACAACCCATAGCCCCGCCGCTTCAAGCGTTGTTTATCCGGAGTTTATGCGTCTTTTAGCCTGCTTCAGGAGAAATCATGTTTGCTGATCCTTCTTATACAAACGTAAGGACTGGCTTCCTTCAACGCGTTCGTGCTCGATATAGCATTGCTTCATCCACTTTTCAAAAGCAGCCCTTGCATCCTCGTGGTGGCTGAATTCAGCGAGTATGGCCGGCTCTGAAATAACCACGCTCCCGCGTTTTTTGAGAATCTTCAGTACGAGATCTTTATAGTTCATCGCTGTATTCACAATAGATTGTACTTGATCCCGAAGCCAACCAGCTCTGCCGTGTTCTTGCAGCCCGTCTTCTCCAGAAGATTGGTCCGGTGACCACCCGCAGTCCGCGGACTGATAAAGCAGGTCTCGGCAATTTCATTATTGGTGAAGCCCTTGCAGATGAGTGCCAGAATCTCAAGTTCACGCCTGGTCAGCTTTCCAAGAACACTGTTACGCTCATCATCAAAGCTTTTCTTCTTCATGAATGAACCTGTCAAAGCAGGCAACAATTCATTGGAAAAGTAGTTCTTGCCTTCGGCGACCATCTTCAGCGCTTTCGTCAGTTCTTCCTCCTCCACATTCTTCAGAAGGAAACCCCGGATGCCCGCCTCCAGCATCCGTATCAGGTATTCCTCTTCTCCAAACATGGAAAGAACAAGAACTTTGATGCCGGGTTGCATTCCCAGTGCCAGCCTGGTGGCTTCAATGCCATCCATCACAGGCATCTTAATATCCATCAGAACAATATCCGGAGTTTTCGTTTTCAGGATATCCAGGAACTCCTTCCCGTTTTGAGCCTCATCCATAACATTCACCCAGGGAATCTCCCTGAGCAATAGTTTCAGTCCGCTCCTGAAGATGTGCTGGTCTTCAACAATGATTACATTAATCGTTTCCATATTTTAAGTTTTTTATTTATTTAATGGTGTAAGGAATCTGAATGCTGACCTTAAGACCTTTGCCTTCTTTGCTGCTGATATTGATATACCCGTTTAATGATTTGGTGCGGGTATAAATGTTCTTGATTCCCATCCCGCTTGTTTCAGAAGAGGTAACCCTCTGCAGGTCAAAACCTTTTCCGTTGTCCTGGTAACTCAGGAACAATGACTGATTCTTTTCTGAGATCTTGATCAGTATGGCTGAAGCGCCCGAGTATTTCAGGGAATTATTGATCAATTCAAGTATAATCCTGTATATGTTTATTTCGATTATATTCTCAGCTTTAATCTTTTTATCCGGAAGGATCAGCGTGATCAGTCCCGGTCTTGTCGCATTGATTTTTTCAACATACATGCTGACCGCCATCAGCAGGCCAAAATCATTGAGGACATTGGGTGTTAATGAATTTGCAAAAAAGCGGACATTCATTACGGCTTCATGTATGAGCTTACTCAAAGAATCGAGGTGAGCCTTCTTTTCTTCTGCGGATTTATCTTCTTTTTTCAATAAGCCTACATAAATATTAATGGTCGACAGCAGGCTCCCCAATCCGTCGTGTAACTCGGCCGCGAAGGTTTTCTTCTCTCTTTCTTCTGTTTCGATGATGAGACTCAGCACCTGGTTCTGCATGCTTTTATCGCCGGTGATGTTTCGGGCTATCCCGAAAATTTCTTTTACTTCATCTCCGGTGTATTCGATTGAAAATCCTCCCTGGAAAGCAAGTACACTTCCGTTGCGTGCGTTGATTTCGAGTTCGCAGGTACAAAAAGGCAGGCGGGCGGCCACTGTTTCTCTGAATACCTTCTGTAAACTGAGATAAGAAGCGCGTGGCATATAGTCTCTGATGCGGAGTCCCGGACGGAACTTCCCGCTGATCAGGCGCTCCCCTATCGGGTTGATGGAAGTCAGCATTTCCCTGCGGTTCAGGGTGAAAACAATGTCCATGTTTTGCTCAAAAAGGCTGTTCAGACGAACCTGGCTATGCTCAAGGGCTTTGATCGTCCTGTTCTTTTTCAGATTCACCGCAGCCTGGTTGACAAAGGTTTCCAGAACGGGTTTGTTGATTTTTGACTCATCATCGGTAATGATCCCCACCGAACCGAACAGATCATCCTTGTCGCTGAGTCCTATGTAAAAGACATGGTGGTTCTCAGTGATCAGCGAATGGTCTGATAGTTCCGGACCATACTGATGACCGAGAATATCTCTGAAGTTGTAATCCGCACGACCTACTTTTCCGCTGCAGAGGTTCCTGACGCCCTCGTCTCCCAGAGGGAACATCAGGTTCTGAATATCCGTTCTGCTGATCTCACTTAAACGAAGCAAAATTTCTTTACTGACCCCGTGAATCTTAACCGGTCTGATGGCACGCTCAGCCTCATCGTAAGAAGTGATCACGTGCCATGCATCGCCTGTGAGATCACGGATCCTTTCAGAGATATACTCATAAATCTCCCCTTCAGATTCCATGTATAAGAAGTCAATGGCAGTTCCTGCCAGAGTTTCCAGAGCTTTATAATGCTGCATTTCGGCAATCCTGGCATTTCCCAGTTCAGTAACATCCCTGCTGATACTTCCCAGGATATGGCCTTTGATGGTCCTGAATGAGAAGATGCGTGTCTGAATGCTCACCTCCTCACCTGTGGGTTTTTGGAAGCGGGTAGTAAACAACTGATCAGGATGATCAGACGTACCCCAGCGTAACATTTCGCCAGCCATATTCTTATGAGCCAGGGTGAAAGATTCTTTATCAAATCCCGGAAGAATCACGCTTCCCTGGATCTCCCAAAGGGGCCGGCCAAGGGTGTCGTCTGACTGAATTCCCATGATCTCTTCTGCAGCCTTGTTCCATGTGATGATTTTCCCCTCCTCATCAGTTACCACGATGGCATCACCTGAATTCTCAATAATACTTCTGAACTTCTCTTCACTCTCCCTGATCCTGATCTCATCCTGATTCCTTTTGATGGCAATGGCCAGTGCATCACAAATACCTTCAAAGAACTTCAGATCCTTATGTGTGAACAGACCTGGTCTTTTATCCCCCAGGTGAAGCAATCCGATGATGTCATCATCATAGCGCAGAGGAAGTATGGCAATGGATTCCAGGCCTTCTCTGATGCAGGTATTCCGCAATGCGAGACCTTCTCCGTGTACCACAGCGAACTCCCGGAAATGCATGCTGTTCGTGATTAGAATATTGCCGTTCCTGCTGATCTCAGGTGGCAGCGGACTTGACAGGCTGTTAATCACCATACCGCAGAGACATTCATATCGTGGCATTCCCCCGGGATCCCTGATAATATTTCCCTCATCATCTTTCATGATCAGGTAACGCTTGTCGTAGCAGGCTTCTCCCAGGCACCACTTGCCGGTATAAAAAGGGAAATCGCCCTGATCACGAAGACGAAGCTTTACTGAGCCGATGCCACTTGATTGCTGTATCAGCAGCAGGATTGACTCGATCAGAACTTCCTGCTTTCCCGCTTCGTTAATCGTTTCAAGAACCCTGTGGTAAAGCAACTGCTGTTGCTCCATGATCTGCTTATCCCGTCTGATGGCAGACTCGGCCAGTTCGCGCCGGATGACCGGCAGCAATCTCATCAGACTACCTTTCAGAATGAAATCTGATGCTCCGGCCCTCATGGCTTCAACAGCGGTTTCCTCACCGGCTTTTCCTGAGATCATGATACACGGCAGATCAGGTCTGACCGATTTGACGTAGGTGATAGCTTCCAGCCCGCTGTACTGAGGCAGTACATAATCTGTGATGACCAGGTCCCAGCGGTCTTCAGAAAGGGCCTGGGCCAGCTCCTGTCCAGTTGTAACGACCTCTTTTCTGAGTTGTCCGAAATCCCTGCTGATTTCTCTGCAAATCAGAAAAACATCGTTTTCATCATCCTCAACGAACAATATTCTTATACCCTCTTTCATGATGGTGTATTTGCCGGTAAACTAAAATAAAAGCAGGCTCCCTTATCCGGAAATCCCTCAGCCCAGACTTCTCCCCCGTGCGATTCAACAATCTGCTTAACGATCGCCAGACCAACCCCTGTTCCTTCGTACTCACCGTGGTGGTGAAGCCGTTGAAAAACCTGGAAAAGCTTCGGTGCATATTGCATCTCAAAACCGATCCCGTTGTCACGAATGTAATAAATATTTCTTTCCTTCTCGGTCCTGCCATTGATTTCCACTTCCGGAAATTCTTTTTCAGCAGAGTACTTCAGGGCATTATTGATCAGGTTCGACCACAGCTGGTGGATCAGGCTTTCGTCTGCATCGGCATCCGGTAAGCCACCCACAGTGAATTTTGCATGATAGCGTGTGTTCAGAGCCACCTGCTCGCCGAGCACCGCTTTAACGATGCCCGTCATGTCCACCTTCTGCTTCCTGATGCCCTTTCTGGTCAGCCGCGAAAATTCCAGCAGATCATCAATCAGGCATCCCATACGCCGGGTATTCGTTACGATGTTCTGAAGAAGATTACGGGCATCCTCCGCCAGCAGAGAACTGTAGTCCTCCATGAGAATGGTAGCATAACCGTCCAGGGCTCGCAATGGTGAACGCAGATCATGTGAAACCGTATAGGTGTACGACTCCAGTTCGGCATTGGCTGCTTCCAGACTTGCAGTTCGCTCCTGCACCCTCTGCTCCAGTTCGTAATTCATATTCAGTATCCGCTCCTCTGCGGCCTTGATCTCTGTAATATCCCTCAGTATCGAAAGTACACTGCTGACCTTTCCACGATTATTGTCTTCAGGAATCAGTTTGCACATATAGTACTTCTTCCCGGTCTTTCCGGTATGCATCATCGTCCAGCTGACCGGCAGACCCTGCCTGATGACATTTTCTATCTGCTGTATCCAGTTTTCCCCCCTGATCAATCCGCGGGTGATCTGCCTCAGGTTAACAAATTTCTCATTGCTTTCATTAAGTCCAAATTCCCGCACAGCCGCCGGATTTGCATAAAGCACCATCATCTCTTCATCGGTCTTGATAATAATGTCCGGATTATGATCCATAATGGACCTTAACTGCAGTTCGCTGGCCAGTGTTCTCCGCTCCATCTCCCTGGAAAGACTCACATCGCGCATGATACACACGATCCGTCTTGTCTGGCCCTCCTCGACAATCGGTATTTTCCGGATCTCAATGAGCAACTGATGCCCGCCTACCTGCAGAACTTCTTCGCTGTGGTGATGCTGACCGCTGATCAGGACCTCTTCAAACTCAGAAAGAGATTTAAGACTGATCAGCGGGCATACCCGGATCAAGCTCTGCCCCTCAATCGGCGATGTCATATCATACCCCTTCATCCAATCCCTGAAGGATGAATTGAACAGGATGACCCTGAGATCATTATCAACCACAAACAGGGCGTCTGTCATCGAATCTATCGTGGTCCTGAGGGCGCTCTCGGAACGCGCTACTTCCTCTTCAGCAAGTTTGCGTGAAGTAATGTCACGGGACACACCCAGAATACCGACAGCCTGACCACTGTTGTCCCTGAGAAAAGTAATCTGTGCTTCCACCCAGATGAAGTGGCCCTTGCGATGATATTCTTTGAATTCAAGCGTACGTGTACGAAAAGGGTCACTCCCGGGCTCTTTTTCCGACTGCATCTCTTCTGAAAAAGTCTGCCATACCTTCTTCACTGATTCTTCCGGAAGGTAATCCTGCAAATGCTGTTTCATTTGCTCATCTGCACTGAAGCCGGTCAGATAAACGCAGGACGGGCTGATGTACGTGAAATTCAGGCCCAAATCCATGGTCCAGATCACATCACGGGTATTCTCAGCAAGAAGACGGTATTTCTTTTCCCTTTCAGCAATCTGCTCCTCCGAGATCATACGCTGCAGAACCAATTGTCCGAAATCAGCAAGACGTTCGGTCAGTTCCTGATCATCAGGCGGAAGTTCCCTGCCTGACAGGACTGAAATTCCGCCATACCGTATCCTGTTGTTCACAAAACCTCTGGAATAGATGAAGCGAATCCCCAAAATCTGAGAGACCGTTATACATACTGCCCGCGGGATACTCCTGAACACGAAATCATAAAGCCCCCCCTCGACCAACGTCAGCCTGTTGGAGTAGAAACCCTCCAGTTCGTGATCTCCCATTTCATTACCAAGTCTTATGCGTTTCTTAAGGGGATCATAACCAACCAATTTGCGGATCATTTCCGGAACAGCCTTACCCGATCTGAAATATACCGTTCCGAAGGTCTTGTCCGCTTCGTCGTAATCATTCAGGATAGTGATTTCTCCGGTCAATCTGAAAACTGTTTCTCCGAGAACAGAGTAGAGCTCTTTTCTGTTGTTGCATTGCTGCAATTCAGTTAAGAAAGAGCTCAGGACAGCAGTCCGGCCGCTTCTTTGCAAATGTTTTTTTGCCAGATTCTGAAACCGTTGAAGGGTAGGGGGGGTGATCATTTCAGCTGGATGTGTTAAACGGTAAGAAATCTGAAATAAACAATGGTGCCCTTCCCGGGCGCAGATTCAGCCCAGATGTCGCCGCCATGTTTGTTGATAATTCTTCTGACGATGGCCAGACCAATACCGTTTCCGCTGAATTCTTTATTGTTGTGCAGCCGCTGGAATGGAATAAAAAGTTTGTGGGCATACTGCATATCGAAGCCAACGCCATTGTCCTTTACATAAAAATACTGGGTGTTATTGATGATAATTGCATCAATGCGGACCTCGGGATGATCTGCGGATCCTGAGTACTTAACGGCATTTCCGATCAGGTTTTCCAGCGCTATCCTGATCAGCCCCTTATCTCCCTGGGTCCTTAAGCCCTTTCGGATATGGAAGCTGTACCGGGTGTCATTTGCATAGGTTGCGGCAATATCTTCTGCCAAACCGCTCAGATCGATCGTTGTAAACTCCGTGGCGGTGCGTGTGATCATCGACAAACTCAGGAGATCGGTGATCAGACGTGACATTTTATCAACCCCGGCATTAATACGCTTCAGGTAGTCTTTACCTTCTTCAGGAAGGTCTTTTTCCAAATCTTCTTCCAGGGCGTGACTGTATCCGCTGATGGCACGTAAAGGCGCCATCAGGTCATGCGAAACCGAATAGCTGAAAGCCTCCAGTTCTTTCGTGTACGCCAGAAGTTCAGTGGTTCTCTCAGCGACTCTTAATTCCAGCTCCTGATTCATTTTGTTGATCTGTTCATGAGCCACAGCCTGGTCGGTAATGTCACGAGCAAAACCGAATGTCCTGCTCATGCCGGTGTTCTGATCCCTGTGTGCAAAACCCTGAATATGGAGGTGCCGGAGTGATTCCTCATCCGGCTTAAGCCTGACCCTGATGTCAAAAGAAATACCACGGACAGTCAGGGCCTCCCAGGCATTACGGTAAACCATGCGGTCGTCTTCATGCAAACGCGATATGATTTCATCCGGGTCAGGCGGTGAGAGATGTGTCGGGTAAGAGAAAAGTGAATACATTTCTTCTGACCATTCGGAAGAATTATTCAATGGTCTGTAATACCAGAATCCGATGTGAGCCATCTTCTGCGCGAGGAGAATGAGTTCCCTTTGCTGCTTCAGCTTGTTTTCGTCTTCTTTGCGTTGTGTGATGTCAAATATTTGTGACAGAAAATAAGGCTCATCATCCGGGTGGTCTTTCACCAGAGTAGATGAAACATCAGCCCAGAAAAATGAACCATCGGATCGGATGTAGCGTTTTTCGAAATGCACAACGGAATTGACCTCTCCGTTAAGCAGTTCCCCGTAGGCGGCCCATGTTTTTTCCCTGTCCTCCGGATGGGTGATGTCAAGGAAATTGATCTGTCGCATTCCTTCTGCACTGATTCCTGTCATGTGTGCCAGGGCATCATTGACAAGAAAAATCCGGCCATCGGGAAAACTCAGGCTCATGCCTACGCTGGCGTTTTCAAAAACCGATCTGAAGCGGGCCTCGGCCTGTTCCTGTTCTTCCTGCCTGAGTTTCCGGGTTCTTAGCTGAAGGTTTCTCAGTATGATCATGATCAGCGTGGTCGCCAGAACTATGCACAGAACAGCAAGAATCCCTGTAATCAGATATTTCCTGTTAAGGTCTCCCACGGCCTCATTACGTTCAACCTGTGAGAGCAGATACCAGGATGTGTTTTCAACCGGACGGATGTCACCCCACAATCTTATACCATTCTCATTTTCATATTCAAGTAAACCAGATTTCCTGTCAATAGCCGTTCTTATGGTTTGGGCCACAAAATCCATGGGAAGATGATAGACGTAAGGGTGATGCCTTTGCGTTCTGTCAGTATTGATCAGGAATATCTTCCTGCCTTCAATCTTAAAAAGCATGACATTGGCAGTTTTGTCCTGACCGGGCCAAAGTTTGACTATCGGGAACAGATCAAGGTAGGGATTGATCCTGAATATGATGTAGGCGTAAGGACGTGTGTGCCGGAGCTGAGAAAAAGGTACGACAAATTCAATGATCAGCCGCTTGTTCAGGGTGTCATAGATGAAATCATTCATGCCGATCACACCGGGTTCGCTCCGGCCGTAACCAGGATTGACGTTCTCAGGGTATGCAAGCTGATGATTCAGAGAAATGAGTAACTTTCCCGTACTGTCGGTTACAAGAATATCCTCATAACGGTGGTTGGTCCGGATCAGGTTAAGCTGCTCTCTGAAAAGTTTAATCTCATCTTCTGAGTTTTTAGTGTCAAGGAATGCAGTACTCACAGGATTCTTCTGGAAGTATCGCGCATCGGCTCTTCTCTCCCTGATCCAGTCATTGATCTGCATATTTTTCAGCCGGGCAACAGATCTTACTTCTTCGTACTTCATGATGCGGGTTTGCTCCAGCTCTTCTAAATAGTAAAACACGCCCAGACAAATGGTCAGTAAAATGAATGTGACCAGAACGATCATAATGTTCTGGGGATGGTTACGGATGAATGACCGTGCTTCTGAGGGGCTTTTTCCTTGTTCTTTCTTTATTTTCATCGGGGGTGATTCAGTAAGGGTCAGATTCGGGGGGGTTCATTCATAAAGAGCCAGTATTGCGTGAGAACGTTGATGACATTAATAAAATATTTGAAATCAATGGGTTTTTTCAGGTAACTGTTGGCACCTAATTCATAGGCCAGGTTGATGTCTTTCCTTTCACCGGAGGAGGACAAAATGATGACGGGAGATAATCCAAAACATGCATCATCCCTGATAAATCTCAATACCTGAAATCCATCTACTTTGGGCAGTTTGAGATCCAGAAGGATCAGGTCGGGGAAACGGCTGGACGCAGTCTGCGACAGTTCGCTGGCGTAACGAATGTAATCCATGGCCTCCGCACCGTCTTTTGCAACACTGATCTCCAGTGATTGCCCGGTTTTTTGAAAAGCCCTTTTTAACAGTTCGATATCATCCTGGCTGTCTTCAATGATGAGAATTTTCTTTATCTCCATGGCCGGGTTTTCAGGTCTTTACGTAATAAAGCAAAAGTAATTCTGATAACACCCGCAGAGTTCAGGTCAAAAGACCTGTTTTTCCCTGTTCATTCCACCCGAAATCACAGCAGGGTTTTGGCCTGGTTTCATCAGGAAAAGAGAAGGACGGTGAAGAAAAACCTGTTTCAAAACCGACACATGAACCCCTTCATGCAACCCGTCCTGTCAGAAGGCCGGTTGATGAACCAGGCTGAAAAGTCAATGATGAAACTGCAGATCAATGATCATTCAGATCATCCAGCAGGTGTCCGGCTTCTTTTGAATAAAAGGATGCAGAAGCGGTCAATTGTACAAGCCTTGTTCTGGCTGCCTCCTGGTTATTGAGTTTCAGGTGGCAAAGTGCCAGGTACCATCGTGCATCGTCTCTCAGGTTAATTCCCTGACCATCTGCAATTTCCTCCAGGGGGGCCACAGCAGATGAATAGGCTCCGCTTTCCATGAACGACAGACCTTCGAATAAGCGTGCGGCTGCATATTGCTTATGGGTGGAAGAAACCTGGCCGAGCAGTCGGGCAGACAAACTGAAATCTCCCTTGTGGTATGCTTTCATGCCGCTGATAAATGACCCGCTGCGGCTTAATTCAGTTCCTCTGAATTCCACTGGAACCCCCATGGTAGTGTAGTATTCACCAAATAACTTATCTTCCGGCCGGCTTTTGAGAGTTCCGGCTATGATTCCGCCTGCTGTTATTAATAAGGCCAGTGAAGCAGCAGTCAGGAACCATCTTCTTTGTAACAAGGGTTTCACTTTTGGCTTCTCGGGTTCATTCTGCTGAAGTTTTAACTGCTCTAAAAGCTTTTGAGGATCAATCAGTCCTGCCCTTTTCCTGAAAGTATATTCATCAACTGCATCGTCGATGTCAACGCAGGTTTTGTAGACAGATTCCGTTTTCTCGCGGAGCAGATCCAACTGCTTCTCATCCGGGTGGTCAAGCTGCATAACAGCTTTCATCTCGTCCTGCCAGATCCCTTCAACAAGTTCGCGGTACATCACGGCATCCGTACTGAGCCAGCCGAGTATTTCCTGGTCGAGACGATGCTGCAGAAGCAGCTTCAGTTTGCTGATATTTCCCGTGAAGTCTGAACCGGCAACATCATCCCACAACTCCAGAAGCAACTCCCGGTGGATCCGGGTATCTTCCGTCTCGAAATGATCCACCTGCTGGTTATATTTGCCCAGAAAGCCCTGAATTCCGCGGATATTGTCCACATCATTTCTGAGTTCCGGCTGAAGCACCATTTTGTTTTCGAATTGCTTCTTTTCATCCTGACTCATCAGGCCTCCGAGATATCTCTCTATTTGATTAATGTAGTCCATCAGCAAAGGGCTAAACGTTGATATTTAGGGTCTTTTTTAATCAGAAGCAGAAGCGTTTTCATGCAGGCAGATTTTCGTTTGAAGAAATAGTCTTCCGTATATCCGAGCTTCATACGCGTTTCCCGGCTACCTGTCTTTTTAACAACCGACATGATAATCTGCCGGCAGGTTTTATTCAGATTCTTGAAGTGCTGCCAATAGATGCCATAACATTCCTGCATGGGAAATTCGGGATTATCTTCACCAGCCTGGTTGTGATCAAAGAAATCTTCACTGAAGCTGACCCTGATGCGTCTCCTTCTGAGTTCGTTCAGCCATAGGTTGCGTCCAACAGTAACGATCAGAGCCTTTGGCGAACACACATCCTGTTGTTGCGTTTTGGTAAGTCGTGTGGAAATGAGAAGATAGGTGTCGTGAATGATGTCATCAACGTCCTGTTCCGATCCGCCGCTGCGTCTCACAAAATCTGCGATGACCCCTCTGCAATCAGAATACAGAACGCTTGAAAAGCAATCCCCGGAGCTTCTGAATGCGGAAGTCCCCGTCATATATTCATTTTTGAGGGTCATAGCCTGGTCGAGGGCTTATTCAACGGATGCAAATATAGAAAGATTTTA
Organism: uncultured Bacteroidota bacterium; assembly: GCA_937934705.1. Classification (GTDB taxonomy): domain Bacteria; phylum Bacteroidota; class Bacteroidia; order Bacteroidales; family CAIWKO01; genus CALGYY01. The sequence goes on from CALGYY010000185.1 coordinate 13,037, forward strand.
TCAAAGATACAATAGCTGCATATGAAATTTATAAAAAATCAGTCTTTTAACCTGCGAACTAAAACTGTCAGAATAAAGACTCCGGTTCCGATGATGAGGTACCACCACCATTTTACCGGTTCATCACGACGGAATTCAGTTATAAATCTTTCTCCGTGTCCCTGCAATACAAATGGCGCCCAATAGGCAGGATGAGATGTGATATTGCCAGACTTGTCAAGAAATCTCTTTTTAGCCTGCTGCAATGCCCGGTCGCTTCTTTCACCATTCTGTATGCCCTGGTAGAAGTTTTCCATGATATCGGCACTGCTTTTATCCTCAACCGGCCAGAGGCTCATCAGGATGCTTCTGCTTCCGGCATACTGGAAGGCCCGGGCGATACTCATCATTCCTTCTCCCGGACTACTTCTGCCGTAGCCCGAATTGCACGATGAAAGTACAGTCAGACCCGAAGGAATGGATGATGCATAAATATCTGAAACCCGGATGGTGTCGCACCGGCCACCTTCACCGGCCAGGATCAGTCCTGAATGTATGGGGTCAGAGGTATCAGCAAAAGAATGCAGCGAAAGATGGATGATACAATGAGATTCATGATTGTTCAGGATTTGTTCCCGTGAAGCCGCGTTTCCGGCATACAGCTTTCCTCCCGTTATTTCGGCAATTCTCACTGCTTCCCGCTCCGCATACTCCAATACGGCTGCATCAGTACATTCTGAGTAGTGAGGAGCCAGTATCATAATCTTTCCATCGTGATGAAGGGGCGATATGATCTGTTGTGCAGTCAGGGTGGGAGAGTAGGAATACGAAACGGAATAATCATTCAACAGGTAATTCAGGGTTTTGAAGTCTGCGATTTCCGCTTCTTTATCAGGAAGCTGCCGAATAAGCGCCTCAAAAACCAGAGGTCCCATTTCCGGGTCCGGCGCCACAACCAGACCTGAACATGAGGAGATCAGTCCTGAAACAGGCTGAATCAAACGCAAATACAAACCATGTGAAAGCCTGGTAAAGCGGTTGAAATCTTCAGGTTCAGTTGAAATTGAAGGCTGTCTGATAAAGTCAGAATACTTCCGTATGTCAGATAAAAGGCTGCTGTCGGATGGAATCCTCACCCAGATGGTTTCGTCGCGGCTGATTCCGATGATGTGCAGGTGATGTTCGCTGAAAGTATATTCGAGAAATGCTGTATTTTCAGGCAAATAATCACTGACAGATGCAACAGTCAGTACAAAAGATGAAAAAGCATCAGGCATACCTGGAGTGGACTGCCTGGTGCTTTCACGCAACTGCTCTCTCAGGAGGTATAAATCCATCAGCTTTTGACGAATTGCCAGTGCCTTTTCCGTTTGATGGCCCAGTCCCGGATGGGCCAGTATGCTTTCCAGACGCCAGATCCCTGCATTGATTCTGCGGTCATATGAGCCAAACCTTCTGAACTCTGTGTTTTCCCAGAACTGCTGATCGGTCCATGAAGCCATGAGCGCAGTGGCGCGACCCTTCTCACTTATATACAGAGCCTCATCGAGCCATCGCGACTGATTCGTGAGTACATAAAGCCGAAAACAGCAGTCAAGCGCCTTTTGACACAAAGAACGATAAGTCTCAGAAACAAAGAGCCGGCTGTCTTCGCTCAGGTATTTCTTTGAGGCCCATGACGTCCAATCACTGGCGCCATGATAATACTTCACAGCATGCTCCAGGTGCGACCTCTGATTCAGAGTGTCAAGCGAGGCCATGAGCCTGTATGCATCTCCTTTCTTCTCCAGAACCGGGATCATATGCCTCAGGAATTCTGTGGTTCCGGGAACCCACGCCGCTGCCCGGTCCTTTTCCCCGGTGAGAATCCGGATCGCGAGATCAAGATACCGTATGGCACTATCCGGCTGATCAACAGACACATGATAATCAGCAAGATAATATGCGCAGCGTGCGGTTTTGGGATGATAAAAGCCAAATAGTCTCTTGTAAGCAGAAAAAGCGTGTTGAAGGTGTTGTAAAGCTCTTCTTTCCTGCCCGAGCAGAGTTGCCATTCTCCCCATATTCTCACTGATCTCAGGAGTGTCTTCCGCTTCCCAATGGCTGATCAGCCAGTTAAGCTTATCTTCTGCCTCCGCATGCATGCCAAGTCGGAGGTAACAGAGTCCGAGCTGGCCGCTGACCACTTTTCGGACTTTTTCAGATGTCTGAGGATGTTGGATGATCCTTTCAAAGTAAACAGAGGCCTGGGTGTAATCATGCTGCATCATCAAAGCCTGTCCGATAGCAGTGTTTAGCAGCTCAGTCAGGTAAGTTTCTCCTTCATCCAGTAAACTGAGCCTGGATTCGGCGAGACGAAAATATTTGAGTGCCATCTGGTAGTCGCCCGAAAAATAACTGATGTCCCCCAGCCGGTAGGCAAGATCGGCCTTCATCAGATAATTTGACCGGACCCTGCGAAGCATCTTCTCAGCCAGTTTAAAATACCCAAGAGCCACCCTGTGCTTACCAGTAGCGTTAATTGCTTCTCCCAATCCGATCAGCCCCCTGATCATTCCGATGGTGTCGTTGGGCCGGGTCTGGCAATAACTGAGGTTCATACGGTAGAAGTATTCCGCAGTGTCAGGCTTTTCTTCCAGGGTATAAAGGTATGCGATGATTTCACTGTGTGGAAGCAAAGCCCGTTGACTGAAAGGTTCCGGGAAAAATAGTACCGCTTTTCTGTACAGAACGAATGCCTGATGGTCATCCCCTGTGCGGTATGCTTCACGCGCACGAATCAGTATTTCTTCAGTGCCGGATTGCCCGTTTTGCGCCCAAAGATCAGGCGGTGTGCAGCAAAATGCACACAAGATAAGGATGATCAGCGATTTTTTCAGTTTCAGGTCGGGCATTCTCCGATGGGGCAGAGGCAGGCTGCCTCTGCCAAAGATACAGCAATTTGTCCATAAAACAATATAGAAGTTTTGAATGCTTGGATGCCCTTTTCTGCAAGGTTTTCATGATGCATTCCTTCTGTAGGCATTGATAATAATTGACCAGGAAAAAATGAAATTTTCTTTGCTAGATAATTAAGGGCTGCAGAACTTTTTTTAGTTCGAGGGGGGTCGGAAAATCGACCCCTGCGTGTCGTACGGTCAGACAACACCACTAACCAAAAACTGAAAGGAATAGAGATGAAGACTTTAATAGAAAAAACAGGAAAGTGGGTCCTCTGTGGGCTGATGGCAGCCGCATTGACCCTGGTCATGAGCGAAACTACAGGAGCAATTAACATCATGGATGAACCACCGACAGGTGGTACCATCCACAAGCCGCCACCCCCGCCGCCAGTTTTATTTCAGCGGTAAGGGGCCCGGGGGGTTGCATGTCCCCCCCGGGATTTTATTCGTGAGACTGTGTTTTCAAGAGCCGAAGGCGAATTGAAAATGCTAGTCGAACAATCCCGCCAAAGGCGGAGGGTATAATACCCCGCTGCTCTGCGGCGGAATATGGGGCCGGGGCTTGCCCCGGGGTTCATACCCGTGATTGACGATCGACCGGCAGTTCACAGAACTGCCGGTTAGCATCGTTTAATCGCCCGATCAGTCACTGCGGACTGTGAGGGCATATGCTTTTGAATGAGAAAAGGAATTGAAGCAGAATAGTATAACCGAAACCAATTGAACGACCTATGGAATTATCTGAAGAGCAGTTGAAGCGAATCTGGCAAAGGGCCAGGGTTGTGGAAGGTGTTAATCCTGATGAGTTCAGAAAGGACTGTTACGGAGCATGGATCCGCAGATGTCGTTACCAGGAAAGCACATACGCTTTATCATTCGGATGGGTGGTAGCTGTGGCACCTGAAATTATCATAGGGAGCCAAACCCTGAAAGGAGAGTTGCTTCCTGTACAATGGCAGAATGCCAGAGCACTGAATTCAATGAGGCTGACACATTATGTGTCGGCCGAGGGGTATTACAATTGTTACAGGAAGCACCCGAAACAGGAAATTAATCCCTGCTTCAGATCACTGGACGATGAGCCCGGCTTATCCTGAAACTGACCATGCCTGCGGCGAACGACTGATTTTAATGAATGCTGAACCTGCCCTGCCGGTAAAGCCCGTCTGAGGTTTCCAGGCGGATCAGATAGGTTCCTTTTTCCATGTCATTTGTTCCTATCCTGATCCCGTTGATCCCGTCTGCTTTGTCTGATGAAGAGTATATCATCCTTCCACTCAGATCATAAATCTCCAGTCTTATTTCACCGTTGACACCGGAGCCTGCTACCACTACTATTTCAGATGTGGCAGGGTTGGGATACACCATAAGCTCGTTCTTAGGATCATTTTCCTCAATGGACGTTGACGGACAACTCATCTGATACGTGATGCGTGATGAAGAAGTGAGAGAGTCATTGAATGCGGTCCAGGCAACAGCATCATTTTTCAGGTAGTAATCAAGGTAGAGAAGGGTGAAGTCCAGTGCCACATCTTCCTGGTCGGCCCGCTGGATGGAGGGAACCGGGTTACAGGTGGACTCGCCGAAGGTACAGTTGAAGTTATAGTCGCCAAAATAGCAATGGACGCCTTCAATTATACTGACGTACACTTTGCAAGGGCTGCTCAGTGCATTATACATCGGGATCTGGTGACTGGCGGGGGGAGCCACGCAATCCTCCGCTCCTGACATTACCATACACGGGATATTGATACTTCCTGCAGCAGTTGTGGATGAAGGATTCGTTTCAGCGGCTGCAAAGGTCACCATACATGTCGGAACATTGTTCCCTGCACAGGCCAGAAATGAAGAACCTCCGCCCATTGAGTGTCCCATAATGGCAGAGGTTGCTGACAGTTTCTGATAGAAGGGAGATGAAGCATTGGTAGCTGCTTCATCTTTAATTTTATTGATCAGGAAAGCCAGGTCTGCACCAAAATTTTCATGGCTGGGCGACATGCTCCCTTCTGTTGTGGGGAAGGCAATAATATAACCTTCCGGGACAAGGTTGTTCTTCCAGAAGAGATATGCATCGTAGCCCATCACGAAGCCGTGACCGAAGACAATCAGCGGAAAGGTTCCTGTGGCGAATGCAGTATTATCACCGGCGGTCGTTGCAGGGTAATACACTTCAAAAGGGACATTCCGGTTACTGCGGGCCGGATCCTGATAGGAGATCTGCCTGTGTCCGATCGGGTACTGTGCAAAAGCTGAGAAGCACCAGGCAACAAGAATTAAAGTAGTAATGGAACGTGTCATAGTGGTTTTTTTTGGTAAAAATATAAAAAACCACCAGTATATTTCTCTGCAGCCTGATAACGATTCGAAAAAGGTGATAAGCCTTAAAACAGGAGATGAAGAATCTTACACCTGTGGCCCCGCCTTAACCAGTCGTGCTCCTGCCTCGTTATCGGTGAAGCTCTCGAAATTGGTGATGAATTTCAACGCAAGTTCCTGCGCTGCCTTCTCCCAATCCGAAGCGTTCTTCCAGCTGTTTCTGGGGTTCAGTATCCCTTCCTTCACTCCCCTGACACGCCTTGGAATATTAAGGTTCAGCAGGGGAAGATGCTCATATTCCTCGTTCAGCAGCGAACCATCGAGGATGGCATCTATGATGGCCCTGGTACTGGGGATATCAATCCTGTTACCTACTCCATAAGGACCTCCGATCCAGCCCGTATTCACCAGCCAGGCATTAGCTTCGTGATTCTCCATTTTGCGAGCCAGTTCATGCGCGTAAACAGTAGGATGAAGGAGCAGGAAAGCCGCACCGAAACAACTGCTGAAGGTGGGCTGAGGCTCTTTGATGCCCCTTTCTGTTCCTGCAACCTTGGCGGTGTAACCACTGAGAAAGTGATACATGGTCTGATCCTTATCCAGCCTGGCCACCGGAGGAAAAACGCCAAAGGCATCGGCAGTAAGGAATATAATATTGCGGGGATGACCACCACGGGATACCGGCTTTACGATATTTTTAATGAAATGGATGGGGTACGAAACCCGGGTGTTCTCTGTTTTGGAAGCATCGTTGAAATCAATGGCACCACTTGAAGGATCATACACCACATTCTCAAGCAAAGCATCACGACGAATGGCGTTCCATATATCGGGTTCGTTCTCCTTGCTGAGTTTGATGCATTTTGCATAACAACCGCCCTCGAAATTAAAGACTCCTTCATCATCCCACCCATGTTCATCATCCCCTATCAGGTAACGCTTGGGGTCAGCCGACAAGGTGGTCTTCCCGGTTCCGCTCAGGCCAAAAAACAGGGCAGTATCTCCTTCTTTACCCATATTGGCACTGCAATGCATGGCCGCAATCCCTTTCAGCGGCAAATAGTAATTCATGATCGAGAAGAAACCTTTTTTAATTTCTCCGCCGTACCACGTACCCCCTACAACAGCCATCCTGGTCTTGAGGTTGAAGGTTACAAAGACTTCACTGTTCAATCCCATTTCTTTCCAGTTCGGATTGACTGCCCTGCAGGCATGCAGCATGACAAAATCAGGTCTGAAATGCTTCAGCTCTTCCTCTGAAGGCCGGATGAACATGTTTTTAACGAAGTGGGCTGCCCAGGCAATTTCGGTAACAATGCGGATACTTAAACGCGTGCTTACATTCGCACCGCAAAAGGCATCCACCACGTAAAGCTTTTTACCGCTCAGCTGCTGCTGCCCGATTTTCAGGAGGTCAGACCATACTTTCTCAGAAACGGGTTTGTTGTCTGAACCCTTGCGGTTAGGAGAGGCCCACCAGATGTCAGACCTTGATTCGTCCTCATCAACAATGTACTTGTCTTTCGGTGATCTGCCGGTAAACACTCCGGTGTCAACAGCTACAGCTCCGGTGTCTGTGACAAATCCCTTTTCATAACCTTCCAGCCCGCTTGCTGTTTCGTGTTCAAAAAGCAACTCATAACCGGGGTTGTAAATAACTTCTGCCGGCTCATGAATACCGTACACGCTCAGGTCCGGTATTGAAGTATTTTCCTTATGCATTTATATATTTTTTGGGGATTGATAATAGCGCCAAAATTAATAAAAACTTAACCTCAGGAATTAATTTGTGAAAATAATAACAATAGTAAAAAAAAAGTCGGGCCCTGTTAGTAAAACAAGGCCCGACAAGAGATGTGGAGATTACTTACGCTTTTTAGCGCTCTTTGATTTCTGCGGTGCTTTTGTTGCTTTCTTCTCTTTAACAGTAGCTTGTGCTGCTGCAAGAATCGCGATTGGTACGCGGAAAGGTGAGCAACTTACGTAATTGAAACCAAGTCTGTGGCAGAATTCGACGGAAGAAGGCTCCCCGCCATGTTCACCGCAGATGCCGATCTTCAGATCCTTTCTGGCTCCGCGACCTTTTTCCACAGCCCATTTCATCAACTGTCCCACGCCGTCCTGATCCAGAACATTGAACGGATCTTCGGGCAGAATTTTCTTATCAAGGTATCCCGGCAGGAAACTTCCGATATCATCACGCGAGAAGCCAAAACTCATCTGGGTCAGGTCGTTGGTGCCGAATGAGAAGAACTGTGCCTGTTTCGCGATCCTGTCTGCCATCAGTGCTGCACGCGGGATCTCGATCATAGTTCCCACCATATGCGGGATATCCTTCATTTTGAATTTCGCCAGCACCTCCTTGTAAACGGTTTCGATGATTTCGTATTGATGCTGAAGCTCTGTATCTGTACAGGTTACCGGAATCATGATCTCCGGGAAGGGTTTCTTCTTTTCTTTGATCAGTTCGGCGGTTGCCTCAAAAATTGCGCGAACCTGCATCTCCGTAATTTCCGGATAGGTAATTCCCAGCCTCACCCCGCGATGCCCCATCATGGGGTTGGTCTCGTGCAGTTTGTCAGCACGCTCGCTGAAATCCTTTGCTGAAATGTTCAGTGCTTTGGCAAGCTTGTCACGCTCCTCCTGGTTGGTTGGGATAAACTCATGAAGAGGAGGATCGATGGTGCGGAAAGTAACCGGGAAGGTATCCATGGCTTTGAGCGTGCCTTTCACATCTTCCTTCACGAAGGGAAACAGTTCATTCAGTGCTTTGCGGCGTTCTGCTTCTGTTCCGGAAGCGATCATTTTGCGCAGAATAAAAAGCGCTTTCTCTGAACCCTTGCCATAGAACATATGTTCAGTTCTGAAAAGCCCGATCCCTTCTGCACCAAAACTGCGTGCCTTTGCTGCATCTTCTGGTGTGTCGGCATTGGTGCGCACCTTAAGTTTGCGTACACCATTGCAGATATCTATGAAGGACTGAAAATCAGGGTTTTCTTCTGCGGATTTCTTCATCGGAAGATCCCCTTCATATACATAGCCCTTGGTTCCGTTCAGACTGATGAAATCCCCTTCTTTCAGTACCTTGCCGTCAACTGTCATGGTTTTCTTCCCCAGATCAATCTTGATCGCTCCTGCTCCCACAATGCAGCATTTTCCCCAACCGCGGGCAACCAAAGCAGCGTGTGATGTCATTCCGCCACGACCGGTCAGAATGGCTTGCGCAGCACGCATTCCTTCAATATCTTCCGGATTGGTCTCCTCACGAACCAGGATGACTTTCTTGCCTTTTTTCGCCCAATTCACTGCATCCTCGGATGAGAATACAATTTGTCCTGACGCACCTCCCGGTCCTGCCGGTAATCCTTTGGCCAGAGGCTTCAGTTTCTTTTCTACCGATGGATCGATCAGGGGATGCAGAAGTTCGTCCAGTTGGGAGGGCTGAACCCTGAGAACGGCCTCTTCTCTGGAAATCAGCTTTTCTTTAACCATATCCAGGGCCATCTTCACTGCTGCCGGGCCATTGCGTTTTCCGACACGGCACTGCAGCATATACAGTTTCCCTTCCTGAATCGTGAATTCAATATCGAGCATATCTCGATAATGGGATTCCAGAGAACGCTGGATCTTATGAAGTTCCTTGTAAGTTACAGGCATAGCCTTTTCGAGCGAAACCAAATGCATGGTTTGTTCACCCTTGCCTTGCTCATTGATGGGATTCGGAGTGCGGATACCGGCCACTACGTCTTCTCCCTGCGCATTCACCAGCCATTCGCCGTAGAAGTAGTTTTCACCTGTGGCCGGGTTACGCGTGAAGGCCACACCAGTTGCAGAGGTGTCGCCCATGTTGCCGAACACCATCGACTGCACATTAACGGCAGTTCCCCATTCGTGAGGAATGCCCTCAATTCTGCGGTAGGAGATTGCACGCTTTCCGTTCCAGCTCTGAAACACAGCGCTGATGGCTCCCCAAAGCTGCTCCATGGCATCTTCAGGAAAAGGTTTACCTAATACTTCTTTTACTTTCTTTTTATATATTTCTACCAGTTCCTTCAGATCATCTGCGCTCAGTTCTGTTTCGCTTTTCACTTTGCGTTTAGTGATCATCTGATGCAATTCCTTCTCGAGCTGCTGGCGTACACCTTTTCCTTCTGCAGGCTCAATGCCTGCTGCCTTTTCCATTACAACATCCGAATACATCTGGATCAGGCGGCGCTGGGAATCATAAACAAAACGGGGGTTCTTCGTTTTCTTGATCAGCCCTTCACGGGTGGTGTTGTTCAAACCCACATTCAATACTGTTTCCATCATTCCCGGCATGGATGCACGGGCACCTGAACGCACCGATACGAGGAGCGGATTGACCTTATCGCCAAACTTTGCACCCATCTCTTTCTCCGTTTTCGCCAGGGCTTCCATGAGCTGGGTTTTGAGCTCCGTAGGATACTTGCCGCGGTTTTCGTAATACAGGGTGCACACCTCGGTGGTAATAGTGAAACCTGCAGGAACCGGCAGGCCAATGTTGACCATTTCTGCCAGGTTGGCTCCCTTACCGCCCAGTAAATTCTTCATGTCTGCTTTACCGTCGGCCTTTTTTCCACCGAAGAAGTAGACATACTTTTGTTTGACTTGTTTTGCCATAATTCGGACTCCTCCTAATATTTGAAAATTAATGGTATAGATATACTGTGCTGAATAGACACACCGGCAAAGTTATAACAAAAACCATTGAACGTCTTTAATTCTCAATGAAGTTAAATAAAAAAACCGGGCACAGGGCCCGGTCATATTTTCAGAATACGCAGGATTAGCGGCGTCCGTTGATGTATTCGTTCAGTTCATCAATTGAACTGCTGAACGTGAAAGCATCATTCAGTTTGTAGAAGTTGCCCGGGTCGTAAACATAACCATAAGCATACTTGGCAAAATCCAGACGGGAATCCTCAAAGCTGAAAGCCAGCATGATGGTTTTGATCTGGTTGCAGGTCATGCAGTTGGAGCCCAGAATCTGCTTTGCAATCGTCAGTTTGTCGCTCTCAAATGATTTGGAATTAATGGACTGCATGGCGCCTGAAAAATCCGGATCACTCATGGGCCAATGGCAACCAATAGGCCCGTTGTAACCGGGCATAACATAATAATCCGGCTGGTTGTTGGTGACCACTACATTATCCGTTGTTGTGGTTGTAGTGGTTGTAACAACTGTGGTCTGACTGGTTTGAACATCTGTCACATTAACGTTAACGTTCATATTCATATTAACTGCTTCTCCGGTCACAGGATCCACCACATTTACATTCATATTCACACCACCGGGGTTGGTGGCCACATTCTGATCCACCACTGTTGTTGTGACCTGTGTCTGGCTGGCCTCAGTCGTGACAGGAGCAGTGTACTGTCCGCTGACCGGTACATATTCTCCTTTTGCTGCTTCAAAGCTGTTGATGCGCATGACGTATTCCCCCTTGTTGTTCTTCTTGATCACATAGGTCATGTCCTGGGGGATATTGTCGACATCACGTGTCATCACATTCTGATTGAGAGAAGGAAGCTGGGTGTTTTCAAATATAATCTTGAACATGTAATTCGGGCCTGTGAGTCCGGTAACCCGGACATTGGTCTGGGGCGTATCATTCTGCCGGACACCGTCGACAATTACATGAAAGCGTTCGCCTTCCTGAGAAAAGACGACTACGCTGGAGGGGATCTGGGAGAATGCTGTTATTATCAGCATCATCATTGCGGAAATAGTAAGTACAAGCTTTTTCATAAAAAAGGTTTTAAAGATTAATAATTCATTGATGATTTCAGGGGAGATTTTTGAACCGGCCGCCGGCTTACCCAAGACCATGCCACGGATAAGACGGTTTAAGAAAATTCAGGGCACAAAGGTAACAAAAATTCGGGATGCCTGCATATCAGGCGCTAAAATGAAGGAGGAGAAGGAATCTTTCGGATTATTGCTGCAGGTATCATGGGGGATAAGTTGTTTTAGTAAGTTTGCAGCCTCAAAAGAGATGAAATATGAGTATTTTTATTGGTATCCGGCACGAGGACAAATACAACATGGAACTGCGTGCACCCCTGACACCGGCGCATGTTAAGTGGCTGGTAGAACACCAGAAACTGGACATTATCGTGCAGTCTTCCGCAAAAAGGACCTTCGGTGATGAGGAATACCTGAAGGCCGGGGCTAAGATTGCCAAAGACCTGAAGAAATGTTCGGTAATCCTCGGTGTGAAAGAAATTCCCGAATCCTTCTTTGAAGCCTCAAAAACATATGTATTCTTCAGTCATGTTGTCAAAGGGCAGAAATATAATATGCCCATGCTGCAGAAGATGATGGACATGAAGTGCAACCTGATCGACTATGAACGGATTGTGGACGAGCAGAACAAACGCCTGATCTTTTTCGGACGTTACGCGGGCATGGCAGGGATGATCAATACCCTTTGGGCACTGGGCAAAAGACTGCATGAGTACGGATATGACTCCAAACTGCTTCGATTGAAACAAGCCCACAAGTACCATTCTCTGGATGAGGCCAGGGATGATATTTCGGCAGTTGGTCAGCTGATTGCCGAGAACGGTATTCCTGAAGATCTGAGACCGGTGGTTGTTGGTTTCACAGGATACGGAAATGTTTCAAACGGGGCACAGGAAATTCTGGGTCTGCTGCCGGTTAAGGAAATTTCTCCGGAGAAACTGTTGAGCCTGAAAAACAGGAAGCAATTGCCAAATAATATTGTATACAAGGTTATTTTTAAAGAAGAACATCTTGTTGATCCTGTTGATCCTGCAGATACCTTTGAACTGATGGATTATTACCAGCATCCTGAAAAATACAGAAATGCTTTTGAGAAATATGTTCCCCATCTTACGGTTTTAATGAATTGTATGTACTGGGATGCCCGCTTCCCGAGGCTGATCACCAAAGATTACCTCGGGAAACTTTACTCCAAAGGAGAGCCTAAGCTTAAGGTGATTGGCGATGTTACATGTGATCCGGATGGAAGTATTGAATGTACCCACAAAGGCACCCTGATTGAAGACCCTCTGTTTGTTTACGATCCCTTCACCCGCAAACCCACAATGGGGCATCAGGGTAAGGGATTACTGGTTATGGCGGTGGATATCCTGCCGAGTGAGTTGCCAAGAGATTCTTCCAGAGGATTCGGCGATGCCCTGCTGCATTTTATCAAACCCATCGCCATTGCAGACTATGAAAGGCCTTTCGAGGATCTAGACCTGCCCCGGGCCATAAAGAAAGCCCTGATCCTTCACAAGGGCGAATTAACTCCGGATTACGAATACCTGAAAGATCATCTTCAATCCCTGTCCTCCTCTTTGTGAAAGAGGAGAAACATACTCCATAAGGTTGACAGCTGCTGTCTCCCCTGGAGTATTCTTTACGAGGACTGCAGACGTTGGGTCATCATTCGGGCAGTAATCGCTGAAGCACCCGGTCCGCCGAGTATTTCCTGAAGTTTTCGGAAATCATCCAGCATTTGCTGACGGTACGCACTTTCATCCAGCAAGCGGCTTAATTCTTCACGGAGATGATCCGTATTCAGGTCCTTCTGTATGAATTCGCGAACTGCTGATTTGTCAAGAATCAGATTGACAAGAGAGATGTATTTGATTTTTACCAGGCGTTTGGCAATTTCAAAAGAGATTCTTGAGCCTTTGTAGCAAACGGCTTCAGGAACATTAAATAAAGCTGTTTCAAGGGTTGCGGTTCCGCTGGTGACCAGCGCTGCCCTGGCATTACTGAGCAGTCCGTAGGTCTGGCCCCGGACTATTTTGACCGGCAGTTCACCGATGGTTTCCAGATAAACGCTGTCAGGAATATCTGTTGAGGCTGCAATCACAAACTGGTAAGCGGGAAAACTGGGAACAACGCTAAGCATGGTTTTCAGCATATTGCGGATTTCCTGCCGGCGACTTCCCGGAAGTAAGGCAATCAGCGGTCGTTCTCCGGTTTTTATTTCATTCAGAAAGCTGTGCTTTCCTTCTCCTTTTCTGAACTGATCAATGGCGTCCAGCAAAGGGTGTCCGACAAAATCAACCTCATATCCGAAGCGCGCGTAGAAGTCCTTTTCAAAAGGGAGTATGACATACATGCGATCGACCACACGGCGTATCTTTTTTACCCGGCTCTGTTTCCATGCCCATACCTGTGGTGAGATATAATAAAAGACACGCAACCCCTTTTCTTTGGCATATTCCGCGATTCGCAGGTTAAATCCCGGATAATCAACCAGGATCAGGAGGTCGGGGCGGTATTGAACCAGATCACTTTTGCATAAGCTGATGTTCTTCATGATAGTTCGCAGGTTGGCGACCACTTCAGTGAAGCCCATAAATGAAATGTCACGGATGTGCTTCACCAGTGTTGCCCCCTGAGATTGCATGCGGTCACCGCCCCAGCAGCGGAATTCAGCCTGTGGGTCCGTCTTCTTCAGTTCAGCCATCAGGTTGGAGGCATGCAGGTCACCGGATGCTTCACCGGCAATAATATAGTATTTCATTCCGGCTTCTTTACAGATTCATAATGAACATACCTATACCGATAATGAATGTCACAAAAAGGATTCCCCTGCCTGTTTTATCGCACTTCAGACTGATCAGATAATACCGCAGCAGCAGGAGGTTGGGGATGAGGCTCAGGATCTGTATCATGAAAGGCCTGAAATAACTGACTCCTTTGGAATTGTGGATGGCTTCGTTAGAATAATACAGGATCACCCAAAGAATTACCGGGGCCAGGATCCCGATGGCTCCCCCAAGGAGATAATGGTCTTTTTTCAGAAATTTAAACATCGATCTTCCAGTTTTTTATGGTTTCAATGGCGTGATGTGCCGTGAAATCGAAATGAACAGGAACGACTGACACATATTGGTTCTTCAGTGCCCATTCATCTGTATCTTCACCATGATCATTGTTTTCAAATACTCCGGTCAGCCAGTAGTAATCCCTTCCGTGAGGGTCTTTTCGCTGGTCAAATTCTTCTTTCCAATGGGCCATGGCCTGACGGCAAACCTTGAGGCCTTTAATATCTCCCCTGGAAGCAGAAGGAAAATTCACATTCAGACAAACCCCTTCAGGCAATCCATTGTTCAGTACTCCCTGAACAACAGAAACTACATAAGGAGCCGCATGATCAAAAGGTGCATCCCAGGCATAATCGATCAGTGAAAAGCCGATGGAGGGAATTCCTTCCATAGCTCCCTCCAGGGCAGCCGACATGGTGCCGGAATAGATAATGTTGATGGAGGCATTGGATCCGTGGTTAATACCTGAAACAAGCAGGTCAGGTTTGCGGTGAAGGATTTTGTCGATGCCCAGTTTGACACAATCAACGGGGGTCCCGCTGCAACTGTATTCAGGGTGATCGTGGGCCCCTCTGATCTTATGGAGGTGTAAAGGACTGGTGATTGTAATCGCGTGTCCCATGCCTGACTGCGGCTTGTCGGGAGCGACAACCACAATATCACCAAGCGGTTTTACAAACTCTATCAGCTTCCGGAGTCCCGGAGCCTGGATGCCATCATCGTTCGTCAGTAGTATTAAAGGTCGGTCCATCTTCATCCTGATTGTCTGCAAAGTTATTAATTTCGGTGATTACTGATTTGATGAATCCGGGGATGTATTCCGCGACTGTGATTATCTTTATGGAAAAATTGCAGGATGATCTCCTTGCCGCTCTTTTTTAATAAACCCTTAAAAATATCAATATGAAAAAGTTTCTCTTGTTCTCAGTGTGCTTATTGACTGCGCTCGTTATAACTGCACAGGAAAAGCCAAAGAATGTCAAATCAAAGATCAAAGCCGTAACTGTATTTCTGTCCGGTGCACAGATTACCAATCAGGCAGAAGTCCAGTTGCCTTCAGGGGCGAGCACCATCGTTTTTGAAGACCTGACGGCGAATATTAACCCACAAAGCATTCAGGTGAAAGGCGAGGGTAATTTCAGCATCCTGTCCGTAACGCATCAGCTCAATTACTTAAGATCAAAAGAAGTGAGCCAGGAAATCAAAGATCTGCAGGATTCCCTGGCTTTGCTGCAAAAAGATATTGATTATCAGAATGCCATGTTTTCAGTTTACAATGATGAAGAAGCCATGGTGATTGCCAACAAAGAACTCGCCGGAGAAAACACCGGTGTCAAAGCGACGGATATCCGCGAAGCTGCGGATTTTTTCCGTACCAGACTTACAGATATCAGGACCACCAAACTGGGTATCGCCGCGAAGCTGAAGAAGTTGAATGAGCGCTTTGCCATTCTGAACAACCAGTTAAATACGCTGAACGCTTCCCAGAACGATCCCACCAGTGACATTGTAGTGATTGTTAATTCAGATGCTGCTCTTACAGCAAAATTCACCATACAATATCTTGTTTACAATGCAGGTTGGGTCCCTTCTTATGATCTCAGGGCTGTGGATGTGAACAACCCGGTGGAACTGGTTTACAAGGCCAATGTATGGCAAACCACGGGGAAGTCATGGGACAATGTGAAGCTGACCTTGTGCACAGGTAATCCCACGCAGACCGGTACACGCCCGGTGCTTAATGCCTGGTATCTGGCGTACACCTACACCTATGATTACGAAGGTTACAAAGGAGGCGGAGCACGCAACCAGGCTCCTGCAGCGGCTTCGGAAGTCATGGATGCCAAGGTTAAGGAAGAAACCAGAACCGGTGCTGATTATACGGTGGTGAATGAGAACCAGACTAATATCGAGTTCGACATATCCATACCATACACTGTTGCAAGCGACGGTAAATACAAGATCGTTGAGATCCAGAAGAACACGCTCCCGGCTACCTATGAGTATTATGCGGCCCCGAAAATTGATGCCGATGCCTTCCTGATGGCACGGGTGAGCGGCTGGGAACAATACAACCTCTTGCCGGGTGAGTCCAACCTGTTCTTCGAAGGGACCTATCTGGGTAAATCATATATTGATCCCCGTTACACCAAAGACACACTCGACATCTCTCTGGGGCGCGACGGCAGCATCAGCATCACACGGGAAAAGCTCAAGGATTTCAGCAGCACAAAACTGATCGGAACCAATACCAAAGAAACGTTCACCTTTGAAATAACAGTTCGTAACAAGAAGAAAAATGCCATCAGTATTGTCATTGAAGATCAGATTCCGGTTTCTACCGATAAGGATATCGTTGTTGAACAACTTGAACTTTCCGGGGCCACTATTGATGAAGCTAGCGGTAAACTGAGCTGGAAGCTTGATTTGAAGCCCAGTGAAACACAGAAACTCAGGCTATCATATTCAGTTAAATACCCGAAAGACAAGACCATCAACCTGTAAGATTCAGAAAAGGCTGTCACACCAGACAGCCTTTTTTTCTGATTACAGTTATAGCAAAAGAACCTTCGTGATGCTGATCCTGAGGGTGCACATCAGTGAATATTAAGACCAGCATACGCACATTCATGATTTTTGAACTCTTTTCAGGGAGTGAAATGGCAGGTTGACATTTGCTTACATTTAAAAAAAAGGTGCAAATTTGAACTTTATTTTCGCTGACCGGAATACAAAACAGAAAGATATGGAGAAGAAGATCAAAATCCGCAAAACGATGCGGCACAATTATGTTTACGATGAAAATCAGAAGGACTGGGTGGCGGCGCATCAGTATGTAACCGCCATTCAGGAATATGACGAAAGCGGCCACTTGCTCAGCAGTAAAAGTTTTAACCGCGAAGGAGATCCGGGTGAGCACAACGAATACCGATATGATGCGGCAGGCCGGGTCTCAGAAGAGCTGATCTATTTTGATGAAGGTGATCTTGCCGAGACGCATCGCTATACATACAATGAAAAAGGAAAAGTGATCATTGAAGAAGTCCTTTACCAGGATGGTTCACATGATAAAGCTTTTTATACTTATGACAGTGACGGGAATCTGATGGAGCGAAGGCAGGAAGATGATGAAGGCAGTGTTGAGAGTCTCGAAAGCAATGTTTATCAGGGAGGGAATCTGATCAGGGAAACTGTTGAAGGTTCAGGAGGGGATGTCACCTCTGATGCAACGCATACTTATGATGCCGTGAACCGGCGCACTGAAAGCCTGGTATGGAACCCGGAGCGGGATGAGCATATCAGGATTACTTATGAATATGATGAGCGGGGTAACCCGGAATGTACCGAGCAGTACAACGGACAGGGGCAGATTGTGGCAAGGACGACTCAGAGCTATGATGAGAAGGACAGGGTAGTGGAAATACTTGAAGAGGACACGATGGCCACTAAAACCACACGGATACAGTATGATGACCAGGACCGTCCGGTGCTTCAGGAGGAGTTCAACGAAAAGGATGAGCTCAATCTTCGCATTGAAAGGACTTACGATGAGGAGGGCGAATTGATAGAATCCCTGGTTTATGTTGACAGGCACGATCAGGGTCCTGATCAG
>CALGYY010000186.1 GCA_937934705.1 uncultured Bacteroidota bacterium
GGACATTGGGCATGACCGTATGAGATAATGTAAGGGGGTATCGGGGTATCGGAGTATCGGGGTATCGGGGTATCGGGGTATCGGGGTATCGGAGTATCGGGGTATCGGGGTATCGGAGTACGAATGGACTTTTGACTTTATGACCTTCGACCTTAAGACCCTATGGACTTTCGACCTTATGACCTTAAGACTTTCGACTTTCGTCACTCCATCACCCGTCACTCAAAAAACACCAGCCTGCTGCCGAAAATGGGGTCGTCAAGAAGGAGTTCCCGGCCTTTCTTCTGTGGGGTATAGCCTAGTCCTGTTAGTTTTTGCCTAGTTGTTTTCAGCGATTTTACTTTGATTTTTAAGCCGAAAAAGGGGAGGTCGGAGCGGATCAGGCGGAGTCCGGGGCCGGCGGTGAAGGTAAACAGATCTCCATCTTTCCTGATCCCGGGAATTTTGCTGAGTTCTTTGGTGTAATCCTCTGTTTCAGGGCAGCCGATTGTGATCTCTGCCACCTGCTCTATGCCCAGAAGTCCGCCCTCTCCGCTGTTCAGCCGGGCTGTAGCGGCGTTCTGCAGGCTGATGGTGTGCTCCCTGTCGTGATAATCACACAGGAAAAGCTTGACAGATTCCGGCAGCATCTGATTCAGATACATGGTGGTCCAGCCCTGGTCTTGCTTTCCCTCACCGAGAATCAGGGGGAAATTGTTGGGGGGACCGTGGCTGATCCTGGCCGAATCCATCATGAGTGCAGCTTTTTCAGCCGTTTGAACGGGTTCCAGAGCGATTCCGTGATAGATTTGCTTCTGATCCGGTGCATCGCTGACAAATTCCAGCACGACATTCCCCAGTGATACACTTCCGCTGGAGAAGGATCCCCAGGTCGCAAAGGGCCAAACCACGGGGAGACCGAAATCCTGGCCGAAAACGGTGAACAGCTTTTTCGACTCAGGAGAAGAAATCAGCAGGTGGTCAATCCTGTTGATCTGTGCCTGTCCCGACACACAGATCAGGAGGAGCAGGAGGGTGGTAAAGAGTCTCATTGGATTTAATATTATAAAATAAAAAATAATATAATGTTATATGCGAATATTATTCCGCTATCTTCCTGTCGCCATATTCCAGCACGAAAGCGTATTCGCCTTTTCCTCCGAAGAAATCAAACCTGACGATCAGTTCCCGGTCCGGCAATTTCCAGGAAGCCTTGAAGACATCGTAGCCCCAATGATGCTCTTTGGACGGATCCGCAAATTTCATCCTGCCTTCATTACGCTCTGCCGGTGCGCCATACCGGGCAGAGATTTCCTTTGTCCAGTCAAGCGCCGCTTGAAGATACAAATTAAAAAAAGCCTCAGTCAGTTGATCATCCTTTGAATAGGACGAATAATAAACGCTGCTTACATGGCCGTTCTCCAGTGTATAATGCCAGCTGCCATCCAGGCCATACCGTTTTTTTTCAACGCTGAATTCAGCTTTCCGTTCGATACCGTGGGGAAATATCCCCGGGAAAGCATCCGCAAAAGAAGCAATATCCATTTTGCCGGTAAATAACTCTTTATTCTTTACGGACGACACAGCAACAGGCGAAACAAATGAAACGCTGATCATGTAATAATAGGTCTGAAGCTCTGAATTGACGGGAAAGTAATCATGCAGAGAGGTATCCTGGCCGTAGAAGCTGAAGTCAAGAACAACGCAAAACTGATCGGTATTCCATTGGTACCTGGCCAGGTTCCGTTTGTAGTAATCGGCATCCGTTCCAGTCAGCATGGGCTTCCTTTCAAATTGAGTCACGGGGATACCGTATTTGCTGTTCAGCTCCTCTCTGATGGCATGGGTCATGAGCAGGAAGGTGTCGCACGAAACTTTCACCATTGAAGGCATATTGTTGAATTGCCAAACGAGTCCTCTTTCACTTTCAAATACAGCGGAGGTCAGTGTATCGTCTTTGAATTGAAACAGCCATTGGCCTTTAACGCCGCCCATCCCGTCAGCCTGACGGAAAGTTTGGCTGATCCTGAAAGCTTTTTTATCATCAAAGCCGGGATAGACCTTTTTGAACTCCGCCAGCGTCATGCCGGTCACCACCTGAGATTGTGCGTGAAGACTCATACTGAAAATGCTCAATGTAAATACGAGGATAAGTGTTTTCATTCATTCGTTTGTTTAAGTTCAGGGATGATCATGGTCAAGGATATCCTGCTGTTTTTTTCAGCGTCTGATTCATTGTACAAGTATAGTCTTTTTTCCGCCTTTGCGATCAAGTGATGATGCAAAGGTTTGTCTAAGGGGTGAGGAGAAGGGGTGCAGAAATGTCCCTTAATGTGCGCTAAGGGTCATTATTGTGCTTAAAGGGCCGAAATAATCTGACTTAATAAAAAGAGAGAACGAAAAGAAGCCCACGTTTCAGGGAAACAGTCCCCAACAGAATCTTCAGATCGTTCTCGAGACCCTTAACGAGAGTTAACTGGTCAAATTCGGGTAGTTTTGAACCATTGACACTAATCAATTCTCTCATACCACAACCCTTCGATATTTCGCCACTTCTCATTCTTTGGAAACGTAATATGCTCAGTATCCACGAACTTTATTAGTGTTGTGCCCTGATCTTGTGATGTGCTAAGGTACACATTGGATAAACTATCAACGCTAAGTGAGTGGACTCGAAAAGATGCAAAGTTCAATGCCAGACTATCAAATTTAACTTTGTTAAAGCTAATACTATCTTTTAATAATCTACAGTCACGACTAATTATCGATTTGGTTTTACGATCAACTTCGGCGATATATGTTCCTTGGGGACAATTATTGCTATGGTCAGAGCAAACTAAAACATAGCAGATGTCACTTAAATTACAGCCCCTAATCCAGAACCCGACATTTCTCATATGATTGAAATCAGTATTTTTGAATTCCTCAAGGAATGCCCTATTCGCCTTCTGCTGTCTGTTGAGGCAGCCAGAAAAAATTATCACGATGACCAACAAACCAAACAGATGTATATTCTTCATGTTTTTCAGTTTAATCAATAGCTTATACAATATTCAATAAAAGGGAAACTGAACTATTCACTGTCTTTATTGTCCAGCGTTTTCAAAAAGCACTAAGGACCACCAGTAAAGCAGATATGCATCAGAGATTTGAATGGCTGTCAAATAAAACAGCATATAATTATTAGCTCCATTTTGTTCAGTCTTTGAAAAATCAATTTCCTTAAATACTTGTGGGAGAGGCAATTGGTTATTTTTAATTGATAACTCTCTGCAAAATGAATCTGATAAATGGTTGAGCCTAAATTGAGAATCTACAATTTGTTTTTGATAAGAAACAATCGTGTCGGTGGACCATTCTGAATTGTCATACATGTAATCTCTGAAAAATTCAATTGACCGTTTTAAAGTTTTGTAATTTTGCGCCAAATCTTCGTATCTCTCAAGATTGCCTCTGAGGTTCAACTTCGTTGTTGAATCACCAAACAATGCGGTCTTCTCGTAGTTGAAATCCGCCATCATTTCATAATTATTTGAATGCCGTACGAATATTTCATTAAGGCATATCATATCTGTACCCAATTCTTCTCTTGTATTACAAGCAAGAAGGGATGCTACTAAGAGGGTTGTTAGAAATTTAATAACTGTTTTCATCTCTGTAAGGATTTTGTCTTATTCCTTATAAATAATAAACGTTGGATAAAAATCGTAAACGACCTTATATGTGTTATTTATAAACAATACAGAACCTAAATTGTATTTGCTGTCAAAGAAATTGTCTGTATCCTTCAAGATAAGCAATTCTTCAGTAACTTCAAATGGCAGCAAGACTTGATTCTTAGTGCATAATTTCACTAAAACTAATGCTTCCTTATAATAGAAGGCACCTAAAACAAAATCTGTTAGAGGTTTGTCTGAAAAATCTTTGAAAATAATAACATCACGCAATTCTCCAATATATATGCTAAACATTCCTTTGTTATGCTCCGGTGAAATGCATGTAATTGACAAGTATCCATTATTAAATACATCTTTTGTTACTTGTTCTTTTGAGAAATTTATCAGAGTGTCAAGTACTGACTGGAAGCTGGTGTCAATCAATACTAATTTAGGCAAATATATAGAATCAATATGACTTTTTATCTCTGTGCTGCGGCTCCTATTTGTGGGTATACACGATGCTAAATATTGAGATAATGCAATCAATACTAATGCAGCTATAAAAGGTAATAATTTCATAATTCGCTTATTTTGTAATTACTCGGAGAGGTATCTGAGTCGATAGCCACCAGATTGAACCCAGATAATTATTTGCTTTGAAGAAGGGTTCGCTGCTTAAAACACTTGAAAGCATTAAAACTCCATAATCTGTAAAAGCAAAAGGAGGAACACGTAAGCCCATTTTTTCACAATTGGAGGTGCCAAATTGGCTCCTCCAATTTTGAAGCTCTTCTTTGCTTAATTCGAACATAAAATCAGACGGAAAGTTCTTTATGTTTCTTCTTACAGCTCTTTTAAGCTGCTTGGTTTCAACCCCGTAAAGTTCTGCTAAATCCATGTCAAGCATTACTCTCTGACCCCTGCTAAGATAGATTTAATTTATGATCCTTTCATCGGGGATGATTATTTCACTGCGTTTTGACCTGGCTTCCATAATGCTTGTTTTGATGGTAAAATTATGCATAGTTTCTTTTACGTCACGAGATGTGATCTATTTCCCCGATACCCCGACACTCCCATACTCCGATACAATATCTCATAAGGCCGAGCCCAGTATCCAATATCCAATATCCATTTTTGAGTGACCGGAGCAATCGCCCTCTGAATTTCCTTACTGATGATCTTCCTTGTTTATTATCTTTGTCACTGGTGAATTGATAAGCAGCCGCCTCAGTCTGCCAGGAGTACCAGAGCATGTAATGTACGTAATACCTCTGATCGCACATGAGTGAAGAGATTCAGAAAAGGATACTTAGCCTGAAGGAACAGATCCTTCATCACGATCACCTTTACTATGACAAGGCGGAGCCGGAGATCAGCGATTTTGAATATGATGCGCTGATGCGTGAATTACAGACTTTGGAACGGGATCATCCTCAATACGCCACAGCAGATTCCCCGACACAGCGGGTGGGTGGCAGTATTACCAAAAGTTTTCAACAGGTGAAGCACCGCTATCCCATGCTGTCGCTTGGAAATACCTATTCAGAAGGAGAGCTTCTGGATTTCGACCAGCGTGTGCGTAAAGGGCTCACCGGAGATAAGGCTGAGTATGTGTGCGAGCTGAAATATGATGGCGTGGCCATCGCGCTGACATACAGGGATGGTCTGCTTGTGCAGGCCCTCACACGGGGCGACGGTGAGCAGGGGGATGAGGTGACCGCCAACATCAGGACCATACGATCTGTCCCTTTGCGGCTGAAAGGCAGCGGCTATCCGCAGGAATTTGAGATCCGGGGGGAGATCGTCATGCCCAGGCAGGGATTCGAACAACTGAACCGTGAGAGAGAGGAGTGCGGTGAAGCACCCTTTGCCAATCCGCGGAATGCCGCGGCCGGAAGCATCAAAATGCAGGACTCGGCAGAAGTGGCACAACGCCCCCTGGAGTGCCTATTGTATTACATCCCC
Organism: uncultured Bacteroidota bacterium; assembly: GCA_937934705.1. Taxonomy (GTDB): domain Bacteria; phylum Bacteroidota; class Bacteroidia; order Bacteroidales; family CAIWKO01; genus CALGYY01. The sequence continues at coordinate 5,607 of CALGYY010000186.1, forward strand.
GGAGAACACCAGCAGTTCCTGACGCATTACGAAGCACTGGAAGCAGCGCGGGAATGGGGTTTCAATGTGCCACCCTATCTGGCACGTTGTATCAGTATGGATGAGGTTTTTGCCTTCATCCGCAGCTGGGATGAAGGGCGTGACACCCTGCCTTACGATATCGACGGGGTCGTGATTAAACTCAACGGCTTGTCGCTTCAGAAGCAATTGGGTTTTACGGCCAAATCCCCACGCTGGGCTATTGCGTATAAGTTTCCCGCGCGTCAGGCCCGTACGAGGCTGCTGGGGGTCGACTTTCAGGTGGGCCGCACCGGTGCTGTAACACCGGTAGCTAATCTGCACCCGGTGCAACTGGCCGGCACCACGGTGAAAAGGGCGTCGCTGCACAATGCCGATATTATTGAGAAACTGGGTCTTCATACGGGCGACATGGTGCTGGTGGAAAAAGGAGGAGAGATCATCCCGAAAATTGTAGGGGTTGTGGAAGAGGAGAGGGACCCGGCTGCCATTCCGGTGCACTATATCACACACTGCCCGGAGTGCGGTACTGCCTTGATCCGACGCGAAGGTGAGGCGGCGCATTATTGTCCGGACGAGGATGGATGCCCCCCCCAGATCAGGGGCAGGATTGAGCATTTCATCAGCCGCAAGGCAATGAATATCGACAGCCTCGGGGAGGGCAAAACCGAATTGCTTTATGAACGCGGCATCGTAAGGAGTGTGGCCGATCTATACGAACTGGAAGCACAGCACCTGCTGGGACTGGAAAAGGAATATCTGACGGATGACGGAAAATCACGTGTGGTGCGTTTCAGGGAGAAGACGGTTGATAACATACTGCAGGGCATAGAAAAGAGCCTTGCTGTGCCTTTCGACAGGGTGCTTTTTGCCCTGGGAATACGATATGTGGGTGAAACTGTGGCGAAGAAACTGGCCAGGCATTTCGGCGATATCGACCGCCTGATGGCTGCAACTTTACCGGAATTCACAGAAGTGGAAGAGATCGGTGAGCGCATTGCGCAGAGCGTGCAGGAGTATTTTAGGAGGCCGGCCAATCTGGAAATTATCCGTCGCCTCAGGGCGAAAGGACTTCAATTCG
>CALGYY010000187.1 GCA_937934705.1 uncultured Bacteroidota bacterium
GTGCCTCCGGTGTAATTAAAAGTAGAACCCGTTCCGGTAAATGAAACACTTGTGATCCAGAAGTCATTTAATCCAAAAGCACATGCAGAGAAGCTGGCACTTGGCGTACAGTACTGTGCACGAACTTCATTGATTAATATGAACGGTAAAAGAAAACCCCAGGCCAGAAGCAAAATGAGCGTTTTCTGTTTGAAAGCAAACCGGGAAATGTGCATATCTGCGGAGTTTAAGGCTATACAGGAGGAAAACACTTAAAAAAACAGTTCCGGACAGAAATCAGGTTTATTTCCTCATATTACCGCCCGGATATTTGGCGATACGTATTCATTTGACCCACTTCGCAACAAATATAAAGCATAAACAAGCCAAAACCAAATTTTCTCCTCATTTTGTGCAAATTAGCATTCCCGGATTATAGCCACTTACTGACGAAAATTCTGTACTTTTACATCTAATTCTTACACACCCATGAAAAAGAAACTTATTACTTTCATGCTTTTTCTTGCCTGTATTGAGTGCTTCGCCCAGAGCTTCCAGAGCGAAATTTTCGATCCCGATTCAGTGAATATCTATAAAGCAGAATGTGACCGTCTGCGGAAGATATATGACGACTCTGCAGCCTTATGGAAGCAGGAATCCTACACTTACGATTGTTACTATTCTTACGGAGAAGTAACCCTGATCACTTCCGGTAATGTGCTTCGCATCCTGCTCATGGACGATGGCGGAGAATACGGTGGCGCAGTTACTGCCTATTATTTCAGGGAAAGTAAGCTCTATTATGTGAAATCCACCGGCGATTACTGGACCCCTCAGATCAGCGAGGAAGAAGGTCTTACGGCATCCGATTTCAGGCATGAGGAGATCAGCCTTTACTATTACAATAACTCACCGTTTGATTGCAGCAGCCGCGAACTCATCTACGTCAGGCAGGAGGAGATGGAAGCCTTCTCAGAGATCGCCCCTGAGGTAATGGATTGCAGTCTCCGTTACGATCTCGATCAGGTGAATATGCTGTTCCTGTGCTATCCCTTCCGTAACTTCACTCCCTGTTTGTGCGGAGATTAATAATATAATATTATATTAATATCTGTTATACTAATGAATAAGTGTTGTGCTTTAACTTTAATGATTCTGGTGCTGACCGGAATTTCAAGGGCATCGTTTGCCCAGGTATACCAGGCCTTTCTGGGGGAAGACGGGGCTACACTCACTAACAAATTGAGCGATTGCGGGGATCTGCAAAAGACTCATGAGGCATTCAAGATGAAAAGCGGATGGCCGCTTCGACTGCCGGCCAATGCATCCTTCAAAAACATGAGGGGAGCAGCTATTGCCGATCTTGACGGTGACGGAGACCTGGAAATTGTGGTGGCATCGGACAAGCTGCTCTGCGCTTACCATCACGACGCCAGCCTTCATTGGTCGAAAACGCTGAGCGGAGCCGCCATTTATCCTCCGGCCATCGGTGATATGGACCTCGACGGCGATCTGGAAATAGCCCAGGCTACGGGAGGCATACCGGCTGACGGTCGTATCTACCTGTTGGATCACAACGGAAACGACCTCAGCGGATGGCCACAAAACTTCAGTAGTCACTGGATATTATGCAGTCCCGTAATGGCCGATGCCGACGGCAACGACACCCTGGAACTGATCTTCAATGAAAGGGTTTCTCCCCAGGGCCTGCTTCATATTTGCAAAATCAATGGTAACAGCATCTCCGCCCACTGGCCCGTGACCATCAACGCCACACCCTCCGTCACCCCATCTGTTGGGGATATTGATCAGGACGGTAATATGGAGATTATTTTGTGTTCATACAACGACATTCTCGCCTTCGATCTGAACGGTGATCTCAAGCCCGGCTTTCCCGTGCTCAACGTCAATACGACCTTTTCATATCAGTCGCCCCTGCTCGCTGACCTGGATGCCAGCGGAAATCTGAATATCATCGGATCAACCACAGGAGATATTCCAGAATTCTATGTTCTGAACCACGACGGCAGCTATCACACTGGCTGGCCAGTCCCTGTACCGGATGCCAACTGGACCTATTGTCCGCCGGCTATCGCCGACTTTAACCATGATGGTCAGTTCAGCATTTTCATGAGCCGCCCCATCGGCGACACTGTGCTGCCCATGCTCTTCGGATGGGATCACGATGGTGTCAGCCTAGACCACTTTCCAGTATCGGCGCAGGGCGGTGATGAAGGGATGATCACCATTGCTGATGTTGACAATGACGGGGAATATGAGATTCTTACGGCCAGCAACCTCTGCGTTTCAGGACAAGGCTTTATTCATGCATTCAAAACCGACGGCAGCGGAGAAGCAGCGGGCTTTCCCTTGCGTCCCGCGGGCTTCTCCTATATGAACGGAGCCAACCTGGCGGATGTCGACAATGACGGCATGCTTGAATTGTTTGCACTGACCTACGACCAAACCTTCTCTCCCACTGATTCTGTCAGCCTGAATCTCTATGAACTGAATGTTCCCTGCACAAACAACACCATCGCCTTCGGAACCTATAAAGGTGAGAACACCCGTGATGGCTGCATCCTCTCCCCCGCCGCGGGAATAACGGACCCATCCGGAAACGGGGACTACAACATCTTTCCCAATCCGGCAGACCAATATGTGAATCTTCGGTTACCGGCTGACATACGGGGCGACATTGTCATGCGGGTATTCAGTATCAACGGACAATTAATGTCAGAAAAAACGATCGCAGCGGCTACAGGACGGCAGATGATTCAGGTTGACATCAGCCGTTTCCCTGCTGGCTTGCTGCTGTTACAGATTCAAAACGAATCAGGAACAAGAAACTTTCGCCTGGTCCGGCAATAAGTGAACGTACGAATGACCCGAAAGCCAGGTATATATATATGATTCCAGTCATTGTTTAAAGCTGTCAGCATATGGCCAAACGCGATCACTTCCTGCGATATATCGGCATCATCAACAAACTGAGGCATCATGGTCCGGCCACTTATGAGGAAATCATGGACTACCTTGACATGCAGTCAGAGATCAGGGATTTCCGGCCAGATATGTCGAAACGTACTTTTCAGCGCGATATACGGGAGATCGCATCACTTTTCAACATTGAGATCGCTTACGATTTCTCTGCAAAAGTCTATTATATCAATCTGGACGACGATTCCCGTGAGTTATCCAACCGTCTGCTGGAAGCTTTTGACGTGATGAACCTCTGCAATGCCGCGGAGAGTGTTTCACCCTATGTGATCTTTGAAAAGAGACGTCCGCAGGGAACCCACCTTTTCAATGGTCTGCTCGACGCCATCCGGAACAAAATTGAGGTGACATTTGCCTATCATAAATACTGGGACGACGAAGTGGAAGTCCGTTCCGTACAACCATACGCGCTGAAGGAATCGCGTGAGCGCTGGTACCTGGTCTCCAGAGATATGAAAGACCATAAAGTCAAAACATTCGCGCTCGACCGGATCAGGGAACTTAAGCAAACCAATAAAAAGTTTTCAAGGCCGTCATCATACAATCCAAATGAGGAATTCAAACACTGCTTCGGGGTTATGGGTGACGATAAAGCAGAACCTTCGGAGATCGTTTTATCCATCAGGCCTTTCCAGGGAAAATACATTAAGTCTTTCCCGCTTCACGAATCGCAGCGCGTGCTGAAAGACGACAGAACAGAACTGAGAATTCGTCTCTGTTTATATATCACCCGTGATTTCATCATGGAATTGCTATCACTTGGGGACACGGTCAGGGTGATCTCACCGAAAAAGCTCAGAACAGAGCTGTGCAAAAATCATAAGCTGGCCATCGACCATAACGCCTGAACCGGAGGAAGATGTTTAGACTGCTTTTCGATCATGCGCTTTATGAGGAAGTCATCAGGGAGCAGCTT
>CALGYY010000188.1 GCA_937934705.1 uncultured Bacteroidota bacterium
GGCAGGCATTACGTTAGCAGGTGTGCGGTGGCAGGGTCGAAACCGCGGGCCGGCGCCCCGCAGAGCGGGATTTTGTGACCTCAAATGCCCCGGGGTGCATCCCCGTGATTATCCGATATCCGGGTCAGGAACACAGAAAAGGAAGGATGATATCAGAAAATGCACGGACATCATGACCCTGCCTTCCAGGAGGATCCTTTCATTAGCCCATTCTCAGCTTTTTATAATCTTCACCCGGCCGACCTCGCCTGTATCCAGTCTTACCTTTATGCCGTGCGGATGAAAGGTGCTTCTGGTGAGGATGTCCTTTACAATCCCCGCGGTGGTCGTGCCGGAGCGCTGATCCTCTTTTTTAACGATCTCTACCTCCATGCCGGCGCGGATGTCCGCTCTGTATTGTCCGTTCATTGACCCTTGACTGTTTCTGCAAAGAAACAAAAATTCCTGCCTCATTGATCTTACACTCCGGCTTCTGTATTCAGGAACTTCCTCCTGATGTCACAATAATCCTTAAGTTTGCACCCTAATTCATCTGGATATGAAAGATCAGGTTGTTGTGATTACCGGCGCTTCTTCAGGCATAGGCCTGGCACTGGTTCATGAATGTGCAGCACAGGGCGCAACCATTGTGATGGCCGCACGCAATGTTCAGAAACTGGAAGAAGTGGCTGCAGATCTGCAGAAACGCGGGCTGAAATGCCTGGCCGTGGCCACCGACGTGAGTCGCGAGGAAGACTGCAAAGCGCTGATGGAAGCCGCGGTAAAAGCTTTCGGCACCATCCATATTCTCATCAACAATGCGGGGATCTCTATGCGGGCCCTCTTTGCCGACCTCGACCTTAAGGTGGTAAAAAGCGTAATGGATGTTAACTTCTGGGGAACGGTGTATTGCACCAAATACGCCTATCCTTACCTGCTTCAGAACAAAGGCTCACTCGTGGGTGTTTCTTCCATCGCCGGTTATAAGGGCCTTCCCGGACGCACGGGCTATTCCTCCAGCAAGTTCGCGATGAACGGCTTTCTGGAAGTCCTGCGCATCGAGAACCTGAAGACCGGTCTCCATGTGCTGACCGCTTGCCCGGGATTCACCGCTTCCAACATCCGCAATACCGCGCTCACAGCCGATGGCAGTGTGCAGGGAGAATCCCCGCGCGATGAAGATAAAATGATGAGTGCTGAGGAGGTCGCCCGGCTGATCGTTAAAGCCATTCAGAAGAGAAAAAGGGAACTCATCCTGACCACCATGGGAAAGATGACGGTCTGGCTGAACAAACGCTTCCCCGCGATGATGGATAAAATGACCTATAATCATATGGCGAAAGAGGAAAACGCACCCATAAAAAAATGAAAATGAAATACGAAATTCTGCCCGGCGAGGGCCTTGATACACTTCGTTTCGGGATGGAACCCGAAGAGATCATCAGACTGATCGGACAGCCCGACGATAAAGACATGGATGACGATGAGGATTTCCGTTCTGAAATGTGGATGTATGAGGAATTGCAGTTGACCCTTTTCTTTCAGGGGGATGAGTTTCAGCAACTGATTTGCCTCGAATGCGATCATCCGGAAACACAGCTCTTTGGTCAGCGCATCTTCGCATTAAGCGAAAAAGATATTACTGCCCTGATGGAGAGAAACAAAGGCGGTTTGTTTGAATCCGAAACCGAAGCCTGGGGCGAGAAAAGACTGTCGTATGACGATTGGATGATGGACTTCTACTTCGAGAACGGAAAGCTCAGTACCGTGAACTGGAGCATGGTGGATGAGGAGGAGGATTAAGCCGTCTCATTGATGGAAATTGACTAAATTCGCAGGCTGATAACGAAAACCGCTGCAGGATATGTTCACCCTTTTCCGTAAAGAAATCAACGCTTTCCTCAGCTCACTGATCGGCTACATCGTGGTTACGGTCTTCCTGCTGATCAACGGGCTCTTTCTGTGGGTAATCCCCATGGATTTCAACATCCTCGAATATGGCTACGCCGGCATCGACGGATTGTTTATGCTCGGGCCCTTTGTTTTTCTCTTCCTGATTCCGGCCATTACCATGCGTTCCTTCGCGGATGAGCGCAAAAGCGGAACCATCGAACTGCTGATGACCAAACCCCTGAGCGATCTTCAGGTGGTGCTGGCCAAGTATTTCGCCGGACTTGTTCTCGTCATTATGTCACTCCTGCCGACCCTGGTATATTTTATTACCGTATACCAGCTCGGGATGCCGCCGGGTAATATTGACATCGGTGGAACCTGGGGCTCATATATCGGCCTGCTCTTTCTGGGTGCGGGTTTTGTGGCCATCGGCATCTTCAGCAGCTCGGTGACCGATAACCAGATCGTGGCTTTTATCCTTGCCGTTTTCCTCTGCGGTTTCTTCTACATCGGTTTCGATTTCTTTTCTTTTGATACCTTCGGCGGTTTCGATCTCTTCATTCAGCAGCTGGGAATCAATGCACATTACGTCTCCATGAGCCGGGGCGTGATCGATACCCGCGACGTGCTTTACTTTCTGAGCCTCATTACCCTGTTCATCCTCTTCACAAAAATGTCACTCGAAAAGCGTAAATGGTAGTATGAAGAAGAAAACCTCAAATACGGGAAACAGCGGCATCAGCAAGAAGAAGTTGATCAAACGCAACAACCTGCTTACGCTGGCTTTCAGCCTGCTTATCATTATATTGCTCAATATTGCCGGGAATTATCTTTTTACGCGCTTCGACCTGACCACGGAGAAGCGTTATACCCTTTCGCCGGCCACCCGCGATTTCCTCAGCAATCTGGATGATGCGGTTTACTTTCAGGTTTATCTCGAAGGTGAGTTTCCGGCCGGTTTCAAGCGCCTGCGTAATGCCACACGCGAAATGCTGGATGAATTCAGGGCTTACAACGACAATATTCAGTACAAGTTCATTAACCCGACAGAGGGAAGGGACAATAAATCAGCTCAGAACCTTTACAAACAACTGATCGAAAAAGGTCTCGAACCATCAGAGATCAACCAGAATACCGCGGAGGGCATGAAGAAGCAGATCATCTTCCCGGGAGCCATCGTTTCTTACCGCGGTAAGGAGATGCCCATGCAGCTTTTGCTATCCCAACAGGGAACACCGCCTGAACAGATCCTGAACAACAGCATTCAGAACCTGGAATACAACATGGCCAATGTGATCCGCAAACTGAGTGTGGTGGCCAAACAAAGGGTAGCCTTCCTCGAAGGGCAGGATGAACTGGATAAGGCCCGGCTGGCGGATATCTATTATTCCCTGGGAGATTACTATTCCGTAGAATTCGTGAAAATCAACGGTAAGCTGAACAGTCTGTTCGTACGCGACAGCGTGCATCAGCAACTGGTGAATAAATACGCTGCTCTTATTATCGCAAAACCGGACTCCGCCTTTGCAGAGAAAGACAAATACATGATCGATCAGTTCATCATGCGGGGCGGGAAGGTCCTGTGGTTTGTCGATCCCGTGTATGCCAATATGGACAGCCTTCAGGCCAATAACGAAACCATCGGTTTCGGCCGTAACCTGAACCTTGATGATATGCTGTTCAATTACGGCGTGAGGATCAATACCAACCTGGTACTGGATATGAACTGCATGAAGATACCGGTGGTTACAGGTGAATATGCTGGACAACCCCAGCAATCCTATCTTCCGTGGTATTATTTTCCGACGATTACCCCGATGGAAACTCATCCTGTGGTCAAAAACCTTAATGCCATCAAGTGTGAATTTGTCAGCAGCATTGATACGGTCGGTAAAAAGGATATCCGAAAAACTATTCTGTTAAGTACATCAAAATATTCAAGAACCGTTAATACACCGAGTCGCATCAGCCTTGACATCATGTCGCAGCAACCGGATGAACGCTTCTTTAATAAACCAGGACTTCCGGTGGCTGTGCTCCTCAGCGGGAAATTCACTTCCTTATACAAGGATCGCCTGCCTGAGGAAATCCTGCATGACAAAGAAAAATACGATTTCAGGGAAACCTCTGAAGAGAATTCCATGATCGTGATCAGCGACGGCGACATCATCAAAAACCAGTTACATTACAGCCAGGGCTATCCCTTGCCGCTGGGTTACGATCAGTTCACCAACCAGATGTTCGGCAATAAGGATTTTGTGATGAATGCCGTGGATTACCTTTGTGATTCATCCGGACTGATTACTGTACGCTCGCGGGAACTTAAGCTCAGGATGCTCGATCGTGCAAGGGTGAGCAAGGATAAATTGAGTATACAATTGTTGAATACCGCTCTGCCCGTTTTGATTGTGCTTGTATTCGGAGGACTCTGGATCTGGATCCGGAAAAGAATGTACGCTAGAACCAAATAAAGACTTTATGAAGAAACGCTGGTTATACCTGATCATCCTGCTGGTGCTGGCAGTGGTGACCGTTGCACTGATCTTCAGAAACCAGAATGTCAATACGCTGGATGAAAACAGCGATTTTGCGGTGGTTGATACAGCTTCCATCACACGCATTTTTCTGGCGGATAAAAACAATAATACGGTACTCCTGCAAAGAGGAGAAGATCAGAAATGGACAGTCAACAATGTGTTTCCTGCATCCACTTATTCCATCGGACTGTTCATGAAAACTCTGATGAGTGTGGATGTCAAAAGTCCGGTCAGCAGGAATTCCCACGACAATATCGTGAAGGTCCTCGCTTCCAGTTCCGTCAAGGTGGAGATCTATCAACGGGCATACAGGATTGATCTTTTCGGTTCTATCCGCTGGTTTCCATACGAGAAGCTCTCTAAAACCTATTACGTGGGATTTGCCACTCAGGACAACCAGGGAACCTATATGCTGATGGAAGGTTCAGCGGAGCCATTCATTGTCCACATTCCCGGTTTCAAAGGATTTCTGTCGACACGTTACAGCCCCTTTGAGAAAGACTGGCGTGATCATAAGATTTTCAGCTATAAATATAAAGATCTGAAATCTGTTAAGCTGTGGATGCCGGAGTATCCTGATCAGTCATTTATGGCGGTGAAAAAGGACATGCGCAATTTTGAACTTTATTCATTGAATGGTCCGGATGCAGTGGGAGAGAAGATGCCTGTGTTTGATACCCTTGAGGTGATGGATCTCTTCAGTTCCTTTGAGGACATTCGTTTCGAAGCCCTGGTGGATGATCTTGACCCTAAGATCATTGATAGTATTAAAAATGCGCCTCCCTATCATGTACTCACCCTCGAAACTGCCGGTGGTGAGAAAAACCTGCTGAAAAGCTGGCATAAGAAGGGTGCGCCCGACAATGTGGATTCCAAAGGCAATCCTTTGCCCTGGGATCCTGACCGGATGTATGCTTCAATTAACAATGATGCAGATTTTGTCCTGATACAGTTTTTTGTTTTTGACCGGATTTTCAGACCCCTTGATTCATTTCTTCCGCAGAAAAACCCGGCTACAGCACCCTAAACCTGAGAAAGCCTTTGGAACAGAACACCGGATTCAGAAAGAGCCTGAACCTCTTTGATTCCACTGCATTGGTGGTGGGGTCTATGATCGGATCGGGCATTTTTATCGTAAGCGCCGATATGTCGCGTCAACTGGGCGCTCCCGGCTGGGTTATGCTGGCCTGGGTACTCACCGGCGTACTGACCATTTTTGCAGCCCTGAGTTACGGAGAGTTGGCGGCCATGATGCCCAAAGCGGGCGGACAGTACGTTTACCTGAGGGAGGCCTACAATCCCATGACGGGATTTTTGTATGGCTGGACCTTGTTTCTGATCATACAAACCGGAACCATCGCAGCGGTGGCCATGGCTTTTGCCAAGTTTCTCGGCGTTTTGTTCCCGTGGTTTTCCGAGCAACGAATCTGGCTCGATCTGGGATTTATCCGATTCAATATTGCGCAGTTGGTGGCCATCGCCAGCATCCTCCTGCTCACCTGGATCAACAGCCGGGGGATCAGGCTGGGCAAGGTGATTCAGAACAGTTTCTCGCTGACCAAGATCATCGTGCTTTTCGCTTTTATACTCATCGGGCTGATCTGGGCAAGAAACGGCACAGCCATACAACTGAACTGGGAAATATTGTGGGATGCACAGCAGACGGGCGCTGACGGTCAGCCGCTGAAGCTTGCCGGTTTTGCACTGGTAGCAGCCATGGGGGCTGCCATGGTCGGTTCCCTCTTCTCATCTGATGCTTGGAACAATATCACTTTTACCGCAGGTGAAGTTGTGAATCCTAAAAAGAACATCCCGCTTAGCCTGTTTTTCGGTACACTCATCGTAACCGTACTTTATCTGCTGGCCAACCTGGTCTATATGCAAACCCTTCCTCTCAGGGGAATTCAGGAAGGTGCTGATGCCGTGAGCCGGGGTATGCAGTTCGCCACCAACGACAGGCTGGGAACTGCATCCATGGAAGGTGTT
>CALGYY010000189.1 GCA_937934705.1 uncultured Bacteroidota bacterium
CACTCTGAAATTATACTAACTTTGCCCCAAAACCTGCTAAAATGAAACCCATACTCACTCTCTGCATTCTGCTGGCAATGCTGCCGCTGGCCATTTTTTCCCAGGACAAACCCGATTACGTGGGCGGTTTTCCTGACGGTTGTACTTCGGTCACCTGCGGCAAGAAAGCCACTGCTGACGGATCAGTCATTACTTCCCACACGGATGACAGTCACCGCACGAGATCGGATATTAATGTGGTTGCGGCCATGGATCACAAAGCGGGGAGTATGGCGGTGATGACCAAAAGAGTGTTGTCGAATGATTTTCCCATGCCTTTATATATCTACAAGCCGGTGGGAGAGATCCCGCAGGTGGAGCATACCTATGGGTATATCAATACCGCTTATCCCTGTATCAACGAAAAGCAGCTGGCCATCGGTGAGTCCACTTTTGGCGGGAGGGAAGAGCTGCACAGTGATTCAGGACTGATTGATTGCACCCAACTGGTGGCCCTGATGATGGAGCGCTGCACTACCGCACGTCAGGCGATTCAGATGGCGGGTGAACTCACCGCAAAATACGGTTACAACGATGAGGGTGAATGTCTCACCATTGCCGATAAACATGAAGTCTGGCATTTGGAGATCGTGGGTCCGGGCAAGGGAAAGCTGGGGTCGGTGTGGGTGGCACAGCGGGTTCCGGATGATGAAGTGTCAGTGAATGCCAATGCCAGCCGCATCCGTCGTGTTGACCTGAGCAGACCCGATTATTTCATGGCTTCAGAGAATCTTTTCAGCGTGGCCATGGAACACGGATGGTGGACCCCTGAAATGGGGGAGTTTGAGTTTTGTTATGCATACGCTCCGGAGAGTCGCACCTCTGCAGCCGGAAGGCGCAGGGAATGGCGGGTTTTCGATTTGCTTGCCCCATCATTGAAGCTGGATCCCAACAGCGAAAATTATCCGTTTTCTGTGAAGCCTGATCAGCCGGTTACCCTGGAGAAACTCGTTGAGGTTTTCAAAGATTACTATGAGGGAACAGAATTCAATATGATCAAGGATCTGCTGGTGGTGGGCGACAGTGGCAAAGCAGTGATCTCTCCGGTAGCCAATCCTTTCATGCCATATGATATGAACAAGATGCTGCGCATCAACGGCGGATGGGGCTGGTACGGCGAGCGCACCATAGCGCGCTGGTACACCATGTACGGAACCATTATTCAGTGCCGCGACTGGCTTCCCGATGATATTGGCGGCCTGGCATGGATTGCACTCGACAACATTGCCTCTTCCATTTACATTCCGGTCTATTGCGGGGTGACTGATATGCCGGCTCCTTATAAGGTGGACGGCAGGAGAACAGGGATGTCGCGCACCAGCGCCTGGTGGGCGTTTAATTATATGGGCACCACCGCTGCCCATCGCTGGGCGGATATGCGCAAAGACTGCGATGCCACCTGGGGACCCTGGCAGGCGGAGCTGTTTTCGAAGCAAAAGACTTTCGAGGCTGAAGCCCTGAAACTTGCCGATCCTAAAAAACCCGCTAAACTCCGTGAATTCCTTACCCGTTACACCGGTGAATGGGGCAATAAGGTGGTTCAGAAAGCCTGGGAACTGGGGGATTTTCTATGGACAAAGTATGATGAGAAGTTCTGAGGGGGGATAAACGACCGGGGCAGCTCAGAGCGGGTTTTCATGAACATTTATTGCTAAGGGCTTCTAACCCTTGATTCGTATTTTTTTCCGGTCAGTCAGTGCTCCTGAGGATTCGCGGAAAAATTGTACTTTTGCAGACCCAATTTAAAAACGTGTGAGTATGGTGCGGATAGACAAGAACAACCTTAGCATTAAGGATTTTGAAAAGGTTTTTTGCGGCGGTAGCAAGGTGGAGATTGCTCCTGAAGTGCTGGAGAACATTGATGCCAATTTTAAGTTCCTGTGTGATTTCTCGCGTGATAAGATCATCTACGGGATCAATACCGGTCTGGGACCCATGGCGCAATATCGTATCGACGAGAAGGACCAGGTGGATCTTCAGTATAACCTGATCCGCAGTCACGCGGCAGGTTCGGGCAGGAAGCTGAACCTCCGCTCGGTGAAATCGGCCATGCTGGCGCGTCTCAACACCCTTTCCAAGGGGTACAGCGGGGTGAACCGCTCGGTTTTATGCCTGCTGCGCGACCTCATAAACAATGATGTATACCCGGTGATTTACGAGCATGGCGGGGTAGGGGCATCTGGCGACCTGGTGCAACTGGCCCAGTTGGCGCTGGTGCTGATCGGGGAAGGGGAGGTTACTTACGAAAGTAAGGTACAGCCCACTAAGGCCGTTTTTGAAAAACTCGGACTCAAACCCATCGAGGTCAAAATGCGCGAAGGACTCGGGCTGATCAACGGTACTTCGGTGATGTCGGGCATTGGCGTGGCCAATGTGGTAGGGGCAAGAAGAACCGTGGAATGGTCGCTCTGGTGTGCAGCGGTGCTGAATGAGATCGTGGAAAGCTATGATGATCATTTTTCAAAAGAACTGAATCAGGTCAAGCTCCATCCCGGTCAGCAGAAGGTGGCGGCCATCATTCGTGACATGATTCACGACAGCAGGCTCATTAAAAAGCGCAGTGCTGACCTGTATAATGTTAAGGTCACCGATGCGCACATGGAAAAGAAAGTGCAGGAGTATTATTCCCTGCGTTGCATCCCGCAGATTCTGGGCGCGGTGCTTGAGACCATTGAAACAGCAGCAGAGATCGTGATCAATGAGATCAACTCGGTCAACGACAACCCCATTATCGACCATAAGGCAGGCAATGTGTTTCACGGCGGAAACTTCCATGGTGATTATATCAGCTTCGAGATGGACAAGGTCAAGATTGCTGTCACCCGCGTCAGCATGCTGGCCGAAAGGCAGTTGAATTACCTGATGAACAATAAGATCAATCAGATCCTGCCGCCTTTTGTCAATACCGGGAAACTGGGGCTGAATCTGGGTATGCAGGGCGCTCAGTTCACTGCAGTGTCCACAACTGCGGAAAACCAGACGCTGTCCTTCCCGATGTATGTGCACAGTATTCCCAACAATAACGACAACCAGGATATCGTGAGTATGGGCACCAACTCAGCCATGATTGCCCGCCGGGTGATTGAGAATACTTTCGAGGTTCTTTCCGTGGAGATCATTTCCATTCTGCAGGCTATCGATCACCTGAAGATGGCGGATAAGCTTTCTTCGTTTTCGCAGAAGACTTACAAGAGTTTGCGTGAAGTATTGCCCTATTTCGAGAAAGACACCCCGAAATCTCCGGATATTGACGCCATCCGTTCCTATATCCGCACCCATGGCCTGGGATTGATTTCCTGAGCCGCAAATGGATAAAACAGACTGAAATTATTTGTATTCCACCGGAATGCACTCTCCGGTCAGCACCCTCAGGCCATTCAGAGCCAGGGCTTCCATTTCATCTTCGCCGGGATATACATGGGTGGGTGCCATACGGTGGACACGTCCGATGATCTCGTTTACAAACCATTTGCTGTTGGCAATTCCCCCGGTGATCAGGATAGCATCAACCTGCCCGCATAAAACCGCATACATCGCTCCGATCTCTTTTGCCACCTGGTAAGCCATGGCCTCGAAGATCTTTTTGGCAAAGGCATCGCCGGCCTGGGCACGCATCTCTACCTCATAGGCCGAATTGGTTCCGGTATAGGCCACCAGTCCTCCTTCGCCCTTGATCATCTTTTTGACTTCTTTAAGGCTGTATTTCCCGCTGAAACAAAGTTTGGCAAAATCACCCATAGGCAGGGTGCCGCTTCTTTCGGGAGAGAACGGACCTTCTCCGTCGAGCGCCTGGTTCACGTCAATCACCCGGCCTTTCTGATGCGCGCCAACGCTTATTCCTCCGCCAAGATGTACCACGATGAGATTCAGATCTTCATATGCCCGCATGATCAGGCCGGCGTGCCTACGTGCTACTGCTTTCTGGTTAAGAGCATGAAGTATTGACTTTCTGACAAAAAGCGGATGCCCCGAAAAACGTGCAATGTCTTCCAACTCATCCACCACCACCGGATCTGCAATGTAAGCACGCACACCCGGGAACTCCTGCTTCAGGTCATCGGCAATCAGTCCGCCAAGGTTGCTGGCATGCTCCCCCAGCGGGGAATCCACCAGGTCTGCCTTCATGGCCTCATTCACTTCGTAAACACCGCTGGGGATGGGTTTCAGCAAGCCCCCGCGTCCCATAATAATTCGAACCAGGTGAAGCTTAACTTCCGCATCCCGCAATTGATTCATGATCACCTGACGCCGGAACTGAAATTGATCCGTGATCTTTTCAAAAGGGCTTAACTCCTCAGTACTATGGCTGATGTTTTTTACATATACCGGTGTATTCCCGTGAAAAACCGCAATCTTCGTCGATGTCGAACCCGGATTGATCGCCAATATCCCTTGAATCTCCATACTTAGCACCCTTAATTTCGGTGCTCAAATATAAGCCTAATTTTTCTAATGTGAAAAAAATAACAATGAATCCGGGAGAAGACTATCTCATGATCATGATTTTCTTCATCATCACATTTTCCCCGCTTTCAATTCTGAGAAAATAGCTGCCTGCCGGATAAGAACTCACATCCAGTTTCAGCATCTGGCGATCCGTATTGGGTGCTTCAAGATTCATGACAGTTTCTCCGACAGCATTGAGCAGGCTGATCAGCAACTGCGGACTGCCGGAGTTGCGCATCTGGATGAAAAGCTCATTGTATGCGGGATTCGGAAACACCAGGGCCTGCTCCTGTTCCTGCTCTTCAACAGCGACAGAGGCGGTGATCCAGAACTTATGCGGATCCGGCTCCCCGATCAGGGGGTGATTCACGCTGCGGGGTGAAAGATCTGCCGCATGAATGTAATAGCGCACAGTATCACCCGGGGTCTGCTGAGGGATGTTGGCGCTCCAGAGGTTGCCTGATGGATGGCTCATGAGAATCTTGGTCCAACTCCCGTTGTTCACCTTATATCTGATCCATACGGAATCGCTGATGAGATTGCTTCCGCTGAGGTTATAGATATTGGCATTAACAGTGAACTGGCTGAGGTTGGGTTGTGAACCCAGCAAGGGCTGATGCTGTATGTACAGCATATATTTGTCGGCAATTTCATGGGTGCGGCAGTGCAACGCATCGGTGGATTCCCAGGAAGTGCTGGTAATACCCACGATGGTATATCCCGGCATGGCATTTTGATAGATCTGCTGAGCTGTAGTGTTGTATGATGATCCTGTGCCGCTCACAAAGGGGATGTAAACCCTTTTGTTCAGGATCAGGGCATTGCTGTATGGTTGTCCATACTGCTCATAAACCCTGTAAACCTGGTAATTGTTCCCGTAGGTAGAAACTTCATTGGCCCAGTAGGTTGCCATGGCTTCGTATTCTGAGTACTGCGGATTGCTGACCGGAACCGAGGCAATCAGGATCTTGTCAACATCAAGGAATTTTCCCCAGCAATCGATATGTTTTATATAATCGCCCAATGGATCTGTAGTGATATAATTATTTGTGATTCCCATATATTGCTTGAAAGCCGTGTCAATCTGGGCATGCGAAAGAGAATTTTCATCCTCCACCAGGTCGGTCATGGCGGCCACGCCAGTACCGGTATTCATATAATTTCCGCCAGTATGTATCACATTCATGCCGTAGATATCCATGCTCAGATGTGTAGCCATGACTTCAGGAACCAGATTGTCGTTAGGACGTGAGGTGCGGTTATAAGGAAAGTCAATAATGGCCACCTCGTTGTTGTTGACCATGATGAACCAGGGGCCATAGTCCCTGACCCAATAGGAGTCAAGTGCCGCAATGATGAAGCTGACGTTCGACATGGTGGCACCCGCGGAATTCAGGCTGGTGGTGACACTGGTCTGGTGGGCAGAGGATTCCACGATAATGATCACCGGTGTGTAATGTGACATATCGGCCATCATGGAATAGGGGATGCCATTACTGGGGCTGCCGCCGCTACTGGGAATACAAACCAGGACGGCCTGCATGGGTTCCCATTCGGCGATGGCTCTTACGGTGCCTGTTGGCGGAGGTGTGCTGGTGAACTTTGCTGGACCTGCCGGAGCGAAAAGCTCTGAGGAATCAAGCATGTGGTAATATCCCTGAAAGGTAACTTTTTGTGCGTAGGATGCGCCGAAGAGCATCAGGCAGATCAGGAGGAGGGTAATTTTTCGATGCATAAGAGGGCGAGTTTACAGCAAATTTAAAAAAGATTTTGGACCGATCGTAATATTACCACATAAAGGTTCGGGAGTCCTCCGCTCCCGAACCTTTTTCTTTTTGTTCAGGTCATTATTCAGTGGTCTTGTGTTTACCTCAGAATAGTCCGAAAGTTCAGTATTTCATTGCCTTACTTTTGTCGCGCCAAAAGTAACAAAAGCGCGTTTTTCTCGCCCCGAGGCAATTTTCACGCTGGGCTGCGCCCGCGTGAAACCGCCGACAGCTTACACTCCCGTCCCGCAGGCCACTGCCGCGTGCAGCAAGACAGGCTCAATCGCTTTCGCTCTGCTTCCCCGCATGCAAATGAATCACACTATGCATCTGCGGCAGTCTTTCCCTTCGTTTCAGCTGCGGCTATTGCTATGGGCTCGAAAACCTTGCTGCTTCGCAGCAATTGGAACCCCTCCGTAGTCGAGGACCTGCAAGAGGATCCTGATTAAAAGCACTTTTGGTTTTGCAGGCAATTACTTAGCAGGTGTGCGGTGGCAGGGTCGAAACCGCGGGCCGGCGTCGGCGTGAATCA
>CALGYY010000190.1 GCA_937934705.1 uncultured Bacteroidota bacterium
CTACTGGAATAAAAGATTACGAGATTTGTACTAAAGTTTTGTCATGTACTTAGAAGTGAGATTTTAAAGGCTCTCTTCATCATAGCATAGTATTAGGTCACTAAACATTTTTTCTAACAGAGTCTTTTCCCTTGACTGAAAAAGTAATTCCGCCAAGGTTCTGTATAGTATGTCGTAAAACATACAGTTTTCTGACCACGCAAACATACCTGTTTGCTTTTTTAAACGCTGATTCCCTAGTAAAGAAAATTTTCATTTTCTCTCGTTAATTACTTTTGCGGCTTTCCCAGGGTGCAATTCAGAGAACCCCAGTTAATTCTACCATTCAAACATGAAGACCGACAACATGTTTGTTTTGTTGAGCAAAACCCGGACGACAATATGGAAATTGTCGAAAGAATTGTGTATCAATCAGAATAACAATAGAATAAAACAGCAATGGTGAGAAGGTGTAGTTTTCAGGGTTGCTTAGGCGCAAATTTACGGATAATTTGCATCATCATATATTCAGATTGAATAATTATTGTAGAAGCGAAAAAAGTTTAGTATCGTCTTTAATATCGTTGAGACACGTCTGATAACTGCACAATATCTTTGACGGTTATGAAAACTCCTGTGCTCTTCTGACAAGAATACTTACGATAAAAAACTTAATTAAATATAAAAAAGCCATGTTTAAACCATGTTTAAACCGGCCTTTCTTAAAACCTTCTTAAACCTTAGAGCGGAAAACGGGACTCGAACCCGCGACCCTCAGCTTTGGAAGAATTTAGTTCTCATTCCACTTCCCCATCTCCTTTACCTTCACGCTATCCAGAATCTTAGCATAAATCTGAGTTGTTTTGAGGTCTTTGTGGCCGAGAAGCTTGCTTATGACTTCAAGGGGCAGCCCCAGATCAATTGAGATCGTTGCGAAGGTGTGGCGGGCGCAATGGAAACTGATGGTCTTTTTTATTCCGGCGAGCTCCATGAGTTCTTTGAGATTACGATTGGTTACCTGATTGGTCGAAACCCTGAAGACCGGCTGGTTTTCAAAGCCGGGTTCGATGAGCCGCTTAGCGCGGTCAATCAGGGGAATTCTGACGATGTCCTTTGTTTTGTGCATCTCAATTTGCAGGATGTCGCCCTCTACAAGATTTGTGTGCCGGAGGTTCTTGATGTCGAGAAAACGCAATCCGGTATAACAGGCGAATAAAAAGTACTTAAGTACATTCAGTTGGGAGTCCAGTATATTCGCGCTTAACAGCGCTTCCAGCAACCTAAGTTCTTCCATATCAAGGAAACTGCGGTTCCCCTGCTTTTTCTTCAGCGGGAAGTTTTTAAAAATATTCTCTGTGACCAGCCCGTCCTTCATTGCCTGAAACCAGACCGTTTTGATGAACGCCATACTTTTGTAATGGGTGTTGGTCTTGTTTTTCAACTTGCTGATCATATACACATCGTACAGTTTCAGGAAGTCGATGCTCATATCTGCAAATCGCAGCTCCGGTTTAAACTTCTTCAGTTTCGTAACCTGACTCGCATAGGTGCGACAGGTATCTGATGAGAACTTGTGCTTACGCTCCCGGATAAATTCCGTGGTATATTCGTAAAACGAGCTGTAGTCAAGCGTTTTTTGAGAATACAATCGGTCAAAGGCCTCAAGGGTCAGCCGTTTTTCACTCAGCCGGGCATCCAGCAGTATTTTCTCCACCTTCATGCGCGTCTTGGATAGAACGGCATTCAGATCATCCGATTTGTACCGGAGTGATTTTTTGATTTTATCATGCTTGCCGTCCCATAATTCTTCAGGGATGGCCACGTTCAGGGAATAATCCTTTTTCCTGCGGTCGATAATGACCCGGAGGTAGATGGGGAAAAGTCCGTCTTTTCGTTGAAAATCGGAACGAAGGAAGATCTTAAATGAGTTGCTCATCCTGCAATATATTTTTGATTCTTTGTGAAACGATTGTGAAACAAATTACCAAAAATAATGAAAAAATTGCTTTCAGAGTTTGCACGTGAAAGTGCGGAATCCCTTGACAGACGTAAGGAATAAAAAAAAGGTTGAATTGCTTCAACCTTTCGAGTGGAGCGTAGGGGATTCGAACCCCTGATCTCTTGATTGCGAACCAAGCGCTCTACCAGCTGAGCTAACGCCCCGGATTTGTATCGGCGCAACAAAGATATTATAAATACCGTATCCTCTCCTTTGCCTGATGAACTTTATAATGCATCAGGTTAATGAAGCGTTTCCGCTCTTTTTCTGAATCATTGCTGATCAGACTCGACTTCTTCATCATGGTCCGCAGATAGTCTTCCATACGCACACAGAACCGCTCCTCTGTGGTTACCATCAGGTTCAGAACATTCAGGGTCAGGAAGGTCATTTTCAGGCTTTCAGAGGTGACACAAATGCTGTTGTCGCCCAGGATGACCTCATTGTTGTAAAGCCTGAAATTTCCGGGAATCAGGATATCCGTTCCGGGCAGAAACTTGGCGCCGGCATCGGCCTGGGCCGAAAGATGTTCGATCATGGCATCAGTCTCATCACAGAGATTCAGCGCAGTTTCCTTGTGAACGATCATGCCGCCGTCGAGATAATATTCCATTTGCCGGATCAGACTGTTGATGGTTTCTTCATTCCATATTTCTGCTGAAGGGATGCGGCTGTATAACTGCATCACCAGGCGGCCGGTTTCAAATGTCTGCTGATCCATTCCCGCCGGATCAAAACGGAGGTCCTTGAACTCAGGCATCTGCATCACCGTTTTGGACCAGAAGAAGATCTTGAACGCGGCCAGTCCGGGAAAAGCAAAATGATGGAAAAGCGGGACATCCTTCGCAAAATACAGGATCTCGGGGTTTTGAAGGGTCTGTATCTTCAGCAGGGTTTCGTGCAGGTTCTTCAGGTAGCCGTTAAATCCCATTTCTCTGGCCGCGATGATCCTGCACACAAATGAATCCCCGTGGTTTTGTATGGCGAAGATCTCATCCGCAGAAATATTGAAATGCCGGCAAAGCTTGTAAAATTCATCCAGCACCAGCGGTTTTTCACCTCGGATTCGCCGGTACGCGCTGTCGCTGGTCAGACTGAGAATGTCGCAGATTTCATTCACCATCGAAGCTCCGGCAGGGAGGCGTTCTTTGATCTGTTTGAACAAGATTTGCTGCAGATTCCTGAAGTCTTCCATGATGATGAGTATGGGGTTGTTTCATGTCCGTCCGCCTTTGAACCTTATGGTTCAGTTGTGCGGATTACCTCCGTAAAATTATGGATTTTTTGATGCCGGAACAATTTCGCACAAATGTTTTCAAAAAAGTTTCAGTTTCCCTGCCATGAGGGATTTAAGAGGCTTAATACTAAAAGAATAGTCAGATCAGGCGGCCGATCAAAGTGAGATTTCAAAAGTCAGTTCCGGCAATACCTTTATACTTCCTTTCGGACCTTTAACACGGATGTTGATGAAGTGGAAAACCGCTCCCAGATGGAGGTTCGACATGGCCGAGCGCTGTTGGTCGGCAAAGCGGCAACCGTCGCGCTGCTCAAACTCATAGAGGAAATAATCCCGGGTGTAGCTGAGTTTAAAAGAGGTGATGCGCCAGGGATTCTTTTTCAGGTAGCAGTTACGGACGATCACCGTGAGAGAATCGGCGGCCAGTAAAACCTCCTTCTTGATCTTGCCTCCGCTTTTCCCGGCAATAATGGCCTCCGGATCCGGAATGTCCCTGATCTCCATTATTACGGAATCCACAGATTGAAATATCCCTGCAGTATCGGGCATGAGAACGTAAAGCATCCACTGCTGACCGGAATCCGGCGCTTCTGCTTTGAATTCTCCGCAGCATCCGCTGATCGTCCCGCTTTTGGCCTGCAGCAGGATGCTGTCAGTTTGCAGACTGTCGGAACGCAGACTGATCACGTTTTCTATTCCCCGGTAAACAATATGTTTGGCCGGATCCAACAGACTTGCGTTGCTGAGATGCAGTCCTGACGCCGCCTGCCCGGAGCAGGGCAGGCCGCTCGTGAACAGGGCCAGGCAGGTGATGATCAACATCAGCATCGAAGTATTCAGGGCGATATTTCTGCAATCGCCTGGCTTGTGTCCTGAAAGATGCTCGCTTTTCATTTTGCTGGAATTGGTGACTCAGCGAAGATAGTGATTCTTCGGATCACT
The DNA here is from genome assembly GCA_937934705.1 of uncultured Bacteroidota bacterium. Lineage (GTDB taxonomy): Bacteria > Bacteroidota > Bacteroidia > Bacteroidales > CAIWKO01 > CALGYY01. Next base: position 4,158 of record CALGYY010000190.1, read on the forward strand.
ATTGCGGTCATGATCCTGACAGAAAAGCAGACAATTGATTTTCCTGACGTCATCGAAAGCTGGTGAACTGATTTTTCTATCTTTGCCCTGTTCGCAGAAGAGGATTCAATTTATTGAAGCGGAATAAATGATAAAAGTGGTTCTCGCTATCGGAGCAGGAAGTTTTATCGGCGGCGTACTCAGGTACCTTGTTTCGCAATTAATGACCACGAAATTCCCGGCTGCTTTTCCTTTCGGAACACTTACGGTCAATATCCTGGGCTGCCTGCTGATCGGTCTCTTCTTCGGACTGGGCGAACGAAGCGGAATCTCACAGGAATGGAAACTCTTTATCACCACCGGACTGCTTGGCGGTTTCACCACTTTCTCGGCCTTTTCAAATGAAACCGTCGGCATGCTGCGTGACGGACAAATCGTTTATGCCTTGTTATATATAGGAGGCAGCATAATCATCGGAATCCTGGCAACCTTAGGCGGTATTATGGTCAGCAAGGTTTTCTGATGGTCTTTGCTGCAGTTTTCCAACCATAAACATTCGTTTTTCAACGGATCGGATAAACACCACCATAAGGTTCGGGAGTCTTCCGCTCCCGAACCTTTTTCTTTTTGTTCAGATCAGTTACAGTGGTCTTGAGGTCACTTCGGAATAATCTGAACTTTCAGTATTTCATTGCTTTACTTTTGTCGCGCCAAAAGTAACAAAAGCGCTTTTT
>CALGYY010000191.1 GCA_937934705.1 uncultured Bacteroidota bacterium
AGGAAGTATGGATCTGAAATAGAAATTGAACAGGCGGGCTGTCCAGCCTTTATTGGGTTGCGAGAATTCAAGGATCAGCAGTACTCCTCCGGGTTTCAGAACTCTGCGTATTTCTTTTAGGCCGGCCAGGGGGTTTTCAAAGTTTCTGATCCCGAAACCGATGGTGGCCGCATCAAACTGATGATCATGAAATGGCAGATCAAGGGCATCGGCCTGCATAAAAGTGATGAATTTTTCAGCTTTCTTTCCGGCCACTTTTTTCCGGGCCACATTCAACATGCCTGCACTCAGGTCGATGGCCGTCACCTGTTCAGGCATCAATGTGGCCTCCAGGATGGCGAGATCGCCCGTTCCTGTGGCAAGGTCAAGGATCTGTCCGGGGGCATAAGGTTTCATTGCTCTCACCAGCTTCCTTTTCCAGCGTTTATGAATCCAAAGTGATAAGAATGAATTCAGGAAATCATAAGTGGGGGCAATGTCATCGAACATCGCCCTGATCTCTTCGCGCTGTGGACGCGCTGTTGCGGTCTGGCCGGAGCTGTTATCAGCCATTCTGACAAAGCTTCAGCAGGGCTTCTTCAAACAGTCGGTCTTTGTTTACCGGAACCACACCCACTTCCTCGCATACCAGTCCGCCTGCCAGATTGGCCAGTGCCGCGATCTGTTCAGCCTCAAGGTCAAGGGCCAGCCCCAGGGCCGAAACGGCGATCACCGAGTCACCGGCTCCTGATACATCAGCGATTTTTCGCAGATGCGCCGGAAGGATGAGGCTTCTTGCAGTGCAATCCGCATTGCGGTAAAGCATGTAAATCCCGGCTTCACTCAGCGTTACCATAAGCATTTGCATCTCCTGTTGCTGTAGCCAGGGGATAAGTACCCGGTCCAGGCTTTCCTGTTCGGCCTGAAGGTCTGTTTTGAGGCCTTCCCGCAGTTCCTTGAGGTTGGGCTTGAACAGGCTTACATTGCGGTAAGAAGCGAAATTCCGTTTCTTGGGATCAACCGCAACAGGGATACTTTTTTGCTGCGCTATTTTCACGACCTCGGTGATCAGTTTCTCAGTGATTACGCCTTTGTCATAATCTTCAAAAATGACAGCATCCAGGCCCTGATCAAGCAAGGTTTTGATACGCTGCAGCATCTGGCCGGTCAGCGCATCACCCACCGGGCTGTCCGTTTCCTCATCCACACGAAGTAAATGACTGTTGTTGCCGATGATCCTGAATTTGGTGGTGGTCACCCTTCCGGCATCCGCAATCATCCCTTCACTGCGTAAACCATGTTCCTGAAGGAGACCAAGAAACTGATCCCCGTGAAGGTCGTTTCCGATCACTGAACACAGTATGGCCTCTGCACCCAGTGACTGAACGTTAAGGGCTACGTTGGCAGCTCCCCCCGGCCGGTTTTCCCTCCTGATCAATGATACCACGGGAACCGGAGCCTCAGGTGAGATCCGCTCAACCCTGCCCCAAAGATAACTGTCGACCATCACATCCCCGATGATCAGAATTTTCATGCGTCTGAAATCCGCGAAGATATTCTTAAGTTTTTCTTTTGTGAACATATTCATGCCTTATTCGAATGCGGTGACTGTGATCCATGCCATTTGCTGGTATGAATAATATCCGGGAATGCTAAAGGTCAGCTCCAGCGAGGAATTTGCTTTGGCAGTGGCATCAATATCCAGATTAGCAAGAGACTTCTCCTGGCGGTCGTAAGCCTCAATCATCAGTTTGCCGCTGAAAACCTTACTGAAATCAAGTAAAAGGCTTAGTTCGCTGTCTGTATTGGTTGACCGGATGATACGAAGACCATTCAGGCTTATCCCTCTTTGCTGCATGGTGTGATGTGCAAACAGATCAATCGGGTATTCACCACCTGCAGAATCCTGAATCCACAGTTGAAGGGGCCGGTCAAATGAAATCCTCATGATACTGTCAGTTAAAGGTGTATAAACATGCCTTTCTCCTGACACCGGCTGTGTTTCAGGTACCTCATACGCAGAATCATAATAGGGGCCGGTGTGGTCCATACTCCGGCTGAATCCCAAAAACATCAGGAATCCGAGGATGCCGAGAACAAAGGTCAGCGACAACATCACTGTCCCGCCGATCCATAAACCCTTCCTTTTTCTCAGCAGACCGATAACAAGCATAGCGATTCCTCCGCTCAGAAGGGCAACGATCAGCAGGATGAGAATGACTTCAAAAAAGGCTACCATCATGAAAAAATGTATATGTTCGTTATTCTGTTCCGGCTGATGAACTTTTATTTCAGCTCAGCCAGGGCTTTTTTGATCCTGTTGGCCGCCTCAATCAGCAGTTCGTTACTGGTCGCGTAGGAAAAACGGATACAGTAAGGATTCCCGAAAGCACTCCCGGCAACTGTGGCAACGTAAACCTTCTCCAGCAGATAATTGGCCATGTCGTCACAGCTCTCAATTTTGTATTTTCCGTCAGTTCTGCCGAAGTAGTTCCTGATGTTGGCGAAAATGTAAAACGCTCCGTCCGGCAAATTAGTTTTCATGTCAGGAATGTCTTTCAGAATACCCAGCATCAGATCACGCCTTTCGTGAAAAGTGCGTACCATATCCTGCAGTTCTTTCGATTTTTTCGGATCTGCATCGAAGGCTTCGATAGCAGCTCTTTGTGCGATGGAGCAGGTTCCGGATGTCACCTGTCCCTGCAGTTTATCGCAGGCTTTTGCCAGAAAGAGCGGGGCAGCGACAAAGCCGATTCTCCAACCGGTCATAGCGCATCCTTTGGAAAGGCCGTTCACAATGATAACCCTGTCGCGGATCTCCCCGAATTGTGCAATACTTTCGTGAGTCCCCACAAAATTAATATGCTCATAAATTTCATCTGAGATGATGAAAATCTCAGGATGGCGGGCAAACATTTTCGCAAAGCCGGCCAGCTCATCTTTGCTGTAAACAGATCCTGTCGGGTTGCAGGGACTGCTGAAAATGAAGGCTTTGGTTTTGGGGGTGATGGCTGCCTCCACCTGCTCAGGGGTCACTTTAAAATTGCTGTCGATAAAGGCCGGAACATAGACGGACTGCCCTTCGGCCAGCTTCACAATTTCCTTGTAAGATACCCAGTAAGGTGCCGGCACGATCACCTCGTCACCAGGATTGATGAGGCACAGCATCACATTGGCGATGGATTGCTTGGCGCCGGTTGACACAACGATCTGCGCCGGCGTGTAATCCAGTCCGTTGTCACGCTTCAGTTTTCTGCAAATGGCTTCCCTGAGCTCAGGATAGCCTGACACCGGTGTGTAATGCGTAAAATTGTCGTCAATGGCTTTTTTCGCAGCGTCTTTAACGAGCAATGGCGTATCGAAATCGGGTTCCCCAATACTCAGGTTGATGACATCAAACCCCTGTGCTTTCAGTTCGCGGCTTTTCTGGGTCATGGCCAGGGTTTCCGATTCGGAAAGATTGTTTAATCGATTGGATAACAAATTCATAAGATTAGATTTTTAAGATTCGTAGCTAAACTTATCATGCTTCAAAAGTAATCATTTTCATTTCGCAGCCGAAATCCGTCCGGACGCTTTTTTCACTTCATGTTTTTGGGGTCAGACGAAGTGACTTCATGATCATCCTGCGGGGTGGTTTTACAGCCCGAAGACGGGACGATACAATTCTGTGATGCACTCGCCAGCCTGCAAAGGGTAACGAACAGGCAGAATTTTCAACGGCAGTGACAGCGATTCCGGAAAATTCCGATATTTGTAAAGAAAATCAGGAGGCGAAATGGAATATGTATGGATCTTATTAGCAGTGTTTCTTTCATCAGGGGCTGTTTTTCTCACCGCTTTTCTCATCCTGAAGCAATACCTTCAGCACGAAAAGGCAGCAAGAATGCTCGAAATCAGGATGCAGAACCAAAAGCAACTGACCCCTATCAGGCTTCAGGCCTATGAGCGTGTCGTGCTGTTTTTAGAGAGAATTACACCTAATAGCTTAATCCTCAGGATATATCAGCCGGGGATGAGTGCCTTTCAGTTGCAGTCAGCACTGATCAAAGCGGTCAGGGAAGAATTTGAGCACAACCTGTCACAACAAGTCTACATTACTACACCCGCATGGGAACTTGTCCGCAATGCCAAGGAAGAAACCATTAAAATGGTGAATGTGGCCGCGTCAAAACTTAGTGATTCAGCCAATGGCAATGAACTGAGTACAACGCTCATCGAGCTGACCATGCAGTCGGGTCCGGGTGCCGGGAAAAAGGCGATTGATTTTATTAAAGAAGAAATACGTCAATTGTTTTAAAATAATTACTTTTACACCATTATTAACGAATACCAATGCTGAATATGAAAAGAACAATGATCATCCTGGCAGTTATGGCGGCCACTGCACTCGCCTTTACCTCCTGCCGCAAATGTATGACCTGCACAGCCTATGAGAAAACCACCAATATTATGGTGGATATCGACCACTGGTGTGGCAACTCAATCGAAGTCAACTCCGATGTGGATAACTTCAAAACGGAGTGGGATTACGGTCTGACCTATGTTGAATGCGAAAAGGATTAATTCACAATTTGTAATACTCTAAATTTTAATTTATGAAAAAAGTGATTATCATTGGTGTGATCGCGCTCACCGCTATCGGATTTGCAGCCTGCAGTAAGTGTAAAACCTGCACCGCCTATTACAAAGCGGACAATACGGTTTACTATGAGGACCACTATTGCGGCAAAGCCCTGCTTCTCAATACATGGGAAGACAGCTTCAAAACCAGCTACGATTACGGTGACAAATACGTGGAGTGCGTAGTCGACTAATGACCAGTATCCAGGAAAAGCCGGTTCAGCCGGCTTTTCTTTTTTAGTGAAATTCATGATGCAGGTACCAATACGTGTTTGGCTGTGGCTTGTCCTGCTGGGTTCAGCCATGCTTTGCATTTCATGCAAAAAATGCATCACGTGCACAGCCCGTGATACGGCAAGCGGGGAGGTGAAGTTTCAGCAGGAATCCTGTGCCAAAGGGCCGCTTTTGGACGACTGGCAGGAAGGGATCAAAACTGCTTATCCTCCTCCGGGTTACAATACTGTGTGCAAATGATCCGTTTGCTGCATGGCGCGTTCTTTGACGGCCATTACAAAAAATCGCAACTATGAAAACGATCTCATTATTGCTGACGGGACTCCTGATCGTCCAGTCGCTGAATGCCCAGGTGAAAACCGCTACGAAGGAAGATATTGACCGCTTCCTCAAATCAAAAACTTATGTTGTGCTGGAAGATGACCCGTTTTCGGCATTTAATGCCTATGTGGAGGAGTACATGACGAAAACATGGAAGATCACACCCTTTGAGGTCATCAATTTTGAACAGTTTGAAGCCAAATGCGGAGATCCGGGAAGTTCTTTCCTTCTGGTGGCAGAGGCCCGTTTTGATGAAACGAAATCCTCGCTGTTCAGATCAAATACCGACCTGTTCGACAATATGGACAGCTACAATTACGATATTCTTAACCTCGTAATGGGCGACAAGTCGAAGAATATCAATCATATGCCTGACCTGGCTACGGTCCCTATCTGTTACACGGCAGTTGAGGATGATGAATCCTACGACTATAAAATGGGTGTGATCATCACCTTCATGCAGTATTATGTCAGGTATTGCGGGAATAATCCCGGGAAAGATATCAGGGATCTCGAAAAGGAGAATTCCGGTAAAGCCATAGGCTTTGAGCTGTGGCTGTTAAAAAATGAAATGGCCTCCGAAGTGAACACCGAAGAAAAAATTAAAAGTGTTTACCCCGGCACGGTTAAATTTGTCAGCCGTGAGGAAATACAGAAAGCGATTTTGGATAAAAACCCCCGCGTGGCGATCCTTCATAAGGTCGGACCTGAAGGAACGACACAGGGTGACAGCAAATGCTGGAAATTCATTGTAAGTGTGGCCGACGGGAATCCTCTTTTCTTCAGCAGTCACAAGATCAGCAGTACCAAACCCGATGCTTTCCTGGAAGAAGATTTCAGGAAACTGGCAAAGTGAAGAATTCAGCCGCAGTGCGGCTTGTTACGGAAGCCACCTCTTCAGGGGTGGTTTCTTTTATTTCTGCGATTTTAGCAGCAATCAGCCTCAGAAAACCCGGCTCATTACGCTGCCCGCGATGTGGTACCGGACTCAGCCAGGGGGCATCAGTCTCCGTCAGAAGACTTTCGAGCGGGACTGCCCTGACCACTTCTGCCATGCCAGCGTTTTTAAAGGTGACCACACCACCGATACCGAGTTTGTAACCCATGTCTGTGAGCTGTAAGGCCTGCTCGACCGAGCCCGGGAAACAATGGAAAACAGCGGGAATATCAGTCAGCTTCTCCTTCTTGATCAGCAAGATGATCTCCTCGAGTGATTTCCTGGAATGAATTACGGCACAAAGGCCAAGTTCACGTGCCCAGTGCATCTGTTCAACAAAAGCCTGCTGTTGCTCCCTGAACCAGGTCTTGTCCCAGTACAGATCTATCCCGATCTCCCCGATAGCCACGTATGTGTTCTGTCCAAGGTAGCTCCTGATCACATCAAGATCCCCGCGCGGATCCCCTTTAATACTGGTCGGATGAAGCCCCATCATGGCAAAAACCCTTCCCGGGTATGCTTTCGCCAGATCAGTCACGCTCTGTGCATTGGTAGTATCCACATTGGGAACAAGCATATAGCGGACGCCTGAGGTCCGGGCGCGATCCATCACCTCAGCCAGATCACTTACATAAGCTTCATCATCAAGGTGAATATGGGTGTCGGTCAGTAACATCAATGCAAATGTACAATATTGGACCAAGAGGGGATAGTGTATCGCATTTTCTTCACTTATGACCAATGTCAAATATTTTATATTTTTACACGTTTTTGTAACCATAAAATTAATTCCGATGAAAAAATTCAGCAGTATTCTATTGTTTGTGATTGCCCTGGCATTGGTCCTGCCGGCCTGCAAGTATGAAGAAGGACCGGCACTCAGCCTGAGGTCGAAGAAAGCAAGGGTGGTGAATATCTGGAAAATTGAAAAGGCATGGCAGAATGGCTATGATGTGACTGCCTCACTGGAATCATTTCAGCCCGGGCTGACGCTTGAATTCAAAGAGGATGGCTCATTGGTCTATGACTGGCTTCAGAACAGTGCGCCTGTCAGTTACAGTGTACAGTGGGAATTCAATAGCGATAAGAGCGGGCTGGTCATCACGGAAAATGCCCTGAGCACCACCTGGGATATCCTGCGCCTGAAGAACAACGAAATGTGGCTGAAGCGCACCGTCAGCGGTGTAACAACCACAGTTGAGGAGATTCACTACGTGACCAAGTAATTGATCTCTGGCTCTCAACCTGACCAATTCCGGAACCGCCCGGCCCTGAATGGCAGGCGGTTCCGGATGCAGGGTTTATTTGCCTCCCTGAAAAAGCAGGAAGAGCCCTTATCCCTTTTCTGTTGAAAATCCTGATCATCAGAATGAGTTCCATCGGGGACATTGTCCTGACCACTCCCGTGATCAGGTGCCTGAAGATGAAGTATCCGGAGGCGGAGATTCACTTTTTGGTGAAACCTGCTTACAGTGAACTTTTGGAGCCCAATCCCCATATCACCCGCCTGCATATACTGGGTGACAGCCTTCGGGAGACAGCGGCCAGGATCAGGGCAGAGCGCTACGACCATATTGTGGATATCCACAAAAACCTGCGGACATTTGCATTGCGCCTGATGCTGCTTCGTCGGTTCCATAGTTTTCCCAAACTGAATTTCAGAAAGTGGATCGCGGTCAAAACCAAGCGGAAAGTTCTGCCCGATATTCATATCGTTGACAGGTATTTGAGAGCAGTGGCTTTTCTGGATGTGAAAAATGACGGGAAAGGACTGGATTTCTTCATACCGGCTGATTTGGTATTGCCTGCTGAAATACAAGGCCCATTGGCGAACAGGGATTATATTGTTATGGTCGTGGGTGCAAAACAGCAGACCAAGCAGATCCCGGAAGAGAAGATGCTGGAAATCGTAAAGCTGATGAATGTGCCGCTGGTCCTCATTGGCGGCCCTGATGATGCCGATAAGGCGAAGCGGGTTGCAGCAGGCATTGATCATATTCCCGTGCTGCATACCTGCGGCCTTTTGAATATTTTGCAAAGCGCCCTGCTGATCCGGGGGGCGAAGCTCATTATCACCGGTGATACCGGAATGATGCACATTGCAGCAGCACTGAAAAAGCCCGTAATCAGCCTCTGGGGAAATAAGATCGGAAGAGCGTCGTGTAGGGAAAGAGTGTAGATCTCGGTGGT
>CALGYY010000192.1 GCA_937934705.1 uncultured Bacteroidota bacterium
GATCTAGGGTCCTGATCAGTATTATGCTGTAAGGGTAAGCTTTGAATATTTCTCCGGCGCTTAAATAGTTACTTATATTTAAAATATGTATGCACTGAAGCTTTTGATTTTCGTTGTTGTTGCAGGTATTGCAATTCAGTGCTCGCACGCGCAGGAATGGGCTGCGCTGAATGAGCGGATGATCCGCCAGTACACGGAAGGTCAGCTGGATTCGGCGCTTCAGACTGCCGGCGATGCCTTGAAACAGGCGGAGAAGGAATTCCGTCGCAAAGGTCCCCAGTATGGCACGGCACTTTTCAATATGGCTTTTCTGCTGGCTGAGAGTCAGCGATATACAGAGGCTGTATCCTATTACGAAAGTGCAGCGGAGGTGCGCAAAAAGGCACTGGGTGCAGACAGTAAGGAATACACTACTGCACTCAACAATCTTGCTGAAGTTCAGTATACTCTGGGTGCATATGCTGAGGTGGAGCCTTTGTACAGGGAATTGCTTGTTATCATGCAGTCAAAGTATGGTGAACAATCCAAAGATGCGGGCATCTGCATGGCCAACCTGGGGAGCCTGTTTCTGGACATGGGAAAGCCTGACTCATCTGCACATTACTACAGTCGTTCTTTGGTTATTCTTGAGACTGTTCTGGGGTCCACCGACCCCTTTTTCATCTCCACACTTAATATTACCGCCTTTGCATATTACCGACAAGGAGACTGGAAATCCTCCATCAATTATTATGAAAGGCTTGTATCCCTGAGAAAAGATGTGCTTGGAGAACGTCACGATGATTACATTACCGCAGTCAACAACCTTGCGATGGTGTACCGTATGAATAAGGACTACAGCAAAAGTGAACAGGCATACCTGGAAGCTTTGGAATTGAAAAAAGATCTGAAGGGGGAAGAGTCGGCTGATGTTGCATTTGTGATGAACAACCTGGCCAGTCTGTATATGGATCAGTACCTTTACGATAAAGCATTCCCCATATTGGAGCGGGTGCTTCAGATCCGACGGAAGGTATTGGGGGAGAAGCATCCGGAAACCACGGTTTCTGAGAATAACCTGGCCTATGTTCTCGAAAAACTTGGTCGTTACAAGGAATCTGTAAGTCTGTACACGAGGGTGGTGTACACGAGGAAGGAACTGCTCGGAACGAGGCACCCTGATTACGCTACAGCGCTGTTTGAGCTTGCCAGTGTGCAGAAAACGTCCGGAGACCTGAAGGCCGCTGAGGCCAACTATATGGAATGTGCTTCCATCCGGAAAGAGGTTCTGGGTGAGAACAGCCCGGCTTACGGAATGGTGATGAATAATCTGGGGACACTTTACTGGACGCTGGAGGATTATCAGAAAGCCGATCAGTACTACCGGCTCAGTCTGGCGATCAAAGATTCAACCGAAGGTAAGGAATCCAAATCCTACGCGATCACGTTGCAGAACCTGTCGCTTGTGCGCCAGGACATGGGTGATCTGAAAACGGCCGAAGAAGGTTTGCGGGAGGCACGGAAGATTTTTATTGATCTGGGCTTGACGGATACGCCGGAATATCCTTATCTGTTAAACAGCCTGGCGCAGATGTACCTCGAAATGCAACACTTTGATAAAGTGGAGCCTCTTTACACTGAAGCCATGCTTCTGGTTGAGAAGATACAGGGTCGGAACAGCAGGGAATATGCCGGGTTGCTTAACGGAATGGCTTATTACTATAAAACCCTCGGGAGTTATTCTGGCGCTGAACCGCTCTATTTCGAGGCTCTCGCGATCCGGGAGCGGCTGCTTGGTAAAGAGCATGCTGATTATGGCAACAGTCTTTATAATCTGGGGCGCCTTTACTTTGACATGGGCAATTACACGGATGCAGAGAAATATTATTCGACGGCCCTTGAGATTTTCAGAAAAAGTCCTGGAGACAACACGCCACTATATGCCAGTGTTCTGGAAAATGTTGGCAATCTGCAGCGTCGCCTGGGGAATTTTGCCAAGGCTGAGCCGCTCTACCTCAGGAGCCTGGAGATCAAGAAATCTGTTTTCGGAGAAAATCACGACAGCTACGCGCAGGGCTTATCCAACCTGGCGAGTCTTTATAAGGACCAGGGCATGTATACCCAAGCTGAGCCTCTTTATCAGCAGGCGATTGCCATTGAAAAGGCGCTGTTCAATGAATTCAATACCACTTATGCCACATTTCTGGATAACCTGGGTGTTTTATACGGCCTCATGGAGCAATATGACAAGGCGGAAGCCTGTCACGCTGAAGCTCTTGAACTATACAAAAAGGCACTTGGCCCTGAACATCCGGAAGTGGCTTATGCACTGAACAATCTGGGAGTAGTATATCTTCAGAAAGGAGAGTTTGCGAAAGCCGAACCGCTTTATCTTGAATCACTGAAAATTCGCGGACAATATGAGGGGAAAAGTCACCCTGACTACAGCCAGGCCCTGGTAGATCTGGCCTATCTTTATACCCTCATGGGAGAATATGCCAAAGCAGAACCCTATTACAAGGAGGCCAATGAAAAAACCGTTTACCAGATCAGTCACCATTATGCGGTTTTATCGGAAAAGGAGAAGGCCATGTTCTTCAATACTTTGGATAATAACTTCACGAGCTTCAATTATTTCTTACTGAAACGTTACCATGAAAACCCTTCTCTGAGCCGTGACGCATACAACAATCAGCTGGCGACGAATTCTATTCTGCTGGAGAACAGCCGGAACCTGCGGGTCCGTATCAAAAACAGCGGTGACACCCTCCTGCTTTCCGCATACGATCAGTGGATGATGTTGCGCACCAGGATAGGTAAAGCTTACATGACTCCGGAGGGAGAACGTTCAGCTCTGGGTTTTGATATTACCGGCATGGAAGAAGCAGCCAATGATCTCGAGAAGAAACTGAATGCCGCTGCCTCAGGCATGGGCATCAGCAGCAGCATTGACTGGCAGCAGGTTCAGGCTGAGCTGGGAGAGGGAGAGGCCATGATTGAATTCATGAATTTCTATTTTAAAAATCAGGGCAGTCATCAGGATTCAACAATTTATGCGGCACTCATCCTAAGGAAAGGAATGGATTCGCCGCTTTATATTCCGTTATTCGAGGAAAAGCAATTATATGCCATGCTTCGCGATACCTCTGTTGTGTATGCAGATGCTGACCGGAGGGGATTAAAGGTCAACCAGGCGCAGATGGGACCACGCTATGGCCCGCTGAATCCGCGCATTTATGATATCCTGTGGAAGCCTCTGGAGTCAGGACTTTCGGGAGTAAAAACGATCTTTCTCTGTCCTTCAGGACTTCTGAACAAGATTTCATTTGATGCCTTACGCCCCGATTCATCATCCTATCTGTGCGACCGATATGAGTTGCGGTATCTGCTGACCAGCAGAGACCTTGGGAAAGCGAAGTCAACCGCCGTATTTGCTGATGCTTCAATGGATGCAGTACTGATGGGTGGTGCCGACTTTGATGACGGTTTGCCCGGTGATTTGCAGAACCGCAGCGGCCTGTGGAATTATCTGCCGGGAACCATGACGGAAGTTGAAGGTATTACCACCCTTTTGAAAACAAGCAACAGGAAGACAGAGGTTCTGACGGGCGTGGCGGCAAATGAGGCGGGCTTCAAAGCATTGAGCGGACAGCATTCGCCGGATCTTATACATGTTGCGACCCATGGATTTTTCTTCAACAGGGAACCGGATCCGTCCACAAACGATCCTTCGGATCCCCTTTATGCCTTCCGCCATTCAGAGCATGCTCTGCTGAGGTCAGGACTTGTGCTGTCAGGGGTCAATAAAGCCTGGTCCGGGATGAAGCCGGAAGGGGAGGATGGCATTCTGACAGCCTGGGAGGTCTCCAATCTCGATCTGAATAACACTAAACTGGTGGTGTTATCAGCCTGTGAAACCGGCCTTGGAGATATCAAAGCGGGAGAGGGGGTTTACGGTCTGCAGAGAGCCTTCAGAATGGCCGGAGCCTCTAACATGATACTGTCGCTTTGGGAAGTTCCGGACAAGGAAACGGCTGAACTCATGTCGCTTTTTTACAGCAACTGGCTAAAAGGGGATCAACTGCAGGATGCTTTTCAAACGGCACGGGAAAGCATGCGTATGAAATACCCGGATGAAGCGGTGAAATGGGCGGGATTTATTCTTGTAGAATAGTCTGGATGAAAGCTGAAACCATCCATTAACGAAAAAGTGTCAGCGAACCTATCCGTGAACGCTCTTCCGAATTGTTTATCCGGTAATTGATCCTGTAGACGTATACATCACTCTTACATTCCTTACCCAGATAAGTGCCATCCCATCCTTGGCCGATGTCTTCTGAACTGAAGAGCAGCTCTCCCCAGCGATCATAAATCCACATCCTGAACCAGCTTACATGAACGCCATGGGCGGTGAAAAGATCGTTGTTGCCATCGCCTTCGGGAGTGAAACTGTTGGGGATGAATAATTCGCCTTGTCCGCAATCCGGGCTGAATTCAACCTGGACGGAATCTGTTATGGTTCCGCAGGAATTTGTAATGGTGACGATATAAGTCCCGTTCTCTTTCACCGTAATGGCTGGTCCGCTTTCTCCTGTTGACCATTCATAGGTGCCCGGTCCGTTTCCGGCAGAAACCAGGGTCTCCTGCCCGTAACAAATGGTGATCATTTCAGGAAGTCCCCCGGCGGGCTGCGATAGCATGCTGACCAGAGAGGAGGTACCGGCTGTACAGGGTCCGTAGGTGACGTTGACCGAATAAAGGCCTCCCTGGGTCACCCTGATGCTTTGTGTTTGCTCTCCGGTTGACCACACATAAGCTGCGCCGGGAAAGTTTCCAACATCCAGTAGAACTGTATCACCCTGACAGGCACTGATATTCGGAAGGTTAATCGCCAGCTCAGTCACAGTAAGTCCGAGCATGATCATGGTGTCGGCACAGTCTCCGGAAGCATGCAGGCTGATGTTGTATTGACCGGGGTTGACATAACAGACCGGCCCGGGGTTCTGAAGGTTCGACTGTGCCAGAGATGCTCCCGGGAAATTCCAGGAAAATGAGGGTCCCGCAGGATTCCCGGTGATTGTCACCGATGGCGTGATGCAGTCTCCGGCACAAATATCCGTTGTGTTCATACTCGCACTGAAACTGATATTGCAGGGTGGATCTGAATAACTTGTGTCCGGACAGTTGATGACCGCATTCAGCAGGGTGTCAATCACTGTCACGACGGGGATGGCCTGCGATTGGAAGGGTCCTGAGACCACCGGATGAATGGGTTCGTTCCAGGTGCAGGGATTTCGTTGCAAGGGGGTATAGCTTGCACAGTTAATCTCTCCGTTTGCATCCACTTTAACCAGAGAACCTGAAGAAATGATGTATCCGTGGTCAGGAGCCAGCCTTACACTTCTGCTGGCCGACATGTTCCAGCAGGCCGATAAGCCCTGGTAGCGTTTCGACCAGATGATGTCCAGATTGGGTTGCACTTTAACAAGATCAAAATAATTGCAACCATTGGAATAGCCTCCTCCGCTCACTGCAGGATTTCCGTTACCGTCGTTGCAAATTGAACCAAAGCCTGCAATGCTGCAGAATCCGTTTGACGAATATGTTCCCATGGAGAGATTGAGACCGTCAATCCCGCATCTGACGATAATTCCTTCGGTGTTGAATTCATCTGTAACATATCCGCTTGCGTAGACTTGCTGTCCTATGATGATCAGCTCGGACAGCCTGCCGCGTGTTGCAGCTCCTGTGTGGTTGATGACTTCGATGGTTTTTTGCCAAACAGGAAACCCGGTGGCGTCGGTGCGCATCAGCAGTAAAAGTCCTTTGGGTTCACCCATCAGATTGATGGATGGTTCTGCATTCACGATTCCGCAGACCATGTAACCCCCTCCGGGGATTTCTGTAACAGACAGCAGGCGGTCTTTTCCTGTCCACTCATAACTCGTGCTCCATTCGCAGGCGCCCGCTGCAGTAAATTTGGCAAGAAATCCGCGTCCGTTTAACTGCATTCCGTCGGCAAGTCCGGCGGATATTACCCCTCCATCGGCTGTTGGAACCGAACAGTGACTTCTGTTAGAGCCTGTATTGGCATGTGCACCGGCCCAGAGCAGATTTCCTTGCTGGTCGATGCAAAGCAGCAGGGCTTGGGATGCATCAGGGCCTGAGTTAAAAGACCCGGAAACAAGATAACGGTTGTTGCTGTAGTCCTGAAGATGACAGAATCCTGAAGCTCCGGGCAGATGATAGACCTTTGCCCATCCGAAGTCTCCGGCTTCATCAGTTTTTACCAGTCCGCCATGCCCGCTGTTCTGGTTGCTCTGAAGATAACCTGCAGTGTGAGCCGGAATAGCGTGCGAAGAGTTGAAAAACCATGTTTTCTCAAAGGTGGTTTGGGCATGTGAAAGAAGGGGAAATGCGGCGAGAATAAGGCCTGCTGACAATCTGGACAGTTTCATGCTGTTATTATTAATTACTCAATTCCGTCAGGAGGCATAAGACGCTTTATGACCCGGGTCGGGTTGCCTCTGCTGCGATGCTGATTGCGCTTTCTGTTATGAGTGATCCTGGCAGCTTAAGCCGCAGTAATTATTATTTCAAACAATTTGAACATACCGGTTTCGTTATTAATAGCAAATAAACCAACTCAATATATTGCGCCATGAAAAATTCAATTCAAGCAGTCACTGTGCTGATTTTGACTGTGATTTTCTTTACTGCCTGCAAAAAGGCGGATGAACCATCCGGTAAGATCCTGAGTTTTCAGGTAAACAAGGAATATGTGCTGATCAGGGATGTGCAGACCCTGAGAGCCAGCGATGATGAAATATCTTTACACGTCGACAGTATATTGTCGGGATTGATTACGGCTGGCTATGTTTCCAGTGGTATTCGGCTGCTCTCCCTTTATTCTGCAGAATCTGCCGACATCGGTTTCGAAATCATTGATCTGGAAGCATTCAATCCTGCAGGATTGCCTGATTCTTTCGACCATCTGGCGGCAAGAGTGATCCCCGGAAATATAGAGGTTCTTGACAATTCCACCTATGGGTATCCAGATGCCCTCAGCGATCAAAACCTGATTTCAGAAAAGGGGCATTGGTCCCGCAATACCTGCGTTCTGGGGACATTTCAGAATGCCGGGCAGTTCAACGGCAAAGGAGAACGCTATCTGGGTGTCAGAAAGCTTGTGGATGATTACTATCGGTACGGATGGGTGAAGATTTACTGCAGTGAGCATAACGACACCTTGCGTATCATTGAATTCGCCTACATGGATTCTGGGAATACCGGAATCCTGGCAGGTCAGAAAGATTAGTCGGGATGTGCTGCTGACTTCATTAACATACCATGCCTGCTCAGCGTTTGTCACTGTCAAGCCGGCAGCACATCATCAACATCCTGTTTATCAGCCTTTATAAAATGGGAATTTTACAACCGTTGCCTTCAGGTCTTTCTCCCTTATGCGGATATATATCTCGCTCCCGGGTTTTGAAAACTCAGGTTTCACATAGCCCATACCGATTCCCTTTTTAACTGAAGGGCCCATGGTTCCTGAAGTCACCTCACCAATCACTTTTCCGCCCGCATCCGCAATTTCATAATGCTGACGGGGGATTCCCTTGTCGATCATTTCGAATCCGATGAGTTTTCGGCTTACCCCTTCATTCTTCTGTTTCAGCAGAAGATCCTTGTCAATAAAGTTCTTCTCATCGGTGAATTTTGTGATCCAGCCCAGTCCTGCTTCAATAGGAGAGGTGGTGTCGTTGATGTCGTTTCCGTATAAACAGAAACCCATCTCAAGTCTCAGGGTATCCCGTGCACCCAGGCCAATGGGTTTGATTCCGAATTCCTTACCGGCTTCCATAACCGCGTTGAAAATGGTTTCGGAAAACTCATTTGGGAAGTAGATTTCGCATCCGCCGCTACCCGTATATCCCGTGGTTGAAAATATCACGTGCTTAACACCGGCAAAGGTTAAAACCTTGTAGGTGTAGTATTCCATGTCGGTCACATTTTCTTCTGTGAGTTTCTGCATAGCTTTCAGCGCCAGTGGTCCCTGTACGGCCAGCTGACTGGTCATTTCTGAAATATTGGTCACGCGCGCACCGAATTTGTTCTGACTGTTGACCCAGTTCCAGTCTTTATCGATATTGGCTGCATTGACAACCAGAAAGTAACTTTCAGCACCCAGCCGGTACACCAGAAGATCATCCACTATGCCGCCTTTGCCGTTCGGGAAGCAGGAATACTGCACCTTGCCGTCTACCAGCTTTGAAGCATCATTGGAGGTTACCCATTGTACGAGTTCAAGTGAACCGGGTCCTTCAACCAGGAATTCGCCCATGTGAGAAACATCGAAAACCCCCAGGGCTTTGCGTACGGTTTCATGCTCGGCATTTACACCTTCGAACTGTACAGGCATATAAAATCCTGCAAATTCCACCATTTTCCCACCCAGTGATTCATGGATGCTGCTGAAAGCTGTTTTTTTCATTGCTCAAAATTTTTTATGAATGTTCAGAAGCAAAAGTAAAAAAAAGCCAAGAAGGCCAAAGTAAATCTGTGAAAAAAATAACAATAAGTATGTTTATTCTGTCGGCGGGTTATAATGTCGTCCGAGGTTTTTTGCCATCATTGGGCGATTTCTGCTAATTTTGAAGTCTTATTGTACGATATGTCTGCTCCAAAATTCAACCTTCCCCGCTGGCTGATCTTCATCATTGATCTGGCCATCTGCCTGTTTGCCATTGTGCTGTCCTATATGCTGCGTTTTAATTTCGACATTCCGGAGAAGGATGCCGGAATGATGCCGGGGGTGATTGCTGTTCTTCTTGTTTTGCGCGGGCTGAGTTTCCTGATCGCCAGGACCAATGCTGGTATTCTTCGCTTCACATCATCCGGTGATGCAGTAAGAATATTTTTTGTAGTTGCTGCAGGGTCCGCTGTACTTTCACTGCTCAATGTCGTCACTTTCTTTCTGATGGGGGGCTTCAATTTTGTTCCCTGGTCCATCCTGATCATGGACTTCATCATTACTGCCTTTGTGATGACTGGATTCAGGCTGCTGGTCAAGATCACGTATCTGGAATTCAACAATCCCAGCAGAAACAAAACGGCGGTGATCATTTTCGGGGCGGGAGAGGCCGGTGTGATCACCAAGCGCTCGCTCGACCGGGATGCCGGAACCAAATATAAGGTGATTGCCTTTGTGGATGATGATGCCAAAAAAGCCGGCAAGAGCATTGAAGATGTCCGGATTTATTCCTCCGATAAGCTTGAATTCCTCTTGTCCAACAATACGGTAGAGCATTTGATCATTGCATCGCAGGCGATGAAGACTTCCCGCAAGCAGGAGATCATTGAAACCTGTCTGGCTTTTAATACCAAAGTACTGAATGTGCCGCCGGTTAGCCGCTGGATCAACGGGGAGCTCAGTTTCAAGCAGATCAAGAAAATAAAAATCGAAGATTTGCTGGAGCGCGATGAGATTACACTAAATGAGGAAGCTATAGGCAGGGATCTCAGAGGTCGCCGTGTGATGATAACAGGTGCAGCAGGATCGATCGGCAGTGAGTTGGTGCGGCAAATCGCTCGCTTTGAACCCGGGAAACTGGTGCTGATTGATCAGGCGGAAACACCCCTGTATAATCTGGAACTTGAACTTGCGGAAAATTATCAGTCGCTGAATTATGAGATCATCATCTGTGATGTGAACCACAGTTTTCGTATGGAAAAGATTTTCGCGTATTTTAAGCCGGATATCGTTTACCATGCGGCGGCCTACAAACATGTTCCGATGATGGAAGCCAATCCTGTGGAGGCCGTTTTATCAAATATTCAGGGCACCAAAACCGTAGCAGATCTTTCACTGAAATACAATGTGGAAAAGTTCGTCATGGTTTCGACCGATAAAGCAGTGAACCCAACCAGCGTGATGGGAGCCTCCAAACGGATTGCCGAACTGTATACTCAGGCCCTGAATGCCGGTAAGCGCACACGTTTCATCACCACACGCTTCGGCAATGTGCTGGGCTCAAATGGCTCGGTGATCCCCCTCTTCAAAGAACAGATTGAAAGGGGCGGTCCGGTAACCATTACCCATGCTGAGGTGACCCGATTTTTTATGACCATTCCTGAAGCCTGCCGGCTGGTGCTGGAGGCCGGAGCCATGGGACATGGTGGAGAAATCTTTATATTTGACATGGGAAAAAGTGTGAAGATCCTCGACCTGGCTAAGAAGATGATCAGGCTGTCGCGACTCGAGCTGGGCAAAGACATTCAGATCCGCTTCACCGGTCTCAGGCCGGGAGAGAAACTTTACGAGGAATTGCTGAAAGATCGGAAGAGCACACGTCTGAACTCCAGTCACATTCCTTTATCTC
>CALGYY010000193.1 GCA_937934705.1 uncultured Bacteroidota bacterium
TCAAATCTACCAAGCATTTCAAAGAACTTTTTTGTATTTTTATAGGACACTAATGCTTTGCTTTATTAAAATTATTTTATGAAAAAATTTCTGATATTATTTGTTATTGCTCTGGCCCTGGCTGCTTGCGGCGGTTCGGGAGACCAGGCAGGGAATGGGGATCAGGATACCCTCGTCACCCCCGAAATGAAAAACGATGCAGAGGCATCTGACGATATCCTTCAGGAATCGCAGACCTTGGATGCCGAGGCCGACAGTTTGTTAAACAGTATTTAAATTCTGAACCTATGAAACGATTGATCATTATGACACTGGTTTGCTTTGTGGCATATACGGCCGCGAACGCACAGCCCGGAAAGAAACCTCCTACGCCAAAGGAAACCCAGCAGAAAATGGAGCAGGATATGAAAAAGGCTCAGAAGGATATGGAGCAGGCAGCGAAGAACAATAAACCGCCG
Source organism: uncultured Bacteroidota bacterium (assembly GCA_937934705.1). Classification (GTDB taxonomy): domain Bacteria; phylum Bacteroidota; class Bacteroidia; order Bacteroidales; family CAIWKO01; genus CALGYY01. The sequence continues at coordinate 459 of CALGYY010000193.1, forward strand.
GATCCTCCGGGAAAGGCGTACGGTAAAGATAAGGGTGGACTGGAAGGCCGTAATTTCGGACAAAATCGTGCTGCTGAGGCCCGCTCCAAAAAGGATATGCAGGAAGCGGTAGCGAAAAATATCCAGGATGCCGAAGATCTGCACAAGGCAACACTTGCCAAGGTCGAAGACGGTCTGGCCAAACTGGAAAGCAAGCATAAAGCAAAACAGATAGCAGAAGCTGATTACCAGGCTAAGAAAAAAGCGCTGGAGGATATTCAAGCAAAAGTTAAGGCGCTGGAAAAAAGAAACGATGAACTGAAGAGCAGAACATCAAAGTAAAGATCTTCTTGTATGCTTCTGCTGACCGCCATCAGTCAGGATTTTTTGCTTTGAACGTTTTCCATATTGTTGCTGATAACGTATTTTATATCAGAATGATGTTTTATCTTAGCGCTTGTAATCGCCGAAGATAAACTTAAACCTGAAGCTCTGCCATCTGAAATATTTATCATACTCATCGCTATTTTAGTTGTCTTCCCCCTGGTGATCGGTCCGAGTATCATTCAATCGATCATGAATAAAGAAGAGGAGGAAGCAGCCGGTTTTAATTACCCGCCCCGGGGCAGGAGATTGCGCACATACCCGGAAATGGCGGATCGGGTCTTACGTGCCTGTTTTCCCTATTACAGCCTGCTTTCAGCAAAATACCGCAAACGTTTTGTTGAAAGGGTCATCGCCTTCCTCAATTTCCATTATATCGACGGGGGAGAAGGACTGGTGGTGACGGATGAGATGGCCATCAGGATCGCGGCTGCCCAGGTGAGGATGAGTCTCGGCCTGCGATCGCCACTGCTTACTGCTTTTCCGCAGATCATTGTTTATGAGGCCAGTTATTATTCACCCTTTACGAAATCATACAACAAGGGTGAAACCAACAGCCGGGGCATTATCGTACTCTCATGGAAGTATTTTGATGAGGGTTTTTCTGATCCGTCCGACGGACTGAACCTGGCATACCACGAGTTTGCCCATGCGATAGTGGCCCAGTACACCCGTTATTCATACGGCGGCTGGACATTCGACTCGGCCTTCCAGGAACTGAGCAGGGCCATTGCCGAGGATCATATCGACCGCAAAGCAAGAGAAGCCGGCCTTTTCAGAGAGTATGCCTTTACCAATAAAATGGAATTCTTTGCTGTGGCCACTGAAGAGTTTTTTGAAAACCCGGAAGAAATCAGCAAATACTGTCCGGCCCTTTTCAGGATCTTCTGCCGCTTATACCGGCAGGACCCCCTGAAGCCATTGTAGGGCTCAAATAAGCAAGGGTATGAAGCCTGCCCTACAAGGCGTCTTTCGTTAAATCAACATACCCCGGATTCATACCTGTGGTTCTGTAACCAATTGTCAGAAGCTGTATTATCGTGTTTCTTTCAAATATTGAGAAATCAATGAGAAAGCTGAAATTCTTCTGCTTGATTTTACTTACTCTGCCAATAGTGTCTGAGTCTTATGCTCAGGAAAGAGATTGGTACGACAGCCTGCAGGATCATCACAGAATCCGGCAGGAACGTCTTGAATTGCAGGCGGCCCGACGGGCCTCAGAAAGACTTGACAGTATTAGTTATGAGATTCCGGCAGCTATTGCTTTCAGAATACTTTTTTCGGAAAATCCCGGTTTTTGCGGAATTGAACAGAAGCATGTTCTGAACAGTTACGGCCGGTATGAGCTTCCCTTTTTTGATGAAGGTGACCGCCAGATGCATCCATGGATGGGGTTTTTCGCTTACGATGCTTCTTTCGGAAAACGAAAGCGCTTTGCGTATGGAAGTGCCTGGATTCATTCCAGAGGTGGTGCTTTTAAGAAGGGGGAATGGAATCACTCCTTCTCATGGCGGTTCACAATCCGGAGAAACCATTTGCTGAGACTCGGTGTTTCGGTCAGTATGTTTCAGATCATAACAGATTTCAACAACAGACTTTTTCCAGACCAGATCTCGCCAAACCACGGATATACTTTTTTTACCAGAGAATTAAAGCCGGGAGGTCTGAAGATATTAAGTGTAAACTTCAATGCCGGAGTCACTTACAGACGAAAAAACTTCATGGCCGGCTTTTCTGTGGCTAATCTTACAGAGCCGGATGAGGGACTCATGTCATTGAGCCGGATCCGCAGAACATACTACATCCATAGTGCGCACCATTTTCAGGTACATCCTGCTGTCGCGCTGGATCCTTTTATTGAACTGAGGTTTTCTGGCCGGCAGGCTTTGCTTGACTGCCATTTGACAGCTGTCTTCCAGAATCAACTCATGACAGGTCTGTCGCTTGTGGGTAATTCAAATGCTGAGCTTACTCTTGGGTATACCCGAAAAGGATGGGTGTGTTTTACGACTCATGTGGCCTTTGCGGGCAGCAGGGAAATGAGGCAGCATTTCGGGAGCGTCCTATATGTTTCCTCAGGCCTTCGGTTTATGTTGGGGATTTATCAAAAACAGTTTTAAGATGAAAAATGCAAGGATGCTTGTTATATTGCTGTTCACAGCGCAGATATGGATGGCCTGTGAAAAGAAAGATCACATGCAGAATGACCGTCTGCCTGCTGATACATTGTGCCTCAGTGATGCACACCGGATCATGGGCTCCAGTGTTTATGAATTTTGGATATATGAAGACCTTGAGTTATACATTGATTGTACCCTGCCGGGTCATCCGGTGTACCAATGGATGCCCGGTGGCGAGACCACACCCGTGATTCGTTTTGTACCGAATACGTACAGAAAGGAGGAATACTTTTTCGGAATAACCCATGGTTCTTTTGAGGGAGCCTTGGATCTGAATGTTGATTTCGGTGATACTTTGTTCAGTTATGCTTTTTACGTTCTCAAATTTCCTTCCGCTGTATACTGTCCGGATGCCTTTACCCCCAATGGTGACGGGAGAAATGATATATGGCAGCCAAAAACATCTCATGCGCTGACAATTGACGAGCTTGCCATTTATGATATGAATGCCAGTCTGATGTTCAGGGCTGAAGGCAATCAGCCCAAATCGTGGGACGGTAAATATCATGGTGAATTATGCGGGAAAGGCTGGTATTATTATTACGTTCATTATTCTTATCCCGCAGGCACCACCGGCTCTGTTGAAGGAATGCTCAACCTCATCAGGTAGTTTTTCAGCACGACTTTCTATCCGGCTGGTGTTTTTCTTCATATATCACAGATGGTGGCCATCCTGCTGCCTCTGACGGCAGAACCCCCTGACGGATTTCAGGGGGTGAAATAGCAGCATTTTTTTACTTTTGTACAAATATTTCGACCAATGATGAAAAGAAAAGTATTTTGGATGATGATACTGAGTTTATGCGTATCTCTGGCTGAGGTGCAAGCCCAGATCATCGATGTAAAAGTCATTCAGCAGGACCTGGTGCAGTGCGATACCTCGGGGCTGACCATGATGGAACTCACCGTCATGAATAACGGTGGTGTCATGATATATAATTTTGCCGACATCATCTGCACCTATCAGATTGATGCAAATCCTGCGGTGGTTGAAACACGCCCGATGGGCGTAGACCTGTATCCGGGCGATACCACCACAATCAGTTTCCTGACGCCCTTCAGTTTTAATAATTATACTACCTATTCTTGTATGTATGCTGTTGACTTCCTTGCTGATGACACAGCAGCCAATGATACCGCCCGGTTTGACAGGACCTTCCTGCAACCGCCCGGCTATGGCGCGCATTCCAATGATACCTCCATCTGTCAAGGTGATGAGGCCTACCTGATGATGGAGGCCACCGGAAACGGTCCCTGGCTGCTCGACATTGTTGCAGGTACGGATACCGGCTGGGGAATCCCTATGATAGATCCTGTGCTGTCGACTTATCTGACTCCTGACAGCAGCGTCAGCTTCATACTGCTCAATATTACCGATGTCAACGGATGCATGACCCAGATCGGATTGGGGATCACCATTACGGTGAACGATTACCCTGTGGTGGATCTTGGACCGGATACCACAATTTGCGCAGGCCAGACCTTCATGCTGGACGCAGGTGTGGCAGGCGCAGATTACCTTTGGTGGAACGGGCCGGGGGCACAAATCAACGGAGCGGATACCTCCGACTGGAATGGCGCACTGGGTCCGCAGTATGCCTGGATCGCGCTTACCCTTAATGGCTGCACTACCAGGGATACCGTAGTCATCGACTGGATTCTCTGCCCCGATGGAATCACTGATCAGTCAATGCTACGGGCTGAGGTTGCACCAAATCCTTCAGATGGCATGATAACACTCACCTTTGACCGCGATATCCGCTTTTCTGCGCTGGAGGTATTCGATGTGCAGGGCCGCCGGCTCTTGCAGACCGCAGAACAACTCACACAAAACCGTCATTTGAAGGCGGACCTGGGCGTATTGCCTGATGGTCTTTATTTTATTCTGCTGACCGGTGAAGGAAACACATTCAGCACTAAGGTTCTGATACAGAAGTAAGTGACCGGAACCAGATGGCTGCCTGAAGATTGAGGGCTTGTCAGGACTTCGAACGGGTATAATATTTCGCGGGAATTTTTGCTCCCGGGTGGTGAACTTCGTAAAGAATGAATTTTCTGTTCCGAAAGATCCAGGTCATTTCTGTGCTTCCCTTTTTTACCAGCTCCTTCATAGGGTCTTCCTGGTGTTCCTCTATCGGGAATTTTGGTAAAAGGATGTAAGCAACTCCGCGGGCACTCAGCTTTTCTGCAAGCCTGAGCGCACCGTGTTGATATCCTGCGTGGCACGACCGGCGCCCTGTGTAGAGGGCAAGTACCCGCGGTTTCTCAAACGCGATAACGGCATCTTCGGGGAGACGGGTGCGTATGTATTCAAATACTTCCACTGCGAAAGGATCCTGCGGACCCCAGAGGGTGCGCTGACGGTTCCTGATCATCTCTTCTATACTCACTTTGTACGTAAGCAGGATACAGCATCCCGCCACCCAGATCAGCAGCTTTCTCCATTTTCCCTGTAGCGGGCTGATCAGAGTCCGGGCAGTCACCACGCAATAATAAAACAGAAACGGCAACAAAGGAATGATGAAGCGCATTGCGCCGTGTTCGTAAGGATAGATGATCAGCAGGGTCAGGTAGGCGGCGACCAGCAACTCCATGAAAGCCGGACGGGTCAGGCATTTCTTCACGAAACCGATCACCGATAAACCCAGAAAAAGTGATTGCAGAATCACAGGCACAAAGGCCCAGTCTTCGTTTTTCAGGATGAACATTGAGCGGATCACTTCAAGGTAAACCGCAAGGTTGTGACGTGCAGTATCGCCCAGACTCTGAAGGCTGAAAATATGTCCGTACGAAGCCAGGGCCGTGGAAGGAATGTTGAAGATCAGGTTATTCACGATGAAGAAAAGCGCTGCTGCCGGGACAATGGCCAGACCGTACTTCGCGAGGGTCAGCCAGGCTTGTTTTGACTGCCTGGCTCTGAAAAGTTTTCCCATTCTGAAGATACAATGCATCACCATAGCCGGAATAAATACGAGGCCTGCAGGCCGCAGCAAAATGATGATGGCGATCAGAAGCCCGATTCCAGGCCACCACCAGAAGGAGTTTAAACCTCTCCGGCGTGTGTACAGAAGGTAGAGTCCGAAAAAGAAAAATGTGAACGGAATATCGGCCATGATCTCCGCCTTGAAGTTCAGGATCCAGGGGTTATACAGAAGGATCAGACTGAGCAGGAATGAGACCACCACGCTGAAATGCCTTCTGAAGAAAAGAAAAACCAGGAGTCCTGTGAGGCTGAGTATAGCCGTGATCAGGTATTGAAACGCTTTGATATTGTTGCCAAAATAAGCATACAGCGGCGCCAGCATCAGCGGAAAACCCGGCTGATAAGCCGGCGGTCCCAATACAGCATTTTCCGGATCATATAGATAAGCAGTTTCGGTCTGGGGCTTGTCCTCCGTGATATTGATGGCCTGACGGATGTATTGTGCATAATCATCCCCCCAGTCGTGGCTGTCGCGAATATTGATCATGAACAGCGGGATGCACAGCAGAAGCAGGCCCGACAGGGCCATCCAGGGGGTCACACGTGCAGTGGCTTTCTGCATTTTGTAGAATGATGAGGATGGGACAAATGTATCAATTTTCACTTTGAGGGCGAATAATTTCCTATCTTTGGTTGGTCACATGATGCAGGAGTCCCGTCAGAATATCAAGGTGTTTTCCCTTTCGGAGGTGATGCTGAGCGTGCAGCAAACACTTGCCAGAAGGTATGGCAGCGATTTCTGGGTGAAGGCCGAAATGAACCGCCTGAATTTTTATCCGCATTCAGGGCATTGTTATCCCGATCTTCTTGAAAAGCGTGATGGAAAGGTAGTAGCCCAGGCCAGGGCCAACCTTTGGAACCGTGACTATGAAAGAATCAATGCACGCTTTCTTGAAGTTTTAAAGGACCCGCTCCGCGATGGCATTCATATCCTGTTCAGAGCTTCCATCCAGTTTGATCCGGTTTACGGTTTTTCTTTACGGATACTGGATATCGATCCCGTTTGGTCTCTTGGGGAACTGGAGAGGGAGAAGCAGCTCACGATTGAAAAGCTGAAAAAAGAAGGACTGTTTGATCTTAATCGCAGGATGATTCTACCTGCCTTGCCTTCGCGTATCGCGGTGATCTCGGTTGAAACCTCAAAAGGGTATGCTGATTTCGTCAAGGTGATCGACGGGAATCCCTGGAATTACGCTTTCTTTCATATGCTCTTTCCGGCCCTCCTGCAGGGGGAGAAAGCAGTGCCCTCCATTATTCATCAGTTGGACCGGATCAGAAAAGTGAAGCATCATTTTGATGCTGTGGCCCTGATCAGGGGCGGGGGAGGGGAGGTCGGACTATCCTGCTACAACCATTATGATTTATCGGCTGCCGTGGCTGCTTATCCTTTACCGGTTTTAACAGGGATCGGTCATTCAACCAACGAAACCGTGGTGGAGATGATCGCCCATACGAATGCCATTACACCGACAGAGCTTGCGGATTTTCTCCTGCAGCATTTTCATAATGCTGCTTTACCGCTCAACGAAGCCGTGACCTTTCTGAAGATGAGATTGCCACACCTGCTGGGGATCAGAAAGCGTGAACTGATGCATCACAGTAAATCCTTCCGCAGAGACGCGATTTCCGTACTCAGACGAAAAGGGATGAAACTGCAACACGGGATGATGCTTGTTCAGCGCTCGGCCGTTCACCAATTGAAGACCCACAGGTATGAGTTGCATACGCTTGACAAAATGCTGATCCCTTCAGCGAAGAAATGCTTGTCTGCCCAAGATATCATGGTGAGAAACAGTGCATCGGCATTGCAACAGAGATTGCCCTTGCTGATTCAGAAAACAGAAACTGAAATCCATCATGCGGAGAAAAGCATCCGGCAGATGGATCCCGCAGCCGTTCTGAAAAGGGGGTACAGTCTCACCCTGATCAACGGCAAGGCGATGAAAGAACCTGATCAGGCGCCGGTGGATGCTATCATTGAAACACGTCTGGCCGGTGGCCGCATATGGAGTCGAATCGTAAAGAAATAATTATGGCAAAGGAAATATCCTATACCCAGGCCTTTGAAGAGCTTCAGCAGATCATAACCGAAATAGAAAGCGGGGAGATCGAAGTGGACAGGCTCTCGGAAAAAGTGAAGCGTGCAGATGAGCTGATCCGTATCTGTCGCCGGAAACTCAGGCAGACCGAAGAAGATGTCGAAAAGATACTGAAAGAGCTCGATGAACTTCAAACGGAAGAAGATCACTGAGAATCCGGATGTTTCTTACATTTGTAATCTAAACCGAAAAACATGAAGAAGATATTGTTAATGATTCTGATGCTGGGCATGGCCGGCTCAGCCTCCTCACAACAATGCGGATTACAATACGGACACTTTGAACCGGATCAGGATCTTTTCCTCTATGGTGATAAGGTGAATGTAAGAAGTACACCTTCCACATCCGGTGCTGTCGTTTCTAATCTCCCGGCCGGTCACCCCATCATGATTGACCAGGCCGATGATGCCACCTTTGCCATGGGCGGGTATTCAACCAACTGGTACAGGGTCGTGTACAAAGAATCCGGTCAGGACAAGGCCGGATACGTCTGGGGAGGACTTATATCCATGGCGACCGCAGAACTGGAAAACCCCGGAGCTGCAAACGATCAATTTGTGTGCAGCATCTCATCATGGTCGCAGGAGAAGAACTTTGTGATGACCGCCCGTGTGATCAGGGGAGGTAAAATACTGACAAGCCTCGATTTCGAACCCATCAGTTCAGGCTTCTTCGATGCCGGGGTTTTCGGACACGGCGTGTGTGTAACAGTGGATGGAAACCATGGCTTCAAAGGCGTCAGGAATGTAATACGACTGGAGTTCAACTATGAGGCCTGCGGATATGAGAACGGTGAGATCTTTATTTTGTGGGATGGCAGCAAGCTGACCTGGCTGGGCAAAGCCTCCACTGTTGTTGAAGGTGGTGTATTTGCGTACACCTATGAGTTGTTCTTCCCCGACGATCCTGTCAGCGGATCTCCCGGGATACTGAAAGTCCTGCAGACCTATGAAGAGTATTATTATCCGGAGGGAGATCAGCAACTCAGTGATGTAGCCAACCTGGTCATCCTGGAAGACGGATCCATGATGATCATGGAAAAAACGCTGAAATCCTTTTCATGGGACGGAACCAAAGTGACAGTCCTGCCAGAGAAGGAAATTATCGACAAATAGTATTATTGTTTGGCGAAATATGCCACTTTCTCTAGTGAAGTGACCATATCATATTCTTCCAGGTACACATCCTGGGGAACATTCAGGGCTTTTGAGGTGTAGTTCAGTATCCCTTTGATGCCTGAGCGTATCAGAATGTCGGCCGTTCTGTTCGACTCATCAACAGGTACGGTAAGAATAGCAATGGATATCTTCTCCCGGATCACAATCTCGGAAATACGCTCTGAATCATAGCAGGGAACGCCTTCATATACCGTGTTGATCTTTTCCGGATTAACATCAAATGCAGCCACGATCGAAAGCTTGGTGCGTTTTCCGGAGAAATACCGGATAAAGGCCCTTCCCAGGTTCCCGAGCCCGATCACGGCCACTTTCTGCCCTGACTGGGTATCGAGAATGATCCCGATCTTGTCGATCAGCTCTTTGATGTCATAGCCTTTACGTAATGTCCCCGTATAACCGATCAGCATCAGATCGCGCCTGACCTGCACGGAAGTAATATGAAGCAGTTCAGCAATCTCATGGGAGAAAATATGCTCTTTACCGCTTTTGAAACTGTATAGCAGCGCCCTCCTGTACTTACTCAGGCGCTCAACAGTTTTTCCGGGTAGCTTCTTCATATTATGAACTTTCGTTTGGGATGAAGATCGCAAAAGTAAAAAAAATATCCATTGTTAAGCGATTAACAATGTTAAATTCTTAACATGCTAAATTTCTGCCCCGGATGAAAGAGACTACTTACCGGTAACGGACATCACAAAGCGCAGATGCTTCATCCCTTTGATGCCCCTCAGGCGGTCGGCGAGTTCGGTCAGTTTATGAGCCTTTCCTTTAACCGCAATGGTTTCGAGGCAATTGTGGTGATCGAGGTGGACATGCTGAACGGACAAGATCAGGTCGTGATAATCATGCTGAATGGCCATGGAGTTCGTTTGCAGTCCCCTCTGATGGTGATCGTAAACGAGAACAATAGCACCGGCCACTTCACGGTTCTTTTCCCATTGTTGTTCCGCCTCATAATGCTTGATGAGAAAGCGGATAGCCTGTGAACGATTGGGAAACTTCCTGGAGCTGACCAGTTTGTCGAGTTTCTCAGCGAGGGGTTCTTCAAGGGAAACCCCGAATCTTTTTATGCTCATAGACTTTTAATTTGCTCGCGGATCCAGGCGTACCAGAGCTGCATGCCTTCACCGGTTTTTGCAGAGACTTCGATGAACTGCAGATGGTGGTTCACTTTCAGCGCGGCAGCTTTGGCTTCTTCCACACTGAAATCAACATAGGGCAGAAGGTCGGTTTTGTTGATCAGACACAGATCTGCGCTATGAAACATATTGGGGTACTTCAGGGGTTTGTCTTCACCCT
>CALGYY010000194.1 GCA_937934705.1 uncultured Bacteroidota bacterium
ATCCGAACAAGCCTTTGAACATGGTTTTCTCAAAGTCGCGGGACCCTTCCGGAAGATCTGCCAGTTTGTGCAGGGTGTAATCCGGTTTCGTTTCTGTTCCTGATTCCTCAATACTGATCAGGCCTAGCCCGGCCCAATACCAGATCAGGGATACGAGATCCCGCTTGTGAATTTTGAAATCCCACAGGTAACCGGCCTCGGCAGGACTGATGTCTGCCGGAGGTTTGTAAGCCACTACCAGCGTGCTCCTGCGGTCACGCCCGAAAAAGAACCATAAAACTAATAAGATAATGAATAATATCAAGGAAAGTACGATGGGGTGGTTGTTGATCCAGAAGGTGCGGAACGTCAGTCCTCCGGAGATGTCCATGACCTCCGCAGGGATCTTCAGCCACAACATGGGCATGACGCCCCTGGTGTACGCCATATTGCTTTCACCTGTCACCCGGCGGCCCGATATCCTCAAAGGCATGGGAACCTGTTTTTCCCCGTTGTCGTAATAGTATTTGCCTTCCAGTTTAAGCAGGGAACCGCCCTCAGGTAAAATCACTTCAAAGTCGCAGGAACCGACAGGCTCCGAAAGAAATTCGCCGACCGGGAAGTTCAGGATGTAGAAATTGCCTTCCTTCCTGAGTAAACCAAAAACACTGTATTGCGTACTGAAGATCGTTTCTTTCTGCTCGAAATTCCTGGGTTCAAAACTCATGTCGTAGGATCGCCTTTTAATGGTGTAGTTCCAATCCCAATTCTCTCCTCCCGGCAGAGGCTCTGTCATGAGCAACTTCGAATACCTGCCTATCCATGACCAATCGGGTATTAGCATGGCGATGTTGTAAGGCAGCGGCTGACGTTCATTGTACACTCTTGCAAGGGAAAATTCCACTTTACCGTACAGACCTGGACTATTCAGGTACAGAACATCATAGTCCTTCCGGATATTGATCATTCCGTTCTTCTCAATTCCGATACGGCAGATGATCTTCTTTACATAATAATACCGGGCAAGGCAGATCGGAGGTAAACGGAAGTTCCCGGCCTGCTCCTTATCCATGCTGATAAACAGATGGAATGCGTTATCCCCGGACAAGGTGTGTCCCAGTTCACCCTTTACTGAAGAAGTCGCCGCATCCCTGCGGCAGGGTAGTTTGAAAAAAGTCATGTCATTTTCATAGAAAAGCAGGGCCTCGGGATAAATGGTCATACCGGAGTCGGCCGTTAAACTGAAACTCACCTTTCCCACAGGTTCGCCAAAGAAACCCCCACCCAGCTTACAGTGAATGCCGCTGTTGCCTGTCTTTTTTACAGCGCCGGTCACCTCGTACGCGAAGGTGATCCGGATGCTGTCCCTGAAACGTCCTGTATCAGGACTGACATTCATCCGCTTATCCTGACCGTAACCATAAAGGCTGCTGTTGATGCGGCGACCGGGATCGCTGTCCATGCTCACAGTGTGATTCAGGATGAAAAAATCCTGATAATCTTCTTCAACACTCAGGTCAGAAAAACCCGTGATTTTGAAGTCTTTCCAGAAACCATAAGAGGGTTTGAGAAAAACTATGTCGTGACTTTCCCTGACCTTTAAAACCCCGTCTTTCCTGATGTGGACGCTGATGTCGGAATTCCTGACAAAGAACTTCTCTGCAAGTTCTGTGAGGGGAATGGAGGTCGAACTGAAAAGCCCTGATGGGAACCGGATAGCCAGTGTAATACCCTCTTTCGCTTTCAGCGGACCGGCCCATTTTCCGCTGATCTGATTCCTGAACAGCGAATAGTCCGTAATCTGATCTTTCGAACCTACAGCTCCGAAGAACAATAAAATGTCATCCTTCCGGGGTGTGAACCCATCGGGCATACTGACACTGAAGCTCACATTGGGAACGGGCAAGTCCCAATCGTGGCCGATCAGATTCCAGTAAAACTCGGTATGTTCAGAAAAGCGGTTTAGCGCGCCCCAAACCTTGTAGCGGATAACCATCCTTTGCGGTCCTTCGATGTAAGTATCTGCCGATCCGATCTTGATGACGTACATATCTCCCTCTTTGTAGGCTTCATGTTCGAAACCGTCAACGCTCACGTCTTTGATCAGTATTTCGTAAAAATGCGGTGTTTCATCCCTTTTTGCCGGCTCTTCAGTTTCCCTTTTCTGATCATAGTTATAGCGGAATGGGATTTCCCGCATCAGACCGTGCTTCTGAACATGATAATAAAGGTCAATAGTTTCAATGATATCGAGTGACCCATCGGAGTTGATACTGACATTGACATCGTAGGCTGTAATGTCGAAGTCTTCTGCACTGAGGCATAACGAAAGCAGCAGAAAAGGGATAAGAACCAGCAGTTTTCTGAACATAAGGTCAGTTTTTGATATTGACTTTGATCACTTCTTTTTCAATGGGATCAATTTCAAAAAATGAGGCGGTCCTGAAACTGAAGATCCGTGCGAGAACATTGCCCGGAAAAGATTCCACGGCTGTGTTGTTGTCGCGTACCACAGCATTATAGTAACGGCGGGCCATCTGTAGGTTCTCCTCGACGTCGATCAGCGTATCCTGAAGCTTCATAAAATTCTGGTTGGCAAGCAGCTCCGGATAGTTCTCTACAACTGCGAACAGGCCTTTGAGAGCACCGGTCAGCAAGTTTTCAGCCACGGCCTGATCGCCGGGGCTTTTGGCTTCCATGGCCAGGGCACGGCTCCGGGTGACATCTTCAAGCAGGCCACGTTCGTAAGCTGCATAACCTTTCACGCTTTCAACAATGTTCGGGATCAGGCTGTAACGGCGTTTCAACTGAACATCGATATCGCTCCAGGCGTTTCTGACCTTATTGCGGTGCCTGATCAGCAGGTTGAACCAGATCACGGTGATGAGCAGCAGAACCACCGCGATCCCAACAATAATGTATAGTCCCATAAGCTTAGTTTTTAATGTGATTCGGGTCTGATGACCGGACTAATTCCGCCAGGTCTCAAGGGTTGAATACCAGATATCCTTATACTCCTGTGACCTGTTCAGAGCGTAATCATTGTCTGTAAAAGGGTTATCCATTTTATCGAATACAAAAGTGATGGAAAGGAGATTTCTGTCTTCACCATAAATCCACGTTTCATCCCCGGGGTTCCTGTATACCAGCGTGGGCGGACCAAAAATGATATAAATCAAGCCCCGGTCGGTCTTCCAGCCTTCATGGTAGGAAGTGAAATAGCGGTTGGCCTCAGCAACCCTGTTATAATACTTCCTGATCATTTCCCTTGCCCTGTCAGGGTTATCCGTCTTGTCGAGCCAGAATTCATCCACCGCATCTTTGGCGCTTTTCATCATCATCAGGTCGTTGAATTCGTTCTTGCTCGTGATGTAACGAAGGGGCGACCGCATCTGATCTGCTGAGGTGATCAGCGGGTAATCGCGATAGAAGCGAAAAACGGTAAAGCCTTCGTAGTCACTCGTGTCCGTCTGTATGTGATAAATGCCGGCTTTGGCGAAAGTCAGGTCGCCTGATCTGCCGTTGTTCATTTCGATGAAGAAGACACTGTCAGGAGCAAATGAGAGGCTGCGGGGTTTTGACTCCACAAAGGGGGGCAGAGCGATAGGGAAATCACGCCGGTAATACCTGACAAACAGCCTGGGATGCTGCTTCTGTATGCAATGTAAGCTGAACGTGCCCATGTCATCCCACGAATCAGTGAAAACCGGCCTGCCGTCGGTCCCCCTCATCATGAAGTGCTGACGGCTGTCGTGACTGCTTTTCTCCAGATAGAAGCCCGAACTGTTGCTGGCTTTTCGGTTCAGGTCAGTCATCCGCAGGTAGAGGTAGTATTTTGAAGGGAAAGGAATCTTCAGATCGAAGGAATCCAGCAGCCAGATCTTTTTACCATAACCCAGAGTGTCGGAATATGATATTGTAGCACTGTCGCTGATCTCTTTGGGACTATCACTGTTGGTTAGCTGATAATGCAGGCTGAATTCTGCTTTGTAAGGGGTTTGGTTCAGGTCTTTCGAATACAACAGGTATTCCGTATTGAAGCGATAATAAACTCTTGTAATTGAATCATTGATGTGGTAAGCGAAGCATTGCAGCCTGAAGAAATCAGCATCAGGATTATAGGCATCTGTTAGTTTGATATGGGTCAGTTGGTTGGTCTTGCAGCAAAACAGACCGGACAACATCACAAATGCAAGAATGCGAAGGATCATCCTCATGCATCATCCTCCTCTTTTTGGTCATCGGTGTCTGCCAGATACCGGCCTGGTATCTGCTTTCCTGTCCGTGCGCCCATTTCCCTGATCCGTTCTGCCTTGCTGATCAGATTTCCTCTTCCTGTACTGAGTTTTCCGATCGCTTCATTATATGATTTCTGCAGGGTTTCGAGACTCTTTCCGATTTTGTCCATATCCTCAATAAAACCAACCAATTTATCATACATAGATCCGCTTTGATTGGCAATCTCAAGGGCGTTGCGGGTTTGCAGTTCCTGCTTCCACATACTGGCAATGGTGATCAGGGTAGCCAGCAGGGTGGAAGGACTCACACATACGATCCTGAAATCCCAGGCGAAGTTGAACAAATCCTGGTCTTCCTGTACAGCCAGGCTGAAGGAAGCTTCTATCGGCAGAAACATCAGCACGAAGTCGGGACTGTTCAGATGTTGTCCCTTCTGATAATGCTTGCCTGCAAGCAGTTTGATATGGGTTCTCACAGAATCTGTATGGGCCTTCAGCAGTTTCCTGCGATCTTCCTCATGCTCGCAATTGACCAGCTGTTCGTAAGCCAGCAGCGATACTTTGGAGTCAATGATCAGGTGTTTCTGATCCGGAAGGTGAATGACCACATCCGGTCGAAGAATGCGCCCGTATTCATCCGTTGTCGAGCTTTGTATCTCATATTCAGAACCCTTCCGCAAACCGGAACGCTCCAGTATGCGCTCCAGCACCACTTCCCCCCAGTTACCCTGTTTCTTAACATCCCCTTTTAATGCACGGGTCAGGTTATTGGCCTCTTCTCCCAGTTTACGGCTCAGTTCATACAGGCTTTTTACCTCGGTTTGCAGAGCTGTCGTGTCCTTC
>CALGYY010000195.1 GCA_937934705.1 uncultured Bacteroidota bacterium
GCGTGAGGGGGCATCGCCTTGATGAATGTTCGGAATCCGCGCCTGACATGACGGCACTTTCGACCTTAAGACTTTCGACTTTTTGACTTTCGACCTTCTGACTTTTCGACTTTATGACTTTTCGACTTTCGACTCATTGCTGACTGTTTTTTGCCTCTGGAAGCATCTTTTTCTTCGGCAGAAAAAGGTCTGTGTAATTGTTTAAGCCATTGATAATCATTGTATCTTAGTCGCGAAAACAAAAACAAAGAACAATGAAAAAACAAATCTGCCTCTTCATGGCCATGGCCATGGGGTGGGGGCTGGCTGCATGGGGTCAGCTCATCACCAATTACCTTCCCAAGACATACAACAACAGTCCGGAACACGTGAACAGCCAGTTGTTCGACAACGGAATGAATGTGGGTATCGGTACGACCTTACCGCAGGAAAAATTCGATGTTGCGAGTGGGAATATCCGGACCGCGGGACGTTTTATTTCCATGCAGCCGCCGGGGACCGAACCGCTGACGGTACTATCAGACACTAAGGTCAACAATCTGAATGCTGACCTGCTCGACGGCTGGCATGCCTCCGATTTTGCATCCGCAATTCATCAGCACAGCGATATGGTCAGCGGAAACGGAGCTGCAGGGCGTGTGACTTTCTGGTCAAACAGCAGTATTCTTGCAGGAAGCAGCATGCTCTTCTGGCTTGATGACCTGGAAAGACTGGGTATCGGAACTTCCGCACCGGAAGCGCAGATGCACATTTACAACTGCGCGGGAAATGCCGGTATACTCCTTCACGAATCCCATCTGAGTCTCCACGGCACTAACGTAAACACCCGATGGAACATGAACAACGAACAGGGGCACCTGAAATTCAACTGGGTGATGAACGGTAACACTGTAAATGTGTTGAAGATCATCGGTGGAGCACAAAACGGAACCCTCGAAGTGAACGGCAGCCTGAAGACAGGCAGGATCTTCATGAGTCAGGGAGCCACCTCAGGTTATGTGATGACTTGTATGCCCAACGGTCAGGCCGTGTGGAAATCACCTCAGAGCATCACCGGCTGGGAGGTGAGCGGATCCCGGGTATTCAAAACCACAGGTTCTGCTTCCATCGGTACCGATGCCGGACACGGGAAACTAAACATTGCTACCGAAGGGACGCCGGGCATCATCCTCGAAGCCTCACTGCCGGCCGGAGCCTATGGCTATGGGTTCCTTTCGAAGGTCAACACACCGAATGTTAAGGTATTGGCTGTAGAAAACAATGGCACGGAGAAAATGGTTCTTTGGGGTGATGGCCGCTTGCAGATCGATAACGTGATCCATGCCGCTGAAATAGAAGTGAAAGTGAATGTGTGGCAGGATGCGGTCTTTGATCCTGATTATCCGCTGATGAGCCTGGAGGAACTCAGATCTTACATACAGAAAAACAAACATTTACCCGATGTTCCGGATGAGGCTACCGTGATGCGCGATGGCATCGCAGTCGGAGAAATGAACAGTATCCTCCTGAAAAAAGTGGAGGAATTGACGCTTTATATCCTTGATCTTGAAGCAGAAATACAGAAGCTGAAGCGGTGAAACAACGACTCAGGGGCGCTGGATGACCAGCTTACCGTTTCTCCGGCTCCCGTCGCTGCCTTCGACCCGGTACAGGTAAACGCCGGAAGGAAGGTCAGGATGGATAGTTGTCAGATTCTGTTTAAGTTGATCGATGAAAACGAGGGGTCGTCCCTGAAGGTCAGTCATAAGGAAACTGTATTGAGCCTGGCCAAACAGGTCCGCATCAAAGTACAGGCTGAGCTGACCGGCAGAAGGATTGGGCCAGATGCTGAAACCTCCGTCGCTGACCGGCTCCTGTATCGCGTTCTCACAGGGGATGAATGGTCCTCCGGGGGAGCCCAGCGGACAGCCGGCGAACCAATTGGAAGGATCATTCTGCTCACCATCAGGGTCGAGCAGTTCCAGGGTGCGTTCGGTCCCGTTGGCTTCTGTGGTCCAGGGAGGTAGGCTATTGAAATCTACCCGGAGAATTTCCTGCAGTTGCGGGTCGATGAGCCGGATACTCTCTCCGGTGGAGGACAGCCCGAAAGAAAGGTTCCCGATAGAACAGCTCACCCCGGGATATTGCAGTACGAAGTCGTTGGGCCTTTCGCAGAGCAGGAGGTATTCCCCCGGAAGCAGCACCGTGTTTTCCGGGAATTCGAAGATGTTGGCATCATCGCTGTCTTTGAATTTCCATCCGGAAAGGTCAAAGGGCCAGTTTCCCGGGTTATGGATTTCCACCCAATCGCCGGCATCCGCGCCCTGCC
Source organism: uncultured Bacteroidota bacterium (assembly GCA_937934705.1). GTDB lineage: Bacteria > Bacteroidota > Bacteroidia > Bacteroidales > CAIWKO01 > CALGYY01. The sequence goes on from CALGYY010000195.1 coordinate 2,309, forward strand.
AGGAGCGGTAGTTGATTTCGCTGAACACCACCCTGGCCGTGTCGGGGGCTCCGAAGAAATATGCGGTGAAAACATCTGCCGAATCGGGAATAAAGTTCAGACTGACAGATGTTTCCGGAGCAGGATAGAAGATGCCGGACTGCCAGAAACCGAATGTATAACCGGGTTTGGGAATCGCCGTGATGCTGATAGGTACGGGATCAAAGTAAATCCCTGCCCATGGGAATTCGCTGATCTTTATGGTGTTGATCTTAATTTCACCGGCTCCTGCAGGAACCACATTCAGTGTAACCGGGACCTGTGCTGTGAGGCCGAAGGTTTCCTGCAGGTGATTGCGTGCGGTAATCTGCCGGTTTCCGGCGAAGAATTCCAGTTCGTGGAGCTGATAGTTCTTCCAGTCGCTGTAAGATCCGAAACCCGGAATCCCCCATTCCGGCCGGTTGAAACCGTTGCCCCAGCGTGCGAAATGGCGGGGCATCTCCGCGTCGATGGTATCGCGTACGCCTTGCAGAAAAGTATTGAAATGCTGGGAAGTAAAAGTGGTGTTCAGCAGATCCGCATAACGATCTATAAAATAATTGCGGTAATCCGTATTGGCCAGGAGGTGGCTGAACAGCAGTGAAGTGTAATCATAGACCTTGTTCAGGTTGGTGTCGAGGGAATTGAAGGTATAAGACCAGGGACCGCCGAGACCATTATCAAGATCCCAGAGAATATATCGCCATTTACCCCCCGGCCGCTGATCGCGCCAGTAACGGACATTGTTGGTCAGCCAGTCCCAGTTGTTGGTCCAGGTTTCCACTGCAAAATAATCCGCCAGGTTGTTCAGGTCGAAGAGGGAGTCAGCCACCTCAAAAGCGGAGGCCTGACTCATATCATTGGCCAGTACGTAAAGCCCCGCCTCGATGAACCTTTCGTTTGAACCTTCCATCACCAGCCCGTTATATTGCAGAAGATCAACAGAATCCTTGTCGATATCGTGATTGTCGTTCAGGTAATGCTTGTTAATTTTTTCCCTGATGTTATAAAGTCCCCAATATTGCCCGTTGAGATAAACCACAGCAGGCTGATAAGCCATCACATCACAATCGGTGTCCGTCTGAACCAGGCTGTGGACAAGGGCGTCCCGCATATGCGCGCTGTTCCAGTCGGTACCCGCGTTGCGCAGGATGAACTGCTTAAAGGAATGGATGTCCTTGCTGCCGAAGAGCTGATAGCTGAATGATCCGTCTCCGTAAGCATCCCTTGCGATGATCTTCATGGATTTCTGGGGGAATGAGCGGCTGTAATTACCGTAAATCTCAATCCCAACACTCTGTTCAAAGCCCCGCTGACGCTGCTTATCGTAATATTCGATATGGGCGGGGATTTCAATTTCCTGCCAGAAATTGGCCCCGAAAAATGGGATAGAGGCTTCGGCATTCGGGCCTTTGACGTATGCACCCGTTACGGGGTCGAACAGCAGTGAGGGTTCGACACTCAGCGAGATAACAGGCAGACGGGCTGAGCTGCTGTCGTTGATAAAAAAGGTGCGCGTGAGGATGTTACCTTCCAGATAGGTCGGGTGGTACGTTCTGGCCCTGATCACCATGGTGGAATCGACAGACAGTGGGCCGGAATACAGGTTGCTGTTTGACTTGGGAGGGGAGCCATCGGTGGTGTAGCGGATCTCTGCGCCCGCGGTGGCGGAGCTGAGGTTCAGCACAAGGGGTGCCTGATGAAAGCCCCCGTCGGGACTGAAAACGGGATCTTCGGCGTACTGCGAAAAGCCCTGGGCGCTGTTGTTGCTGGCATTGGGCGTGGGCGTCCTGAAAAAGCGCTGGGCCAGGGAGCCATCCGCCTGGCAGCCGTAGGAATTGTCGGGTAGCACAAAAGCGTAGCCGCGCTGACTGAGCAGGCTGCCCCCGGGGCTGATCAGGAAGAGGCTGTCGCCGTCCTGAGCGAGTTTAAAGCTGGTATGCAGAGAAGCGGCATTGAGCTGGAACCAGGCAGGAACAGGGCCGTAGTTGTAGACGGAGTTCTTGATGCCCAGTGAAAGCCAGGGCAGTGCGCTCAGGTCGGAAGACCAGGGATCCACATTATGAACCTGTATGGCCAGCACATTGGTCCCGTTTCTGAGAAAGCTTTTCACGAAAGATTCCGACATGAGAAACGCATCTGGTTTCCCTCCGCTGTACATCTTGGCTTCATGCTCATTGAGAGCTGCGGTATTGAATGGCACCGGCGTTCCGTTAACCCCGATATTGGCGCGGGCAATTTCCACCCCGTTGATATAGGCGACAAAGGCGTCGTCGTAGTCCATGTGAAAAACGGCAGAAGCGATGGCTGCGGTATCGGT
>CALGYY010000196.1 GCA_937934705.1 uncultured Bacteroidota bacterium
ATAATCCCCATCGAAATTGATCACATCATCATACACTTCTTCACAAATCTCCACCTCGTACTCCGGAGGTGTCATGGATGCGATCAGCGACAAGGTCAACTGAGGGATGTCCATCGATTTTGGGCGTTGCTCTCCCGGTGGACATGGTGCAACCAGCAAAATTTTCATATCTGACGGTTAGTTCCGTGGATCGCCACGTCGTGCCAAATCAAATCAAATCGTCAGTAAGGGTAGCCTGATAGCAGGGAGATGAAATGGGTTTGCAAAGATACGCAATAATTCGGCGGCAGCGAACCGGTCATTAATACCTGTTTATCAATCTAGAAAACAAGGCGGTAAAAAACCAAAGGAATAAGGCTCAGGCCATAATGATAATCCAGTTCACCCGTATTCCGGTTGTACCAAACCCCTTCGATGTTTTTACGATTCAGGATATTGGCCGCTTCAAGGGCCAGTTCATGCGAAAGGCGCCTTGAATTGAAACGGAAACGGAAGCGCAGATCAATTTTAAAAAAGTTCTTCATCCTTAAGGAATAGGCCAGGGAATCGTTAAATACTGCAAATCCTGCCGACTGAGAAGCGGGCAGATCGATCGGGGTATAGCGCTGACCGCCGATATACACCGCGGTGGCATGTATTCCGATGGTGCTGTTTTTCTTTTTTCCGGTCTTGAATTCTTTGCCTGCAAGGACATTAACAGAGTAATTGGAATTGTATCGCGTATTCCTCCAGATATTGTTGAAATCGCGGTATTCCGATTCAAAAAGCGAAGCTGTTACCAAAAAGTAGCTCCCTTTGCTGAAGAACTTTTCTGCAGTCAGCTCGAGTCCAAAATTCCTTCCCAGTCCATCATTAACAAAACGTGACTGAATGAAGATGTTGTCGTCGGTACCGAAATTCAGCAGCGAATACTCCGGACGTTCAGGGTCCAGCGGTACAGAGGAGAGCCCCTGATAATAAGCTTCCAGTTTCAGGTGCAGATTCTCGGTCAGCATCCAATCGTAAGCTGCAACATAGTGTATCGCCTGTGTAAACCCCAGGCTTTTATTCGGAGTTTCTGTTTCGCCGTTATCAGCAGGCACTTCAGCAAAGTAAACAGCAGCAGGCTGTATGAGAGAATGCATACCAATGCCAATGCTGAGCGCATGGTTAGCACTGATGCCGAAGCGGAGCGCTGCTCTTGGCTCAAGGGCGGTTTTTCCGTTCAGCAACAAATGCATGAAGTGTGCGCCTGAGGTCAGCGATATATTCTCCCTTATATTATATTTCCACTGAAAAAAGGCCTGCATCCATGAAATTGTAAAATTGCTCTCGTTGACGATATTCTTCAGGGGGCCTGCTGTGTAGGTAAAGTAGTAACTGCCGTTCCATGACTGCAGCATGGTGCCTGAGGTACCATAGCGAAGGATATGTCTGGAATTCAGCTTTGTATTGAACAGGAGTGAGAGGATGCTTCTCATTTCTGTTTGTGTATAGCGCGATAATTCGAGCATGGTGTAGTCATCCCCGATACTGTCTTCTGAATTCAGCGGATTAAAAACGGAAGAAGAGAGGGCAAGTTTCATATAGGTTGTTTTACCCACATTATGAAACCAATTGATACCGGCAACCGCCATCTGTGATCCGCTCTGATAGCCGATGCGGTCGTTGCGACCCTCCCAGGCCAATGAATCTTTTTCCGGCTTTTCAACGGCCATACTTTTGCCACCAATTCCAAAGAGACTGATGTTCCCTTTTTTGTATGGAAAATTGATTTTCAATGAGATATCCTGAAAGTTGGGAATGGCATCCACGATTCTGATGCCGACGAGATTGAGCAGAGTAAGTGTTGAATAGCGGTAGTTCAGAAGAAAGGAAGAGGTTTTCCCTTTAATAAAGGGACCCTCAGCACCGGCTTCAACGCCCTGCATTCCGATCTGAAAGAGGAACTCATATTTCTCATTATTCCCGTTTCTCATTCTCAGGTCGAAAACTGATGCAAGGGCATTTCCGTATTCAGCTGGGAATGCTCCGCTGAGAAAATCGGAATTATCCAGAAGGTTGTTGTTGATCATACTGATGGCTCCGCCGGAACTACCTGCAATAGCGAAGTGATTGGGATTGGGAATGGGCAGTCCTTCCATTCGCCACAGTACGCCGATAGGAGAATTACCGCGGACAATGATGTCATTTCTTTTATCGGAAACAATGGTCACCCCGGCAAAATTCGATGCCATGCGTGCCGGGTCGCCCCATGCACCCGCGTATTTGGAAGTCTCTTCAACAGAAAATACGCGGGTACTGATAATATTCATTTCATTAATATTCGATTCATTTCCCTGAGAGGCGGTAATCACGACCTCCTTGCTGGTAAATACTTTCTCCTGCATTTCAATATTTAAAACCAGTTCCTTTGCAGAGATCACCTCGAGTTCATGAAGCACAACGTCCTCATACCCGAGAAAAGTGACCTTGATGGATTGCCTTCCGACCCGCACACCTTCAAGACGGAAGCGGCCATCATTGCCAGCAGTGGTTCCCCTGAAGGGTTCTGAGTCCAACAGGATCACATTAGCCCCCGGCAAGGCCTGTCTTGTTTCCCTGTCGATAATCTGACCCCGTATGGTTTGTGTATGCTGTGCCTGGAGCGGGGCTGAGGCCAGCATCAGTAAGACTAAAGGCAGAATGATGAATACGCAATAGTGATATTTCATACGAGCGCAAAAGGAGCATAAATGTAATAAAATTGAACCCTGATCTGAACTTCATTTTGATTACCTTTGTAGAAAGTCATCTCCTATGAAAAATATTCTCATTTTAATGGCCGTCGTCAGCCTGATGGCCTGCGGAAGTGCAAAATTCAGCCAGACGGGGCAAAAAGAAAAACAGAAGGTCAGTGATTTTCTGGCTTGCATGGATCATGCAAGCGGACCAAAATATATTGAGATGATGAATTGTATTTCACCTCAGTACCTGAAACAACATGGGATCGACAGAAGCGCGTACAAAGTTGATAATTACTCTATTTATGGCTTTAGTATAGAGTCCTACACACGAGACGGGATGGTGACTGCCAAAGTTTGGGGTGAAGCCAGAAAATGGGTTCACAAGCTGACCTTCAAACTGACCAAATCAGGAGGCAAAATCTATATTATACCTTCAGAGCACAGTGATAAATACATATCGCCCTGGTGGTCACGGGAGACTTATATCCGTGAAGTGAATCCCCAGAATTAATTCAGGCCGGGATCGGTGGGATAATGGATCCATTCAAGGTACTCACCTCCCAGTTTCTTCACGAGTCCTGCCCACAAGCCCGTTGTTTCCTGCCGGAGAAGTGTACGGCTGTCTGCAGTGGTAAGTACCCATGAGGATTCATCCATTTCACGCTCAAGCTGATCAGGGGACCAGCCGCTGTAACCCAGGTAAAAGCGTAGCTGGCCTGTGCGGATTTCACCCTTGTGCATCATGTCCTGAACCAGGTCGATATCCCCTCCCCAGTACAAGTCATCAATAATACGGGCGGATCCGGGAACCCTGTCACCTAAAGTATGCACAAAATATAGATTATCGGATTTCACCGGCCCACCAAGAAAAACTTTGGCTTTAAAATCCGGGAATCCGCTGACAATTTCATTGAAATTCAATTCCAGCGGCTTATTCATGATCAGACCGAAGGATCCTTCTTTACCATGATCTGCCAGCATCACCACGGACCTGCCGAAGTAGAAATCGTTCAGGAAAGGTGCAGCGATCAGCACCTTTCCACGAGCAGGCTTTGCTGCTGGCTTGGTTATTCCTCTCTTTCCGGCCATTGAAACTGTAATTAAAGAAGGTAAAGGAAGACAAATTTATAATGAAAATGGTTGCGCTGTCAATTTTCCGGTAAGGTTTGGATTTTCATTGTAACTTTGCTTATTTCGATTCACATGAGCAATCAGATCAACGACCGGAGCCGGGACTATGAAATGTTGAGAAGTAAGCATCCTGTGTTTACGTTTGAATCGTACGGATTGAAGATTGAGGGAAACCGGCTGCATCTGAAATTCCACTTTTCGATAGGCGAGGATCACCATTTCTATCCGGCAACTAACTTCCCTCTCGATTTCTTTCCTTCAGGTCTCACCCTGCCGATGCAACTTATCGATGAGCTTGCTTTTCACATTGGAATGGCTGAATCGATCAGTTACTGGAAAACAGCCTGTCCCCGCTGCTTTATCATCAAAGACCGGCAACTTTCTCAGGAGCAGATGATGTGGTGGAAGAAACTATTCCTGCATGGTCTGGGAGAGTTTTTCTACCTGAATGGTCTTGAGCCCCAGGGTTCGGATCTGGTAGAATTTTTTTCAGATACAAATGTTGCTATTCAGCGTTACACAGTTGAAAAAACAGATCAATTTCTGGTTCCGGTAGGCGGTGGAAAAGACAGTACTGTTAGTCTGGAGATGCTCAGGAAAGCGGGATATAAAATCACACCACTGATCCTTAACCCACGGGAAGCATCCATGGAAAGCTGCTACAAATCGGGTTACAGAGATGATGATATTTTCAGAATTTTCAGGTCACTGGATCCGCATCTACTGGAGTTAAATGAGCTGGGATATCTGAACGGACACACTCCTTTCTCTGCACTTCTGGCTTTTAATGGATTGCTGGCAGCTATTCTGTCAGGTACGGGACACATTGCATTATCGAATGAGAGCAGTGCCAACGAGGCCACTATTGTCGGAAGCGGTATCAATCACCAGTACAGCAAATCATATGAATTTGAAAAAGATTTCAGAGAGTACGTAAACTCCCATTTACTGGAAGGAGTTGAGTATTTCAGCCTTTTGCGGCCATTAAATGAAATTCAGATCGCCATGCTTTTCTCTGGTCTGGAACATCATTTCGGAAGTTTCAGAAGCTGCAATACCGGCAGCAAAACCAATTCATGGTGTTGCGCTTGTCCGAAGTGTCTTTTCACTTATATCATCCTCTCTCCTTTTGTTGATCCGGGGACATTACAGGCAATTTTCGGCGAAGATCTTTATCAAAAAGAAGAACTTTCAGGGACGTTAGATGAACTGACAGGTTGCAGTTATTCAAAACCTTTCGAGTGTATCGGCACTACCGAAGAGGTGAATGCTGCATGTATTCTCAGGATGAAAAAGTATCAGGATAGCCCGCTGCCGCTGCTTCTTCAGCATTATCAGAAGAGCGAAGCATATACAAAACATTGTGCTGCAGACTTCAGTCATTTATTTACAAAGCTCGGTGAACCTCATTTCGTTGAACCCGCTTTGCTGCAATTAATTAAATCCGAAATCCATGTTCGATACGCTGAAACAAATCTGTGAGAACCGCCAGGTTTGCCTGCTGGGGTTCGGGCGTGAGGGGCAATCCTCTTACCTTGCCATCAGGAAAGTTTTACCTGAACAGGAATTGTTCATACACGACCTCAATCCTGCGATCGAATCCATTCCGCTGGTTAAGGAGGATCAGCATCTTCGTTTTATCACCGGGGTTTCTTATCTCGATGGACTCGGTGCGTACGAAGTCATCATGAAGAGTCCCGGAATTTCGTGGCAGAAATTGTCAGGAATTGACAGTGCTCGTGTTTACACGCAGAGTTCTCTGTTCACTGCCCGGTACAGGAAGCAAATGATCGGGATCACAGGAACCAAGGGAAAAAGTACGACCAGCAGCCTGATTCACCATATCACCCGTCAACATACAGATGACACTGTGTTGGCAGGGAATATTGGAATCCCTCCTTTTGACCTGCTGGAACAGATTAAAGAAGAAACCATCATTGTTTGTGAATTGTCCTCTCATCAGCTCGAAAGGATGAGCGTTTCACCTTCGGTTGCAGTGATTCTGAATCTCTATGAAGAGCACCTTGACCATTACAGCAGCAGGGATGAATATTTCAGGGCCAAGATGAACATTGCGCGGAATCAGGCAGATTCCGACTACCTGATTGTGCACGGAGATGATGATTTGCTGATGAAATGGGTCAGTCGTTACCCCGGCAAGGGCAAACTTATTACGTACGGTCATAATCGAAATCACTGTCAGGTTAACAGTGGGGACGCATCAGTGAATGCTGACATACCCGGGATTCCGGCATGTCAGATAAGCCTGGAAGATCAAACCGCTTTAAAAGGGGAGCACAATTTACTGAACATCATGGCAGCGGTGACTGCTTGTTTGTTGCGGGGCATCTCTAAGGGCACTATTGAATCAGGCATCAGGAGCTTCAAACCCTTACCTCATCGCATGGAGTACATCGGGAATGTGGAGGGTGTTGATTTCTATAATGATTCCATAGCGACGATACCGGAAGCTTCTATTGCTGCGATGCGTTCTATTCCTCATGTAGACACGATTATTCTGGGAGGATTTGACAGGGGCATAGATTACACTTTTCTGGCAGAATTCCTTGTAAAAGAGGGTCCCCGTAACATTATTTTAATGGGAACGGCCGGAGTTCGTATACATCATATCCTGAAATTGATGATACCTGAGGAAGACCATAGGATCTTCATGGTAGACAGTCTGGGAGAAGCAGTCCTGATTGCAAAAAAACAAACAGCGCCGACAAAAGCGTGTCTGCTTTCACCGGCGGCTGCGAGTTATGATGCCTACAGGGACTTTGCCGAGCGTGGATCGGCCTACAAATCCCTGGTATTATCATGATTATTCTTTTTCCGTAAAGAGATCCTGTTGGGGTTCACCTTCACTGGCTTTTTTACTGCTTACTTTTTTAGCTTTAGGTTTTTCCTCAACGCCTTCTGTTGTTTCAGCTTTGGGAGTCTTCTTCTTTTTTTCGCTACCTGCCTCTGCTACCTTTTTGGTTGATTTCTTCACCTTAGTTTCCTCAGATGTGCCTTCAATCGTTTCGACTGTGGTTGAAGTTTCGATGGCTGCAACAATTTCTTCCTTCTTAATTTCAGCTTTCTCAGGGGCTTTTTTAACCTTTTCCTTTACAGGTTTGGCAACGAATGCGCTTTGTTTAACACGGGCTTTTCTGCGAACGCCATAGCTTCCCATGAAAATTTTACCCCTGCGGGTCTTCTTATCACCTTTTCCCATTACTTTGAGTTTTTATTTGATTGAACGAGGGTGCAAATGTATAAAAAAAACAATAATCTCTTCAGGTATCCTTCCCTGATTCAAAGCGTTTGTTGAATTCTTTCCTGATAAGCCCGGGATGAGAAAGTGTCTGTTCTATCCAATGAGTCAGGATATCGGTTTTCTCATCATCTCTCAATTGCCATGAAACACCGGAAGATCTCATTCGAGAGGTAAGGCTATAGAGGCATACTGCAGCCGAGACGGAAATATTAAGGCTTTCCGTAAAACCTGACATTGGAATCCTCATATAGACATCTGCGTGCCTGAGCAAAGTTTCACTCAGTCCGTCTTTTTCATTACCGAAAGCCAAAGCTAATTTTTGGTCTGACGGTAAGTCACTGAGCAGACAATCATCCCGGTGTGGGGATGTTGCTACAATAAGATATCCGGATTGCTTGAGTGAGTCGATGCAAAGCCTGGTGTTGTCCGAATCCGGTTCATTATATCTGGTAATATCCAGCCATTTGCTGGATCCCAGGGCCACATCGGGATTGACTTCGTAACGATTTTTGTTTTCGATGATATGAACATCCTGTACTCCGAAGCAGTCGCAGGTCCTGAGGACAGCGCTGGCGTTATGCGACTGGTAAATATCCTCAACCACAACAGTTAAAAAGCGTGTGCGATCATTCAGCACTTCTTTCATTTTTGAAAGGCGTTCCGGGGTGATCATGTTGCTGATACAATTGAGATAGGCCAGTTTAGCGAAATCCATGAGGGTGATGAGATGTTCAGCACAAAGAAATAAAAAAAAAGTCCCGGTCAGATGACCAGGACCTTTTTATGCAGTTTGAAGCAATTTTACTTAACTTTCTTTGAAAGTTCAGCACCAGCCTTAAACTTGATAACTTTCTTAGCAGCGATGTTGATTACCTTGCCGGTCTGAGGATTGCGGCCTTTACGGGCAGCCCTCTTGGCAACTGCAAAAGAACCAAAACCAACGAGAGCAACGCGCTCGCCTTTTTTCAGAGCTTTTGAGGTAGCAACGATGAAAGCATCAAGAGCTTTCTTTGAATCGGCTTTTGTTAACTTGGCTTCCTGAGCCATTGCTTCAATTAACTGTGCTTTGTTCATTTTAAACTGTTTTTGGTTAATGAATTAATAATTAAAACGTAAACACGTGGCAAAGATAAGCATTTATAACCACAATGCAAGTGTTTTCCACCAAAATACCCCTGATTGTTGATAAATCGGCCATTTTGTTAACAACTACCCCCTAGATCAGGGCTTTTCAGAAGGTTTGCCTTCGGAATTCCGCACCTGCCAATCATTATTTAAAGGAAAGCCTCTGAGTAATTCGTCAATAAACATTATTTTCTTTCCCTGCATCTGAACCTCCCTTAAATAAACATATCCATCACCTGAAGATATCCGCAGCATCCTCTTGGCGTCAGTTTCGAGACGGGCAGGAACCTTCGATGCTGGGGTAATCTCGATGTCGACACCATAAATTTTCAACATGAATTGCTCACCACTGGGCGAAATAAGATAGGTATATGCACCTGGTGACGGGCATAAACCCCTGATAAGATTTTTAACATTCCTGGCTGTTTGCATCCAGTTAATCTCGCAATTTTCCCTGAAGATTTTGGGGGCTTTCTTGAGTTCTACAAGCGACCCTCGGATCTCGTCCTGATCAATTAACTGATATTCTGAAGATTGCACAGATCTAAGCGTCTGAATCATTAAATCTGCACCCCGTCTCATAAGCAAATCATGCAGTTGACCAGCATTCATCTCATCATCCAGGAGAACACGATCCTGATGGATAATTTTACCTGTATCAATTTGCCTGTCGATGAAGAAGGTAGTCAGGCCGCTTTCTTTTTCCCCGTTTATCAAAGCCCAGTTGATTGGAGCAGCTCCCCTGTATTGAGGGAGGAGCGATGCATGGAGATTGATTGCGCCTTTTTGGGGTATGGCCAGCAATCCGACGGGGAGCTTCCTGAAAGCTACTACTATTAAAAGATCCGGATGAAGTGCCCTGACTTGATCCAAAAATGCTGTTTCATCAAGAGTCTGAGGCTGCAAAACCGGTAAACCGAGCTCCAGAGCTTTAAGCTTGACCGGAGAGGGCTGTACCTTCAAACCCCTCCCAAGTGGCTTATCAGGCGCAGTCACTACACATAAGGGAAGGAATCCCTGATCCGCCATGGATTGGAGAGTAGGAACCGCAAAGCCGGGTGTCCCCATGAATATAGATCTGAGCGGTGTTGTCACAGAATTCCGCGTTTGCTATAATGTCTGTTCGAAAAGTCCGAAGAAATAATCGTTCAGGGCAATCATTTTAAGTGCTGCAGCCGCAGCCTCTACGCCTTTATTTCCATGTTTTCCCCCTGCACGTTCACGAGCCTGCTGATACGTATCCGTTGTAAGTACTCCGAAAACGACCGGTATTTTCTGGTCGAGACCAACACGCATCACACCATTTGCAACGGCCTGGCTGATAAACTCAAAATGTCTGGTTTCTCCCTGGATGACGCAACCAATACAGATCACCGCACTCACATCCGTGAGTTCTGCCATCATCTGGGCTGCAGCCGGCAACTCGAAAGAACCGGGGACTTCCTGAATCAGTATATTCTTCTTTTTAATACCGCTGCTCATCAGGGTTTTAACGGCAGCATCCCGCATGGCATAGGTAACTTCCTCATTCCATTGGGAAACCAGAATTCCGATATGCAATGATTCCGCTTCCTGCAGGACGATATGCCTGACGGCTGAAAGGTTCTTTTTCTTTCCCGGCATTTGATTAACTCTGACCACTCAGGCCTTTAGCACGGGCGATATACTTGTCCACATCATTGGCTTCAAAACTCCGGAAATGTTCTTTTTTGATCTTTTCGTAGAGTTCAAGAGCCTTTGTATAATCACCCTTCATTTCACATACCCAGGCAGCTTTCTGAAGGAAGAGGGGGGTTGTGAAATCGTTGTTTTGTTTTTCGGCCGCCTTCAGATAGCACTCCAGGGCTTTATCCTGATCATTGAGCTCCATATAAGCATCGCCCGTTGCCCCAATGGCCATGGGTCCAATGATTTGATCATCGGAATCAAATTCTTCAAGTTGAGCAATAGCGTCTTCGAATTGTCCCATTTTTAAGTAACAGATACCGGCATAATAGCGGGCCAGATTGCCTGATTTAGTGGATCCGTATTCATCAACAATGTCGAGGAAACCGAGGTAAGTACCATCGCCCTCAAGAGCCAGTTTAAGTGAATCCACTCCAAAATAATGTTCAGCTCCGAACATTGCAGCCTGAGCTTCCCTTTCACGGGGAGTCTTGATATATTTGCGGTAGGCCAGGTAGCCGCCAATGATGACCAGGATTCCAAGGAGTATATAGAACAGCAGGTTCTTATTCTTCTCGATGAACTGTTCACCTTTTCCCAGAGCGCTTTCCACTGCTACAATGCGGTCCTCAGTTTTCTGTATCTTTTCTTTAGTCTTTGCCATACACTATTTTTTGAAGGTGCAAAAATACATTTAATTTTGTTTTAGCAGTCAGGGAAGTAAGAATTTATCAAATGATATAAAAAGTAAACTAATCCAGTTTTCTGAGCATGTAGCGTTCGAGTACTTTCTCTCCTGAATCTGTACCGGCCAATGACAGGGATACGCTGCCATCTGATCTTAAATGGTATTCGATTCTGCTTTGTCCCGGAACAGATTTATTCTCGAAAACTACAGCTTTTCCTGTATTCCTGATGAGTTTATAGGCGAACCCCTGTGATTTCCCATCGACTTTGTATAGTGTCCAGAGAAAAATCTCTCCGTCTGACGGCTCAATACGAATCTGCTCATAGAATATGGTGTCCCGGCCCATTAATGTGATTGAATGTGCTTTAAACAGTGTGTCTGATTCACGGTTCCATGTTTCTGCAAAAACCATTTCTCCGCTTTGCTGTTTCCAATAACCGATCATCCATTTCATTTTTTCAAACTCATGCTTCATATTTTTCTTTCCTCCGCCAACAGAAGCACATGATCCAATGATGATAGTCAGAGTGACAAAGTAAACAATGACGAGACGAGAATGTTTCATAGTTTCATAACATTAGGGCAGACAAAGATAAGCAGAAAGAACCTGCGTAGTCAAACATTTCATAAACGCCAATCCTTGTGCCTCAAATTGAGGAAATTGGAGATACTCACAATGATAAATTGAAGTGATTATGATAAAAAACTTTCATGCTCGGAATGAACGAAATCCAATGTAAAGCGAATGTCGAAGAGGTATTGTGGCATAAATTGCGCGAATCTCACAAATATTAAGTACACAAATTGCACGAATCTCACGAAGATTAAGTACACAAATTGCACGAATCTCACGAAGATTGAGTACACGAATTATACGAATAACGCGAAGATCAAGTACACAGATTGCACGAATCTCACGAAGATTAAGTACACAAATTGCACGAATCTCACGAAGATTGAGTACACGAATTAAACGAATCTCACGAAGATTGAGTACACGAATTATGCGAATAACGCGAAGATCAAGTACACAGTTTGCACGAATCTCACGAAGATTGAGTACACAAATTGCACGAATCTCACGAAGATCTTGTACATGAATTATACGAATAACGCGAAGATCTTGTACACGACATGAACGAATCAAGCGAAGATCAAGTACACGGATCGTCCGCAGCTATTGTGACACGAAAAGACACTTTACACAAATGAAACGAAGTAACGAATAGCAGGTAGATTTTGCAAGTGGAACTGTGCGAAGAACACGTTCATAAAATGAAACAATTAACAGAACACAGGAAAAATCAATGATTTGTTAATCTCCTGTTAATATATGTCGTGAAAAATGTGTATTTTTGTTGCCGAAACGACATTTAGGACTTAATTCAGAGAAAGACTAAGTGATTGATAAACTTATTTTCAGAATCAGAAAACAAGCTCGCAGACATCTCAGAAAGACAATATAAAATTGATTTACATTTCTTTACGTGCTTTTATATAAAAATTAAACACAGTCATATATAAATATATAAGACTCACAATGAGCTACATATCCTTCGACAAGTTGCAATTGATCAATCTGGAGTTTTCTTTGAACCGGGAACTCATTCGCTCAAACCGGGCAGGGTCATATGCCAGCACTAGTATAATAGGCTGTAATACAAGAAAATACCACGGTTTATTGGTATCACCTCAGCCCCTGGTCGACGGGGAGAATCATGTTCTGCTTTCAACCATCGATGAAACCGTGATACAACATGATGCCGAGTTCAATCTTGCACTCCATAAATATCCCGGAGTGAATGAATACAATCCACGGGGACACAAATACATAAGGGAGTTTGTTGGGGAACCCATACCGAAATTGACATACCGTGTCGGAGGTGTGGTCCTGACGAAGGAAATGCTGTTTTCGAGCGAGTCTGACAGAGTGTTAATCAGGTACACCTTAATCGATGCACATTCTCCAACAACAATACGGTTTAAACCTTTTCTTGCGTTCAGACAACGTCATCGCCTGACCCGGGCCAATATCAATGCTGATACCCGCTATCAGAAAGTTGAAAACGGGATCACGATGAGGTTATATCCGGGTTATAGCTTCCTGAATATGCAATTTTCTAAAGATGCGGAATATATACATGTTCCTCATTGGTATTACAACATAGAATATCTGGCAGAGGCCGAGCGCGGTTACGATTGTCACGAAGACCTTCTGGTTCCCGGTTATTTTGAAACCCCGATGAAAAAGGGTGAGAGTCTGGTTTTCTGTGCCAGTCTTGCAGAAGAGAACCCCACTTCTTTTAAACGCTTTTTTACTTCTGAGATCCAGAAGCGTATTCCCCGCGATAGTTTCAGAAATTGCCTGATCAATTCCGCCCAACAGTTTTTTGTGCGTAAAGGAAAGAAAGTCGAGGTTATTGCTGGATTTCCCTGGTTCGGACGATGGGGGCGGGATACATTTATTGCACTACCCGGCCTGACGCTCACTACGGGTGACACAAAAACCTGTGAGGAGGTCATTGATACCATGCTGGCAGACCTGAAAGGCCCATTGTTTCCCAATATGGGAAGCGGGGCGGATGCTGTGTGCAATTCGGTCGATGCTCCATTATGGTTTTTCTGGGCTTTACAGAAATACACGGCTTATACAAAAAGTCAGAAGACGATCTGGAAAAAGTATGGGCCTAAAATGAAAATGATACTGGAAGGTTATCGTGAGGGGACTTCATTCAATATCCAAATGAAACCGAACGGACTGATCACTGCAGGAGAAGCGGGTTACGCGCTAACCTGGATGGATGCGATTGTGCATGGTAAGCCGGTAACTCCCAGAACAGGTATGCCTGTTGAGATCAACGCCCTATGGTATAACGCTGTAATGTTCTCTCTTGAGATGGCGCGTCTTGACGGGGATGATATTTTTATAGGTGAATGGGGGACCCTGGCTGAAGGATTCCCTCAGGTTTTTAAAGACGCTTTCTGGAGTAAAGATAAGGGCTACCTCGCCGATGTTGTGAACGGAGACGATAAAGATTGGTCGGTCAGGCCCAATATGGTTATTGCTGCCAGTCTGCCTTATACCCCCTTAAGTGAACAGATCCGACAACTTGTGCTTGACCGGTGCAGGGAAGAGTTGCTTACCCCCCGGGGCCTGCGCACGCTTTCGCCCAAGCACCCCGATTACAAAGGCCAGTATACGGGTGGCATAGAATCCAGGGATTCAGCATACCATCAGGGCACTGTGTGGCCCTGGTTGCTGGGACATTACGCTGAAGCATGGTTAAGAATACACGGGAAAGCGGGTGTAGCGGCGATTCAGCGTTTATACGATGGTTTCGAATGCACTATGAAGGAACACGGTATCGGAAGCATTTCGGAGGTGTATGACGGAGACCCGCCTCACAAACCTGGAGGGGCACCATCACAGGCATGGAGTGTTGCTGAGTTATTGAGGATAGACATGATGCTGAAGGGAATGAAAAAAGCTAAATAATAATCTGAAGGATGAGAGTACTAATGTTCGGCTGGGAATTCCCTCCCCACATAACCGGGGGATTGGGTACGGCCTGCTTCGGCTTAACGAAGGGGCTGGCCCGCCACGGGATTGAGGTGCTGTTCGTGGTTCCCAGGGCCTTTGGTGACGAGAGTCAGGAAGCCGTCAGGCTGGTCAACGCCAGTGATGTCAGCATTGATATCAGACAAAAAATGTATCAGGAATTCTGGAAGCAAATCACCTTTCTCGAAGTATCTTCCAATATCCTGCCTTATGTTGACCCGGAGGAATTTGAGAAGATGCACTCCTCCGAAGTTTTTGACGGCAGCAATGAAAAACAAAGCATTTTCTCAGAGCGGTATACTTTCTCAGGAAAATATGGCAGCGACCTGATGCAGGAAGTTTCGCGTTACGCACTGGTCGCAGCTTCTATCGCAGCTACCGCTGAGTTTGACGTGATCCATGCACATGACTGGCTGACTTATTCGGCCGGTATCGCGGCCAAACGGGTCAGCGGGAAGCCCCTGGTGGTTCACATGCATGCAACAGAATTTGACAGGTCTGGTGAGCATATCAACCAAAATGTATATGATATTGAGCGAAAAGGCATGGAGGCGTCAGACCAGGTGATTACGGTGAGTCATTTCACCCGCGATATTGTCATTAACCGCTATGGGATCGATCCTTCAAAAGTGGTGACAGTTCACAATGCGGTAGAACCGGCAGACAATGAAGAATTGATGGAGGTCAGGAAGAATGTTAAGGAAAAAGTGGTGACTTTTCTGGGAAGGGTAACCTTTCAGAAAGGGCCTGACTACTTTGTTGAAGCCGCGCATAAAATTCTCCAGAAAGACCCTAACGTTAGATTTGTGATGGCTGGTTCGGGCGACATGCTGAACAAAATCATCCGTCGTGTAGCAGAACTCAGGATTTCCACTCACTTTCATTTTACCGGCTTTTTGAAAGGCGAAGAAGTTGACCGGATGTTCGCACTGAGTGATGTTTACGTGATGCCTTCCGTTTCAGAACCTTTCGGGATCAGTCCTTTGGAAGCCATGCGTTCTAATGTCCCTGTGGTCATTTCAAGACAATCAGGTGTTTCAGAAGTATTAAAATATGCCTTAAAAGTTAATTTTTGGGACATTGATGATATGGCGGACGCGATATACGGCTTGCTGCACTATGATGCGTTGTCACGAATGTTCAGAAAACACGGTCGTATTGAGGTCGACAAACTGAAATGGGAAAACGCGGCGATGAAGGTGCGTTGGGTTTATGAGGGTTTGGTATCCCGGTAGTACATAAATATTGAAAATCAGAAATACAGCATAATCATGAAATCTCTTTGCTTCTATTTTCAGGTTCACCAGCCATTTCGCTTAAGGACATACAGGTTCTTCGATATTGGAGAAGACCATCACTATTTCGACGATTACCGTAACAGGTATATTATGCAGAGGGTTGCAGCCAAGTGCTACCTTCCGATGAATCAGCTATTGCTTGACCTGATCAAAGAATACGGAACTTCGTTTAAGGTGAGTTTTTCCATTTCAGGAGTAGCGATGGATCAGTTCCGCCAATATGCCCCGGAAGTTCTTGAAAGTTTTCAGAAACTAGCCGCTACCGGATGTGTTGAGTTCCTTGCGGAAACCTATTCACACTCCCTTTCAGCGCTCAGAAGCAAAGATGAATTCGGAAGGCAGATCGACATGCAAAGGAATATGGTTAAAGAATATTTCGGACAGGATCCTCTGACCTTCAGGAATACTGAGTTGATATACAGTGACGGCATTGGAGAAATGGTCGCCGAAAAAGGATTCCAAACCATGCTGACTGAAGGTGCAAAACACGTATTGGGTTGGAAAAGTCCCAATTACATGTATTGCAATTCAATTAACCCGAAACTTCATATTCTTCTGAAAAACTTCAGACTCAGCGACGACATTGCATTTCGCTTTTCACAGCAAAGCTGGGATTCATGGCCACTGACCACCGAAAAGTACGTTGATTGGCTGAATGCGCAGGATGCCGCAGAGGAAACGATCAATCTGTTCATGGACTATGAAACCTTCGGAGAGCACCAGTGGCCGGAAACAGGCATCTTTGACTTCATGAGGGCTCTTCCCAAACGTGTTCTTTCACATTCGCCCTTCCGCTTTCACACGCCCTCTGAAGTGAGTATGAGACTCCAGCCTGTTGGTGCCATCCATGTCCCATGGCCGATCTCCTGGGCTGATGAAGAACGTGATCTCACTGCATGGTTGGGCAACGACCTTCAGGATGACGCTTTTAACCGCCTGTATGAAATTGAGGCAACAGTCAAGAATTGTCAGGATCCTGGAATATTGCGCGATTGGCGGCTCTTACAGACCAGCGACCATTTCTATTATATGTGCACCAAGTGGTTCAGCGACGGGGATGTTCACAAGTATTTCAATCCCTATAATTCACCGTATGAAGCCTATGTCAACTACATGAATATTTTATCTGACTTCATGATCAGGATCAAGGATGCATGCAGTGAAAGTAAGATCAACAGCAGTGAACCGCAACGAAAGAAAATGGCAAAACCTAAGATTAAAAAGAATACCCCACCCTCCGGCCGTGCTCAGAAAACAAAAAAAACTATGAGTAAAGCAAGAAGCGGGAAAAGCAGCCGGGCATCGGACCTCAGCCTGATGCAGGAATTCGCCTCTATCACAGCATATTCAAACACGGCCTTACGTAAAGCACTCAAAGATATTGATGCTTTCACAGTGGGATTAGCTATCCATGACGCAGATGAAAAGATTCGACAACACGTCATTGCTAATCTCGGCATCAGAATTCAGCAGAAACTTGAAAAAATGGAACTGAATCCGGAGGAGATGAATCCGAAAGTGGTAGGGAAATGCCGAAAAAAGATTCTGGATTTGTTGAAGAATAAAAAGAAGTCGAAGTAAATATTATTCCGTAACATGAAACTAAGCGTTGCTGATCTGAAAAGGTGCGTCGGTTGTCAGCTGTGTATGTTCGCATGCAGCAGACGATCCGGCGAAGGCGGACTGATCAATTCATGTATTGAAGTCAGATCCCAGGGAGGAATTTCCAAAGGGTTCACCATAGTGGTTTGTGCTGCATGCGGAGATCCTCCATGTGCCAAGGTTTGTCCTACAGGAGCACTTATAGTGAGGGACAAGGGTGGCGTCAGGCTGGATTCTGCCAAATGTATCGGTTGCGGTAATTGTAAAAACGCCTGTATTATTGATGCCGTCTTCTGGAATGAAGATGAAAACAAGCCGGAGATCTGCATTCATTGCGGAGTCTGTGCCAAATATTGCCCTTTAGACGTTTTGGCTTATCATTAATCTGATCCCTATGCAAGAACACGATAGTCTGAACAATGTATTATATATCGACCTGAGTAAAAAGAGCTTCAGGATTGAAAACCGCCGCGATTTGTTTGAGAAGTACATCGGCGGCACGGGAGTAGCCACACAATTGCTTCACGAAAACTGTAAAGAAGGGACAGATCCCTATGATCCTTCGAGCCCGGTTATTCTGGCGGTTGGGCCCCTCACTGGCGTTCTCCCGCTGGCATCCAAAACGGTGGCCATGTATAAATCCCCGCTTACGGGAGATCTCGGAGAGAGTCACGCCGGTGGACGCTCTGCTGTTGCCATCAGAATGGCCGGATATGGAGCGGTCGTAATCACGGGGAAATGCGATTTTCCGGTGTACCTTTCGATACAACACAACAAGGTTTTTTTCCGGGATGCCACTACCCTTTGGGGCATGCGTTCCCGTTTCACTGCCGCCCGCGTTATGCGGGAGCGTGAAAAATTCCCGGGGCTTCGGGCCATCATGAGAATCGGACAGGCTGGTGAGCGTATGGTGGCTTATGCATCAGTGACCACTGAAACCTACCGGCATTTTGGTCGTTTGGGATTGGGTGCAGTGTTCGGCAGTAAAATGCTTAAAGGAATCGTCATCAGCGGGAAAAGGTCTATCCCTGTGACAGACCGCAAAGCATTCCGTAACTTGTATGATGAGGTCTACAAGGCGGCTGTTGACAGTCCTGTCATGAAGAAATACCATGATCTTGGCACTGCTGAAAACATAGGAAAACTCAACGCCATCAACGGTCTTCCGACGATGAACCTGAAGCAGAGCAGTATCGAGGGGATCGACAATATCACCGGTGAAACGATTGCGCAGCATTTTCTGGTTCGTCGTTTTTTCTGCGCCCATTGCCCGGTCAGTTGCATCCATGTGGCGACCCTGCGTGAACCTTACGAAGATGATCCCTATTTCTACAAGACGACCTTCGTGGGTTACGATTATGAACTGATCTATAGCCTGGGAACCATGCTCGGGATCACGGATGTAAACAAGTTATTGGTGTTGATCGACAAAGTTGAGGAGTTGTCGATCGATGCTATGAGTACAGGGGTTGTCATGGCCTGGGCAACAGAAATGCAGGAGAAAGGGATGATCGGGGAAAAAGAGACAGACGGAATTGTTCTGAAATGGGGCGATCATCTGGCCTATTCTGAATTCCTGAAGAAGATCATCCGTCAACCGAATGAATTTTATGAGGCAGTTGCCAGGGGTGTTGACCACGCATCATCCGTCTTCGGGGGTCGAGAATTCTCGATGGCTTTTGGCAAAAACGAGATGCCCGGATATCACACAGGACCTGCGGCATACATTGGATATCTCATCGGTGCACGACATAGTCATCTAGACAATGCTGGTTATTCGCTTGATATCAACGAGCTCATCAATGCACCTCTTGATGCGAAAACCATTATTGACAAACTGATTGAAGAAGAATCCCTGAGGCAGGTTTTGTCATCCATCGCAATTTGCTTTTTCGCGCGGGGGATTTACAAGATTGACCTTGTAAGCAGGGCATTGGCCTTTATGGGTTACCCTTATCAGAAAGAAGAATTGATGGAGATTGGCCGGAAGATACACGCGGAAAAATTCCGCTTTAAGGTAAGGGAAGGTTTCTCGTACCGGAATCAGAACATTCCTGAGAGAATCTACGAAACCAAGGATCCGACAGGACTGATCAGAAAGGAACTGATCCATGAGGCACTTGAGTATTTCGGCAAAAGAATGGGCGTTGAGGTTTAACCGGAATAGATGAGCAGATGAAGAGAAAAGTACTGAACCCCTTCCGTCATTTGCCGGGCTATTATTGCATCGGCTGTTCTCCGGATCATGAGCACGGACTGAGAATGGAGTTCTTTGACGATGGAGAGTTCATTTTCAGTGAGTGGGAGCCGGATCCGAATTTTCAGGGTTTTCAGAATGTTCTGCACGGAGGCATACAGGCGACAATGCTTGACGAGGTTGCCTCCTGGGTGGTGATGACGAGGCTAAAGACCGGAGGTGTAACCTCGCGTATGGATGTGAGATACCTTCGTAAAGTGAGCCTTGATCAGGGAAGGCTGCTGATCCGCGGTAAGCTGGAAAGTTTCCGGCACAGGATCGCAACGGTAGATGCTGAACTGCGGACATCTGATGGAGAAATTGCTTGCCAGGCTAAGGTGCAGTATTATATGCTGGATGAAGAAAAGGCCCGTCAGCACCTGAATTATCCGGGAATAGAAGCTTTTTTTGAAACTGAAGGAAAAGAATGAAGAACCTCTTCAGTCCCCTTGAATTGCCCCCCGGTGATCAGGAATTCGTGGAGGAAATCCTGAAGGAAAAGGATCTGCGTATCGAACGCATCATCAGTCACGGACAAACCACCAGACCCTGTGAATGGTACGATCAGGATGAAAATGAATGGGTCATTTTGCTTCAGGGGAGTGCCAGATTATCTTTTGAAGATGGTTCAGTACATGAAATGGTGGAGGGAACATATTGTTACCTTCCGGCCCATGTCCGCCACCGGGTCGATTACACTTCATCCGAACCGCCCTGTATCTGGCTGGCCCTGTTCTGGAAATCAGCTTAAAGTTCGCCCTTGCCCTGCCTGATCACTACAGGTTCATCACCGGTGCAATCTACCACGGTTGAGGCCTCATTATCACCGTATCCGCCGTCCACAACCATGTCCACAATGCGGTTATATTTCTCATAGATCAGTTCCGGGTCGGTCGTGTACTCGATAATATCATCCTCGTCATAAATTGAAGTGGAAATGATAGGATTACCCAGCAAACGGGCGATTTCCCTGGCAATATTATTATCCGGAATCCTGATTCCGACCGTTTTTTTCTTGTGCTGAAAGATCTTGGGGACATTGTTATTGGCCTCAAGAATGAAGGTGTAAGGGCCGGGGAGCACCCTTTTCATCAGCTTGTAAACGGGGTTTGGAATCGGGCGGGTATATTCAGAAAGATTGCTGAGGTCGTGGCATACAAAAGAAAAATTGGCTTTTTCCAGACGTATCCCCTTTATTCTGGCCACCTGTTCCAGTGCCTTTGGTTTATAAATGCTGCAACCCAATGCGTAAACCGTGTCGGTTGGATAAATAATGACACCATCATTTTGCAGGCAATCGATTGCCATCCTCAATTGTCTTTCTGCAGGATTGTCAGGATGTATTCTTAGAAGCAT